>JABSRH010000209.1 GCA_013215175.1 Parvularculaceae bacterium | reverse complement strand
AGAAATTTCAGGCATGGCTTCGTCGGCTCGGAGGCGCATCTTGGCGTCTTCAAACAACAAGGCCAATTCGTCTGCGCCAGGCACATAAGCAGGGAACAGACGAATTTGCTCACTCGCCTCTAGTGCAAGAAGCCGAAGCGTTTGGATCATTAGCTTGTCTGTGAGCGGCATTTCCCCGGACTAGCCTCTTCCGTCGCAAACCTGAAGGACCGTGAGACCCACGTCGGGCACCGGACTGACCGGCCTTCAGGCACAAAAAAGCCCGCTGGGTGTGGCAGCGGGCTCTTTTGATGGCTTAAGCGGCTTTTTTCAGCTGCTTCTTCGCCTTTTTCAGTTTGGCTTCGTGGTTGGCGATCTTGCCTTTACGAGCTTTGATCTCTTTTTTCAGAGCTTTGACTTTCTTCGACATCGAAAGTTCTCCTTCACTGACGCGCTACTGATCCGCCTCGTGATCATCGGCCCCATGCTCACGCAGGAACGACTTGATGAAACGTCGGATCTCCCTGGCCGCGCTGGTATCCAGGTCATCGCATAGCTCGACGAAAGCGTCCCGCTCCGCTCGGTGAAGCCGGATGACGAGCTGACTGTCTTTCTTAGACTTTTTCTTTGTCTGCTTGCCCTCAGGCACGGTAAAAGACACCTTCTCGAGCTATACGATGCATACCAATGTATATACATTTCGCATCATGTCAAGCGCCACACTGGCTCAAGCTTCGTCATTGAGCAACCGCAAGGGATGCATGCCGTTCACCATCCCCATGAATGGCGGGAAAATGGAATAGCCGACCAGGGCCTGCAGCTCAGGTGACATGGCGCGAACGGTGTCTTTGGACAGCTCGAGGAGGTAGTTCTCCTGCTGTCGCATATAAGCCTCGCAATATTGGTGCGTGACGGCGAAGCGAGCGCTGTCCGAGGCATTGGCGCCCCCGCCGTGCCAAGTCGTCCCTAAGAAGAAGACCACCGACCCAGCGGGCATGACGGCGGGTATCGCCTCATGACTCAGCGGCAAGCGATCGTCGCCCCAGCCATGGCTCTGAGGCACCATGATCGTTGCACCATTTTCCTCTGTAAACGCATCGATAGCCCATACCGTAGCCGCGCCCAGAGGCTGGCGTGGCCTTGGCAGACGGTAAAAGGCATCGTCGGTATGGAGCTGCTGCGCGGCTTCACCGGGCAAGATGTTGATGATCTGGCTCTGAGATAGAAGAAAGCCAGGTTGGAACAATCGATCCATCAAACCCAGAATACGAGGATGATCAGCAAGCGGATCGGTCTGCCGGGTCTTAGACAGGACATCATAGACTCTCTGCGTTTTTTGACCTTCGAAGGGGTTCCGGCCTGTTCGGCCGAGTAGCTCTAGCCCGTCGTTCTTGATCGCGGCACAAGTGTCTGGCGCCAGGAGGCTTTCGATGATCACATAGCCATCGCGCATCAGCGTCTCGAAATCGGCGTCCACTTCCGGAGCGCTTCGATCGGCGTGTGGTTTTAGTCGTTGATGGGTTTGGGCGTGGTCATCGTCATTGTAAGTCTGAAAGCTGAAGTCATCTGACACAGTGCTCTCCTTCGTCATTTTGCGGGTGATGTTCATCGAGACGCAGGGCGCCGCGGCAGAAGAGCCAGACCTGCTCGAGCAGTTGTTCCCTTGGTGGGCGCGTTTCGGACGTGATCGCACGATCGATGGCCAAGCGCAGGCCACCCATCAGCATGGCGACGGTTTCTGACGGTGCAAGTTCAGGCGCCACCACGCCGAGCCTTTGGCCCTGGGCGATGTTGCGCGCGCCCATCTCGAGAAGCGCATCGCGATGGTTCTGCTCGATATCGAGCACTTCTGGCTGGCGAGCCAAGCGTCCGGCCACCAAGGGTGCCAAAGGACGGTCGTAGAAATAGGCGATCAACGCTGCGGTGCGGGCCTTTTCCCGCTCGCGCCATTCCCACTCGACAGGGATTTCATCGCCCAGAGCGATGGCCCTGAGCGGGCCATAAAAGCGGTCCACAACCGCAGCCATCAGGCCGGTTTTTGAGCCGAAGTGATGGTACGCTAGTCCCACCGACGCCTTAGCTCTTTTGGCAACGGCACTCATCTCCATATGCCCACCGCTGGCAATCAGCTCTTGCTCTGCCGCATCCATTAAGCGTTGAGGTGCCGTGATTTTTTGCATTGGGGCGCAATCGATCCTATGTTGAATTGAATTCAATTCAACATAGGAGACAGCCAAGGTCAAGGTTGCTCGCGGCCGTGTTAGTGCGTGGAGTCTTGGCCGAGCTCACCGCTCGGCCAGCGCTCGGTGAAGCTAGGCGCTTTTCTCGACGGTTTGGTCGATCCGGCCGAAGATGGATTGGCCTTGCTCGTCCAGCATCTCGATGCCGACCCGATCACCAAACTTCATGAAGGATGTCGACGGACCACCACTGGCAATCGTCTCAATCATGCGGATCTCGGCGATGCACGAATAGCCAACGCCGCCTTCAGCCACAGGCTTACCCGGGCCACCGTCGAGTTTGTTGGACACAGTGCCTGAGCCGATGATCGTCCCTGCACTGAGCGGGCGGCTCTTGGCAGCGTGGGCGATCAGCTGACCGAAGTCGAAAGTCATGTCGGTGCCGGCATGAGCTCTGCCGAAAGCTTCTCCATTGTAGTCGACATGCAGCGGCTGGTGCAGCTTACCTTCTTTCCAGGCGTCACCCAGTGCGTCAGGGGTGACCGCACACGGACTGAACGCGCTTGAAGGTTTGGACTGGAAGAAGCCAAACCCCTTGGCCAGCTCACCCGGGATCAGTCCGCGCAGCGAGACGTCATTGACGAGCATGACCAGCCTGATTTTACCCAGCGCGTCCTGAGCGCTGATCCCCATCGGGCAATCGTCAACGATGACCGCGATCTCACCTTCCATGTCGATGCCCCAGCCTTCGTCGGTCGGCATGACAATCGGGTCCTGCGGCGCGAGGAAGGCATCTGAGCCGCCCTGGTACATCAGGGGGTCGGTCCAGAATGTCTCGGGCATCTCGGCACCGCGGGCTTTGCGGACCAGTTCCACGTGGTTGACGTAGGCTGAGCCGTCCGCCCACTGAAAAGCTCGCGGTAACGGGGAAGCGCAGGCAGCTTGATCAAAGGCGCCGCCCTCTCCTGCCTCAAGGCGGACGGCGAGCTCGCGAAGCTGAGGTTCGACTTCGGCCCAACTGTCGAGGGCGGCTTGAAGCGTCGCAGCGACGTCGCTGGCTGGCAAGCAACGGGAGAGGTCGTTCGAGACAACGACGAGTTGGCCATCGCGACCTGACTTGAGACTTGCGAGTTTCATGCGTTTTCTCCGTTATCGTCGTGTTCTGCGCGCGCTGCTTCGTGCAGCCAAGCGGCATGTTGAGGCGCCCGTTTGGTCTGTGACCATTCTTCGAGCATGTCCGGCGCCACACGACGCAGCTCCGTCAATTGCTCTGGCGTGCCTGTGTCGCAGGCCAGCTCGAGCCGGTGGCCGTTCGGGTCGAAGAAGTAAATTGACTTGAAAATACCGTGGTTTGTCGGGCCCAGCACATCGACACCTTTGGCCACCAGGTGTTTCTTTGCCGCGAGCAAGTCATCCATGCTCGGCACACGGAAGGCGATGTGCTGCACCCATTCCGGTGTGTTCTGATCCCGCCCCATCTCAGGCTGCTCTGGCAGCTCAAAGAAAGCGAGGATGTTGTTATTCCCCGCATTGAGGAAAATGTGCATGTACGGATCATAAGCGCCGGTGGAAGGTACATGATCCTCGGCAAAGGCCACGTCAAACGGCATGCCCAGCATCTCGAGGTACCAGTCCGCGGTGACCTTAGCGTCTTTGCAGCGGTAGGCGACGTGGTGCACGCCGCCCATAGTGAAGCCTTTCTCTGACATCAGGCGGACTCTTTGACGTTCAGTACACCGCGATTGATCTGATCACGCTCGATCGACTCGAACAGCGCCTTAAAGTTACCCTCGCCGAAGCCGTCATCACCCTTGCGCTGGATGAACTCGAAGAAGACCGGACCAAGCTGCGTTTCGGAGAAGATCTGCAGCAGGAGGCGTGGCGAGTCGCCCTCGGTGGTACCGTCGAGCAAAATGCCGCGCGCCTTCAACTCGTCCACCGGCTCACCATGGTTCGGCAACCTGCCTTCGAGCATGTCGTAGTACGTGTCCGGAGGAGCTGTCATGAACGGGATGCCGCGGGCCTTGAGGCGATCCCAGCAACCGAGAAGGTCTTGGCAGCTGAATGCGATGTGCTGAATGCCTTCGCCGTTGAACTGGCGGAGGAACTCTTCGATCTGGCCCTTGCCGCCCTCGCCTTCTTCGTTGAGCGGTATCCGGATTTTCCCATCAGGGGCCGTGAGGGCTTTCGATGTGAGGCCGGTATACTCACCTTTGATATCGAAGAAGCGAATCTCGCGGAAGTTGAAGAGCTTCTCGTAATAGTCGGCCCAGTAAGCCATGCGGCCGGTATAGACGTTGTGCGTGAGGTGATCGATGACTTCGAAGCCCGCGCCCTCTGGCTTGCGATCAACGCCTTCGCGATACTCAAAGTCGATGTCGTAGATTGAAAGGTCGTCACCGTACCGATCAACGAGATAGAGGATGGCGCCGCCGATGCCGCGGATCGCGGGAATGTGCAGCTCCATGGGCCCTGTGGTGACCTGGACCGGCTCAGCGCCTTGTTCGATCAGGTGGTCGTAAGCCTTGCGGGCATCGCGGACGCGGAAAGCCATGCCGCATGCGGACGGTCCGTGCTCACGGGCGAAGAACCAGGCTGCCGAACGGGGCTCGTAGTTGGCGATGAGGTTGATGTCGCCTTGGCGCCAAAGGTGGACGTCTTTGGTCCGGT
>JABSRH010000208.1 GCA_013215175.1 Parvularculaceae bacterium | reverse complement strand
GCACCAGCGCTTGCTGGACTGGGCTTTGCCCGCCGCCGCAAGGCCAAAGCGTAAGCTTCAGCTAACTGAACAATTTTGAGAAAGCCCGGTCCGTCGCGGCCGGGCTTTTTCTTTACACGTCCAGCGCTTCCTGAGCGAAGGCGGCGTTTTCTTGGATGAAAGCAAAGCGTGGTTCTGCCTTTTTGCCCATCAGGCGCCCGAAGAGGTCGGCGGCGTCCGCTTCGGTTTCGGGAAGCTTGACCCGCGCGAGCTGACGCGTGGCAGGGTTCATCGTTGTGTCCTTGAGGTCACCAGCGTTCATTTCGCCGAGACCTTTAAACCGACCCACGTCCACTTTCGCGTTTGAAGGGAACGTGGCACGGAGCTCCTCACGCTGAGCATCGTCGAGGGCGTAGACGGTCTTGCCGCCATGGCTGAGGCGATAGAGCGGAGGTTGGGCGAGGTATAAATTCCCGGCGCGGACGAGTTCCGGCATCTCTGTGAAGAAGAGCGTCATTAGGAGCGCGGCGATATGGGCGCCGTCGACGTCAGCATCGGTCATGATGATGACCTTGTCGTAGCGCAGATCGGCAACGTCGAAGTTTTTGCCAAGGCCAACGCCCAAGGCGAGGGCGATATCCATTACCTCTTGATTGGCCATGATCTTATCGCGGGTGGAGCTGGCCACGTTTAAGATCTTACCGCGCAGGGGCAGGATCGCCTGCTTCTCGCGGTTGCGCGCTTGTTTGGCGGAGCCGCCAGCGGAGTCGCCCTCGACGAGGAAGATCTCCGTACCCGTCCGGTCCTTAGCGGTGCAGTCAGCGAGTTTGCCCGGTAGGCGGAGTTTTTTCATGGCGCTCGCGCGCTGGACTTCTTTCTCTTTGCGACGTCGTTGACGGGCTTCCGCCTGATCGATGACGTGCTGCAGAAGCTTCTCAGCCTCTTTGGGGTGATCAGCGAGCCAATGGTCAAAGGCGGGGCGGATGACAGCGTCGGTCAGCTTCGTAGCTTCTGCCGTGGCCAGCTTGTCCTTGGTCTGGCCCTGGAATTCAGGGTTGGAGACGAACACGGACAACACGGCGGCCGCCGTGCCGAGGACGTCCTCCGCGGTGAAGGTGCTCGCTTTTTTGTTGCCCGTCATCTCAGCATAGGCGCGAAGGCCGCGCGTCAGGGCCTGGCGCAGGCCTTGCTCGTGGGTGCCGCCTTCGGGCGTTGGGACCGTGTTGCAGTAGGACGAGGTGAAACCGTCCGCCATCTGACCGCTCGGTGCCTCGAAGCCCGCCGGCCCCCACGCGATGGCCCACTCGATGGTGCCGTGGCCGCCTTCTTTCTGAACCCGTCCCGAGAAGGCCTCAGCCGTCACAATAGGCCGCTCACCAATGATCGAGGCCAGGTAGTCGCGCAAGCCGTTGTCGAAGCGCAGGACTTCTTTGGTGGGCGTCTTGTCATCGCCCTTCAAGGCCTCGGGGTCACAGGACCAGCGGATCTCAACGCCGCCGAACAGGTAGGCTTTCGCCTTAGCCATGCGGAACAGCCGCGCTGGTTTGAACGCCGCTTTCTTACCAAAGATCTCAGGGTCCGGATGAAACCTCACCGTGGTGCCGCGCCGGTTGGGCGCGTCGCCCACTTTGCGCAATTTCGAGGTGGGCAGGCCCTGCGAATAGGTCTGGCGATAGAGCGTGCGATCGCGCGCCACTTCCACGGTCAGGTCATCGGTCAGTGCGTTGACCACCGAGATACCCACGCCGTGGAGGCCGCCGGATGTGGCGTAGGCCTTGTTCGAGAACTTGCCGCCTGAGTGCAGTTCCGTGAGGATCACTTCGAGGGCGGACTTGGTCTTGAACTTCGGGTGCTTGTCGATGGGGATGCCGCGACCATTGTCGGCAACGCTGAGGAAGCCCTCCGCATCAAGATGAACTTCGATCTTGCTGGCGTGGCCCGCGACGGCTTCGTCCATGGAATTGTCGAGAACTTCCGCAAACAGATGGTGCAGGGCCCGCTCGTCGGTGCCGCCGATATACATGCCGGGGCGTTTGCGAACCGGCTCAAGGCCTTCGAGGACCTCAATGTCCTTGGCGCTGTAGGAGGACGCAACAGCTTTGGTCGAGCGGGAGGCAGCGGGCATGGAGGCTCCAAAGGGCAGGGAACGAAACTCGAACGGTGGCCTTAGGACGATCCGCGAGGTGAGGGAAGGCTAGCGAAGGTAACGTGGATAACCCACGCGCCGCATTTCCGGCGCCGCCCTTGCGACGGGCTCGGGCTGCTCGATATCCGTCTGGCGTAGTGGCTCTGCCAGTTCGTCGGGCAGCACGGTCTGCGCGCGATCAAACAGCCCATCGACCCATGCGTAGCGACGGCGGAGCGCTCGCAAAGCCGCAGCTGCTAACGGGTTCGAGGCCACAAGGATGACGATCCCCGTGAACATCAGGATGAGGCCGAAGGGGATCGGGGAGACGGTCAGCGGCAGACTGATCACGATCAGCGCCAATCCCACCAATGTTCCCAAGATTTGCCAGATCATCCACCGCTCCCTCCCGTATAACTAAGAACGCGGGCGCCGGTTGACCAGGGTCAGGTGTGCACGGGCAGGGGCTTGTCCGGCGTGATGGCTTCCGGTGTGACAGTGCAGCGGACGGCGCGCATCAGGACGCCGTTCTTCTCGGCCCACGTCAGACCCTCAGCATAGGCTGGGTCGAGATCGGCGGCGCTGGTCACCGCCGTGGCGTCGGCGCGTTGCACGACGAAGAGCAGGAGCGCCTGGTGACCTTCCTCCACCATACGCACCAGTTCGCGAAGGTGCTTGAGGCCGCGCGCGGTGACACAGTCGGGGAACTCCGACACGCCGTCGTCGCGGCGGAGGAGGTGGCAATTCTTGACCTCAATGAAGAGATCGCGCGGCCCTCGCTGCAGCAGATCGATCCGCGAGCGTTCCTCTCCGTAGCGCACCTCGCGTTCCAGCGGAGCGGCGGGATCGACGCCGTCGACGAGGCCCAACTCAATCGCTTCGGCGGCCAGCCTGTTGGGGTGGTGGGTGTTGATGCCTACCAGGCAAGTGTCGCCGGGTGGTGAGGGGCATTCGACCACTTCTAAGCTGAGCGGCAGCTTGCGCGTCTTGCTCTTGGAGTCGCTGACCCAGCACGGCGCGTTCTCTGGCGCGACGCCCAACATCGCGCCGGGATTGGCGCAGTGGACCGTGGTCTCCGTGCCGTCTGCCATCACAACGTCGGCTAGGAAGCGCTTGTAGCGGCGGAGAAGTGTGGCGGGCAGGAGAGGTTCAGCAAATTGCATCAGCTGGCCATAGCCCTCGCCGCAGAAAGACGAAACGCCTCGCTTTGCACCGTGAGCCAACAGCGTTTAGGGGCGCGCCATGACCACTTACCCAGAATTTCCCCGCGCCGCCTGTTTGTTGATTGGTGACGAGCTCCTCTCGGGCCGCACGCAGGACCGCAACGCTCACCACCTTGCTGGCGTGCTGAACGAGCGCGGCATTCCGTTGATCGAGGTCCGCGTGGTGCCGGACGAGACCCCTGCGATCGTGGAGGCTGTGCGCGCTTTGAGCGACAAGGCCGACATAGTCTTCACCTCAGGCGGCATTGGGCCGACCCATGACGACATCACCGCGGACGCGATTGCCGAGGCCTTCGGCGCGCCGATCTCGGATCGCGATGACGCCATCGCGATCCTGCAAGCTTTCTACGATGCCAAGGGCGAGGAGCTGACACCGGCGCGCCGCCGCATGGCCCGCATTCCTGATGGCGCGGAGCTGATCCACAACGCGGTTTCTGGCGCGCCCGGCTTCATCCTAGGTAACGTCCATGTGATGGCTGGCGTGCCCACGATCTTCGCAGCCATGGTCGAGGTTGTGGCGGAGACCTTGCCGCAATGCCCGGCTGAGACGGCGTTCACGGTGACGGGGGTTGGTCATGAGAGCACTTTGGCCGCTGGGCTGCTAGATCTGGAGACAGCCCTTAAGGGGCTGAAGATTGGCTCTTATCCTGGACCCACGGGTACGGGTGGCCCGCTCTCCATCGTCTGCAAGAGCCGCAATCCGGCCACCGCGGAGCAGGCGGCGATCGCGGTGAAAGCCCTGTTTGCGACCCAAGGCGTGCAGGCGACCATTCAAGAAGGCCAAGAGAAGTAGATTTCTCCGCTTCGGTTAATCCCTCGGGAACCGTTTTACTGTCACAGTCTGGCCTCAAGATGCGTTCAGGGGGAACGACGTGACCAACGATGCCATTCTCATCTGCGAAGATGACCCGGTCCAAGCCCGGGTGTTGACCGCAGGCGCCGCTAAACGAGGCCTGACCGTCTATGGGCCTTGCCCGTCGGCGGAGGAGGCTATTGCTGCCGCGAAAACCGCGCCGATCCGCGGCGCGCTGCTCGACGTTTCGCTCGAGGGCGGCACTGTGGCGAGGATCGCCCAGGCCTTGGAAGATCGTGGACTGCCGTTTGCCTTCATCACGGGTTATGGACCCGACACGACCCACGTGCTGCGCGCGTTCAATGATCACCTGGCGATCCCCAAGCCGATCAGCATGGAAACGCTCGACATGATCCTCGACAGCGTGCTCGATGGCGTCCCCTTGGAAGCCGTGGGATAAACAGCAAAAAACTTCCGTTGCAGGATGCGTCCGACGCCGCTCTATTGCGCGAACCCGCGCGGGCGTGGCGGAATTGGTAGACGCAGCGGACTTAAAATCCGCAGGCTTAGCCGTGGGGGTTCGAGTCCCCCCGCCCGTACCATTTGCAAGTTTTGCATGTCTTTTCCTCCTAATACGTTGAACGGCAATGATAAATTGGTGTTCAAGAAGCCGTTTTCTCTTGTGTAGGTGATGGGGCTTGGGACGGTGAGC
>JABSRH010000207.1 GCA_013215175.1 Parvularculaceae bacterium | reverse complement strand
CTTGGGGATATGGTCCTCGGCAAGGCCAAAGCCGCCATTCGTCCAGTTGCCCTTGCCGATGGCTTTGTGCGCGTTATAGCCTGCTCCGCCATAATCCTCGCGCGGACGGTTCTTGTTCACGTCGCTGGTCCAACCGGGCAAGAGCACTGTGATGGCATTGGCAAAGCCCACATCATTGCCGCCGACGCTAAGATAGACGTGATCTGCGCTTCGGCTGCCCACCAGGCTCTCAAACTGGTTCATCTGGGGTAGGTGACCCAGCTGCCCGCCGCGGCGCGGAATGAAGTCCGTCATCCGATTGCTCAGGTCACCAAAGTCGGCAATCTCCACCACGCCCGGGTATCGTCCGAGCAAACCCTCTTCGATGGTCGCGCCTGATTGGGCCAAGTTGACGTAGGTCACCGACGACTTCGGATCGCGCCGTTCCAGATAGAGGGCAAGCTGAGACGAGTGGGTGTAGGCACTGCGGTGCGCCGTCTGGTGCTCCCAGAACATACCGTGCGTACCGTTGACGCTGTTCTTCAGAACGTTCCAGTCGGGCATATAGGCGCCGCCCTCGTAGGTGCGCTTGCTGGATTCGAACATCTGGGCACTGATGCTGCGCTTCACGCCCATCACCGTCGCGGTTTCGGTCGCCGAGGCGAGGTAGTTCACCTCGCTGTAGGCTTCCAGCGGTGTGCGGACGATCGGGATCTCGATGCCGGGATCGGCCCACTGGCCATGAAACGGGTGCTCGCGCAGAACGTTCCGGCTCCAATTGACCCGCTCGAGCGTCCGCGTCTCGGTATTGATCATGTATTCGGGGCGGTGGGTCTTCTCCGGCACCCCTTCGCCAGCCGCGTAGCTGTCGCCTAAGTTGACGATCAGGTGATCAACCACGGCGATCGGGCGGGTCACAGCGTCCTCAGCCCCGTCGGCAAACACCCGCAGCGTAATGTCGTGCGAACCCTCGGGCAGGCAGACGTTAGCCCTTGGGCCCGTGCCGATCACTTGGCGCTCGCCACGCACGACCCGCTCCCAGCGATAGCTTGGCGCCTTCTGCACTTTCGCCCGGCACACGTTCTCGCCCACGTCCGCTAGGGCGTACCGCTCCAGGTCTTGCGCTTCGAGGTTCACCCGAAACCGAGCGGCACTGCGTTTACGGCAATCCTCCGGATCATCCTCGAGGCAAGGGCACGCGTCACCCGGATCATCCGACCAGCTCTCAAAATTCATGACGTAGGAGAGCTTGTTCGGCAGATCGATGATCCCGTTGCCCGCTTTCGGCGAGTTGGGATCGATGACGTTGGAGGGATAGAACTTGCGATCGTGGCCATAACGGGCGGGCATCGAATAATCGAACGAAGCCTGAATGCCGCTGGTAGCCCGCTCGCGGACCGGGATCTGACAAGAGCTTTCGGTTTCCGTCGAAAACAGCGGTTTGAATTCCGTGCGACGCTGTCCCTCGAGCGTCTGCGCGTTCGCAGTTGCGAAGAGCGACAAAGCTGCCGCGAGCCAAAGACCTGTTTTCATGGTGCCCTCCAGAGGTCAGCCTAGCCACGTGTGATTATGCTCACAAGGCGCCATCGAGTCTCTCGATATTCCGCATCAAATCTTCTCGCTGGGCGTGTGGGGGTACGCGAACTACCCTCCCGACATCCCGCGCGATGCGAGCGCGGCTCAGCACAAGGATGATCTCATGCCCCGTTTGTCCACGTTCCGTTTTGTTACTGTTTCGGCTCTCGCTTTGGCCGTTGCGGCCTGCAGTCAAGAAGCTGACCTCACCTCGTCATCGCCAGAAGAAAGCTACGACGCGACGGCCCAGGCCGAGCCTCTACGTGTCAGTGCCGCTCGCCCAGCCCAGGCCAAACCCAACGACTTTTGGTGGCCTGAGAGCCTTGATCTGTCGCCGCTGCGTGCCCACGACGTGCGGTCCAACCCGCTGGGCGCTGATTTCGACTACGCCGCTCAGTTCGCCAGCCTCGACCTCGATGCGGTGAAGGCCGATGTCGAAGCGCTGATGACCACCTCGCAAGACTGGTGGCCAGCCGATTATGGGCATTACGGACCGTTCTTCATCCGTATGGCTTGGCACAGCGCCGGTACGTACCGCGTTGGCGACGGCCGAGGTGGTGCGGCCGGCGGTCAACAGCGGTTCGAGCCACTTAATTCGTGGCCGGACAATGCCAACCTCGATAAGGCGCGCCGCCTCCTGTGGCCGGTCAAGAAAAAATACGGCAACAAGATTTCCTGGGCTGACCTCATGGTGCTCACCGGCAACGTGGCCTTGGAGTCCATGGGCTTCAAAACCTACGGTTTCGCTGGCGGCCGAGAAGACGATTGGCAGGCTGATCTTGTCTATTGGGGCCCGGAGCAAGAGTTCCTCGCTGACGAGCGCTATGAAGGCGATCGCAAGCTCAACAACCCGCTCGCCGCTGTGCAGATGGGCCTGATCTACGTCAATCCCGAAGGCCCAAACGGCAAGCCTGACCCGCAGCTCGCCGCCAACGATATCCGCGAAACTTTTGGCCGTATGGCGATGAATGACGAAGAGACCGTCGCGCTGATCGCCGGTGGCCACACCTTCGGCAAAGCGCACGGCGCCCACTCGCCAGAGGAATGCACCGGCAAAGAGCCTGCTGCCATGGGCGTTGAGCGCCAGGGCATGGGTTGGGACAACAAGTGCGGCTCCGGCAAGGGCAAAGACACCGTGACCAGCGGCCTTGAGGGCGCTTGGACAGCAACGCCAACGGTTTGGACGACCCAGTACCTTGACAATCTGTACGCCTACGAATGGGTGCAAACGCGCAGCCCAGCAGGTGCCATTCAGTGGGAGCCTGAGAACGCTGAAGAGCTGAAGTTCGTGCCCGATGCCCACGATGCAGAGCTGACCCATGCACCGATCATGTTCACCACGGACCTCGCGCTGAAGGTAGATCCATCCTACCGCGAGATCACCACGCGCTTCCGCGAGAACCCCGAAGCCTTCGAGGATGCCTTCGCGCGGGCTTGGTTCAAGCTGACCCACCGCGATATGGGGCGTAAGGAGAATTACCTCGGATCGATGGTGCCTGATGGTGACCTGATTTGGCAGGACCCGATCCCTGAAGTGGAGCACACCTTGATCAATGTGCGCGACGTGCGGGCGATCAAGGATGCCATCATGGCCACCGACCTTACGGTGCCGGAACTGGTGCGCACCGCATGGGCCTCAGCCGCTAGCTTCCGCGGTACCGACCAAAGGGGCGGCACCGACGGCGGTCGCCTACGCTTAGCGCCTCAAGCTAGCTGGGACGTCAACAACCCCGAAGAGCTCGCCAAAGTCTTTGAGACCCTCGAGACGATCCAGAAGGCCTTCAACGATGCTCAGTCTCGCGACAAGCGCGTGTCGATGGCTGACATGATTGTGCTTGCTGGCGCCGCTGGTATCGAAAAGGCAGCCGAGAGCGCAGGCATGGATGTTCGCGTGCCTTTCACACCAGGTCGCGCCGATGCCTCGCAGGAAGAGACCGATGTCTCGTCCTTCGCGGTGCTAGAGCCTCAGTCGGATGGGTTCCGCAACTACTTTGCATCCAGCTACGGCTCAGGGCCTGCCCAGATGCTGGTGGACCGGGCTTCGATGCTTGAGCTGACCGTACCAGAGATGACGGCGCTCGTTGGCGGTCTTCGGGTACTCGGTGCCAACCACGGCGATGCCGCCCATGGTGTCTTCACGGACAAGCCGGGCACCTTGTCGAACGACTTCTTCGTCAACCTCCTCGATATGTCGACGACGTGGAAACCATCGGCCGACGAGCAGGGGGTCTTTGAGGGCAGGGACCGAAACTCAGGCGACCTGAACTGGACAGCCACCGAAGTTGACCTGGTATTTGGTTCGAATGCGGAGCTTCGCGCTATCGCTGAAGTCTATGCCTTTGACGGCTCTCAAGAGCGCTTCGTCGAAGACTTCGTTGAGGCCTGGGTGAAGGTGATGAACAACGGCCGCGCCGGCTAACCTCAACCCAAAGCAAAAACCGATCAGCCGGGTAGCGCAGGCGCGCTGCTCGGCTTTTTTACAGAACGATGACAAGAACATGGACGATATGTTGGTAAACGGGCCAGCAACCACGTTTTTGGTGTCAATCTCGATAAACAACAAAAAAATTCGCCGACCCCCTTGCGAATTCTCGATCCATCACAACATCGATTACCGATACAGAAACAGACTGTGTCGACAGCCAAGAGGGAGCCGGGAGATGCCCCCGGTTCTCTCGACCACCAAGAGGAACGGCCCTCGCCTTAGGCGGATAGGGATGATGCCCCGGCTTTGCCGGATCCCTGCTCCGTGTCCGGATGAAGGCCAAAAGTGAAGGAAGAGACCCATGAAGACCATCATCGCAACCACCGTTCTGGCCACTGCAGCAGCTCTGACGTCGTTCGCCCACGCTGGCGTTTCGGTGAAGCTCGACAAAGCCGACCTCGCCACTGCAGAAGGCCGCGTCGAAGTGTATGAGCGCCTTGAAGCGGCTGCTCTGAATTACTGCGCCACCGAAGCTCGTCAGTCGGGTTCGCTCGCCAGCACCGCAAGCTGCCGTCGCGATGTCATGGATGAGATGATTGAGAGCCTCGACGACGACCGTATGGCCGCTCTGCACGACGATTACGCCGATTACCGCTTCGCGGGTCGCTAAAAACACCCCGCACAACAGAGGGGCCTTTGATCAAGGTTTGCCCCCCTAGGAACCTCGACCAATCCCCTGTTGTCAATGAGCCGTCGGCGATCCCTCTCGCCGGCGGTTTTTCTTTGTTGGGCCTGCGACAAGACTGCCTTCAGGCGGTGCCGATTTCCCCCTCGCAGCCCCTTGTGCAGCGCCAAAAACTGCCCATCTCAAAAAAGTCGTTGACAGTCGAAAAATTCTCTGATCGCCCCTTGTA
>JABSRH010000206.1 GCA_013215175.1 Parvularculaceae bacterium | reverse complement strand
TTCTTCTCAAGGCCTTGGCCTTGGGCGCGCATTTTGCCCAGGCGCAACAGATCAAAGGCTGACCCACCACCGAGCAGCTGCTCAACGCGTTCTTCGGCAGCCTCGACAGCCGCGTCCGTCATGAGAAGCTTCAGCTCAGGAATGCGGCGCTGGGCCACCGTCCGAGCGTTCAGTTCTTCGGGCAGGGGCATCGACTGCTGATAGTCAGCGAAGTTGTGCGACGCGGCCAAAATGTACCAGCTGAGCGCTTCAACCAGGTCGAAAGGCACAACGCCCGTCGAGCTCGGCTGCATATCGCTATCGCCCGGGATCAGATCTTGGTCGCTGAACAGGTCGCCCAAGATGCGCGCCGAGCGGACATCGCCCGCCAGCGCCGATTTTTGCCAAAGGTCCATGGCCCCGATGACGGCGTTCGCCTTCACGTCAGAACCTTTTGCGGCGACGTAGGCATTCAGCGCGTTGTCATAGTCTGCCGACGCCTGGCCACCAGCCAGTGCCAGCAGCGAAACGCCTGCTGCTAAACCCACACCCCGAACTTTGCGCCATGCCATCATTGGTTAGCTCCCCAAGCATCAGCCCGTCTTTGCCGCGAGGATGCACCAAGCGACTTTGCTTAACCTATTAACAGTTCTTTAGTCCTACGCCCAGCCCACGGTGCGATCTTTTCACCGTTGTGGCGCAATCACCCGGAAAACATAGGTCGAATTGGTGGATTCTGCTGTTTCTTCACAGGAAAAACCCGCCTGACGAGCAGCGTGGGGTATGTCCACACGCGCGATGGGGTCGTCAGCCGAGGCGATAATCACGGCACCCGGCTCGGCCTTGCGCATAGCCGCTTCAAGGCGAATCACGGGTAGCGGACAACGCAAACCGGTCAAATCGAGCTGGGTGGTCATGGGGGAGATCGGTCTTTCTGCCTTAGATTGGCCACGTTGATACGTTGTCTTAGCGCCTTGAGTGTAGAGCCTCTCTAGTTGTTCATAAATTTCAGGCGGGCGGACCTCGTGCACCTTGTACCAAAGTGCGGCATGCTTTCGGCACCGCTTCCGGCTGGAGAGGCCGGCGGCGTCCCGCCGCGTTCTAGGTTAAGGGCACCCGCGCGACCATGAGTCAAACTGACAGCAGGAAACCCAGCGCAGACGTCGTGGCCCTCGATGAGGCCCGGCAAAAGCGTTCGGATGCGTCCGAAGCCGACCTGGCGACGGCGGGCGGCATGCTGAGAGCGGCCCGTGAAGCCATGGGGCTCAGCCTGCGCGATATTGCTGACCGCACGAACATTCGCCTGGATGTGGTCGAGGCTATTGAAGCGATGGAGATTAAAAAGCTGCCATCGCAAGCCTATACGATGGGCTTCGTCCGGGCTTTCGCGCGTGAGGTGGACCTTCCTGAAGACGCGTTGATGGACCGGTTCCGAGAGCAGGCCGGTTTCACGAAGTTGGTGGATGCGCCGCAAGTGAAGCCGAGGCCGCGCGCCGGCGACAGCATGGAAGGTGGGCGTGAGCTGAGTGTTTTAGCGCTGATCGCCATTGTCGCCTTCATCCTCTGGTGCGCCTGGAGCTTGCTGGTGCGAGCTGAGCCGGAAGCTGACCCCCTGGCGACACGCTTTGATGAGCCCTCAGCGGCTGATGTGCCGGAGACAGCACCAGCGGCAGCAGCTGATGAGGCGGTGATCATAGAGGAAGATATTCCGCTGGAGGCGCGCGATGTGCCTGCACCTGAGCCGGCGGCCGAGGAAGCGTCGGAAAACCTTGCGCCATCTTCGGAAGAGGATGCCCTGCCATCGGCGGAAGACTCTGCCGAACCCGCTGCGACAGAGGCTGAGGCCGTGGCGGAAGAGATTACGGAGACGCCGGTCATTGAAGAGGCGCCGGCACCTGCCGTTGTTGAGCCTGAGCCGGCTGCTGCGCCGGTGGAGGAAGAGGTGATTTTTCTGCGCCGCGTCGAAGCGATTGACCCGGTCTATCCGCCTCTTTGTGAGAGTGATGCGGCCGATACGGAGACGGTTCGCCTGCGCTATTCGGTGAACGCTTCAGGTCGACCGGTATCGCCTCGTGTGATCAGCTCGAGCAATCCTTGCTTCAACGGGGCGGCGACGACAGCCCTTGTGCGCTGGCGCTATGACACGAGCACGGTGACGCCGGACAATTCGCGCGGTTTGACCACCACTTTTACCTTTGAGCGCCCGTTCTAAGATGCGCATCGCGTCTGCGGCGGTGTGACCCGTCACAGGGGTTTCACGAACAGCCAGTTGTGGTTCGGGGAAGAGCGCCCTAACTCCTCCTCGCTAGCAGCGCGCATCTTGGATTACGTCATGAGTATTCGTCCCTGGAGAGACATTGAGCGCCGGAAGTCCCGGCAGATCATGGTGGGCAACGTGCCCATCGGTGGGGACGCGCCGATCGCTGTTCAGTCAATGACGAACACCGACACCGCGGACGCGAAGGCGACGCTGGAGCAGATTGAGCGTATCGCTGAGGCCGGCGCTGACATTGTGCGGGTGAGTTGCCCGACGGAAGACTCAACGGCGGCCATGAAAGAGATCACCAAGTTCTCGCCAGTGCCGATCGTGGCGGACATCCACTTCCACTATAAGCGCGGTATCGAAGCAGCGATGAACGGCGCTGCCTGCCTACGGATCAATCCGGGCAATATCGGCAAGCCTGAGCGCGTGAAGGAAGTCGTCCAAGCCGCCAAAGACCACGGCTGTTCCATGCGCATCGGCGTGAATGGTGGCTCGCTGGAGAAGCACCTTCTCGAGCAATATGGCGAGCCTTGCCCCGAGGCCATGGTGGAGAGCGCGCTCTTCCACGCGAACATCCTCGAGGAGCACGACTTCCAAGAGTACAAGATCTCGGTGAAGGCGTCGGACGTGTTCCTGACCGTCGCCGCTTATCACGGCTTGGCTGAGGCGACGGAAGCGCCGCTGCACCTTGGGATCACCGAAGCGGGCGGCCTGATGTCGGGCACGATCAAAAGCTCGATTGGCCTCGGCAATCTGCTTTGGGCTGGTATTGGTGATACGATCCGCGTGTCGTTGTCGGCTGAGCCGGAAGAAGAGATCCGCGTAGGCTTCGATATCCTCAAATCACTGGGCCTGCGCCATCGCGGCGTGAACGTCATTTCCTGTCCGTCCTGCGCGCGGCAGGGTTTCGATGTGATCCGGACCGTGGAGAAACTCGAGAAACGCTTGGCGCACATCTCACAGCCCATGTCTTTGTCCGTGATCGGTTGTGTCGTGAACGGCCCCGGCGAAGCGCGGGAGACCGACATCGGTTTCACGGGCGGTGGCTCGGAGGCGGGCATGCTTTATCTCGGCGGTGTGCCAGCCGAGAAACTCGAGAACGAAGCCATGGTCGATAAGCTCGTGGCCCTCTGCGAAGAGAAGGCGGCAGAGCTCGAAGCGGCGAAGACGGCTGCGGAGTAGGCTGCTGCTAAGCTGACGCTTGTAGCCGGTTCAGCACGGTGCTCGACCGCTTCACGACAGTCCATGCGGTGAGGGCGCAAGTGAGGCCTAGCACGATGGTAAAGATGCTCGGCGTCAGCTTACCGCCTAGGAAAAACCCAAGGATGCAGGCACCGATGATCGCGGCCATGCGCTGTTGCTTCGCGAAGGGGCCGGAGAAATCCGCAGGCTGACCAAGCCGGTGACCCACCTCGCGAACATAGGCCGTCATCACCGCTAAGACTGACGCCAAGAGGCCGAGCCACCAATGTCCGGCCAGGCCTCCCGCGGCGGTGAGGATGAGGGTATCGGAAATCCGATCGGGCACCTCGTTCCAGAACGGCCCGGTGGCGTCGCCGCGGCCGCCTTCTACTGCCACCATGCCATCAAACATGTTGGCGAGGAGGCGGGCGATTACCATGACTGCAGCGATCAGCAAGAACAAGCCGCCGCCCCAGCTCGCTACCACGAGGGAAACCGCCGCTAAGCCAGCGAACACCATGCTGAGCGCAGAGATCCGGTTTGGTGTGATGTTCTTATTCGTCAGAAACCGCGCAGCGGCCTTGGCCCAGCCCGCCGAGCGGGCGCCGATCGGACGGCGGGTTTGATCAGTAGACGTCATGGGCGCGGGCACTCTTCCATAGGGTGAAGCGATAAATCGTGGCGTAGGTCGACGCGACGGAGAACGGCACAGCGATGGTTGCAGCGACGTTGGGTGTGCCAGCAAGCACGTGGCTGCTGACCAGCACCGTGAACGACGTGCCAAGGCACAAGATCAAGGGTAGGGCGAAGGCCTGAAAACCCTGATGGTTCATGCGCCGTGCCAAGGCCTCCAGCGACCGTTTCAACGTCAGTGTAATGAGCGCCGAGAGGCTTCCTTGAACGCCGCCGGCTATCAACGCGGCTGACATCCCCGCATCGCGATTGGCGAACACGGCCCAGCTACCCATGGCGATAAACGCCCCGGCCACATGCATGAAGGTGGATTGGGCCAAGCGCTGGATGAGGGACGGCGTGCTCACGCCCGTCAGTTAGCAACGCTTTCGCCAGCGGCAAATGCCATTCGGGCGGTTCCCTTGATCGCGTATCCGCCTACAACGGCCTTGTGATGATTCCTCTGCCGCTTTTGTTGGGCCTGTTGGGTCTCGTAGTATTGCTTATCGCTGGGTCAGCAGCGGCGATGGTCTTGCCGCAGCGGCAGCCGGGCAAGTGGGATGACCTAGGACCGCGCATGCGCAGCTGGTGGGTTATTGCTGGGTTGTTTGTGTCGGCGTTGCTGCTCGGGCCGGTGGCCATGACCGTGCTGCTGGCGGTGACCAGTTTCCTGGCGCTCAAAGAGTTCATGACACTGGCGCCCACCAGGCGAGAGGACCGGCCTGTGGTGCTGGCTTGCTACCTGTTCGCGCTGGCGAGCTACACGTTGGTGTTTGTGCCTGGCGGCTATGATTATTTCATGGTGGCGGTGCCGCTTTACGGCTTCATGTT
>JABSRH010000205.1 GCA_013215175.1 Parvularculaceae bacterium | reverse complement strand
ATGTTGTCCGAGCCCATGGTCTGGGCGATGCGCTCGTCCTCAGGGATGAGCGCAGGACCGACGCGGAGGGCCAGGGCATCGCCATGGCGAGCGGCCTCAGCAACGAGCTTGATCCGCATACCGATTTCTCCGGCAGCGGTGATGTCTTCGGCGGTGACGACGTCGATGCCGGTGAGGTCCACCTGCTCCAGCGTGGGCATGGCGTCGAAGCCTAGCGCAGTGAGCGCCACGAGCTTATGCGCGGCGTCGATGCCGCCGATGTCAAAGGTGGGGTCGGCCTCAGCGAAGCCGAGCTTCTGCGCTTCGAGCAGGCAATCGTCGAAGCTGGCCCCGGTCTCGTCCATCTGGCTGAGGATGAAATTGCAGGTGCCGTTCAGCACACCGAGGACGCCGAGGACTTGCGTCTGGGCCAGGCCATCGCGGAGGCCTCGCACCACAGGCACGCCGCCTGCGACGGCAGCTTCAAAGCGGAGGGCGACGCCCTTCTCTTCGGCGAGTTTTGCCAGGGCCAGACCGTGGCGGCAGATCAGCGCCTTGTTGGCGGTGACCACGTGCTTGCCGGCGTTGAGCGCGGCCTCGACGGAAGCCTTGGCCACGCCGTCTTCGCCGCCGATCAGCTCGACGTAGACGTCGATGTCGTCCGAGGTGGCCATGGCGATGGGGTCGTCGAACCAAGCGAAGTCGCTGATGTCGATGCCGCGGTCACGGGTCTTGTTCCGGGCCGACACGGCGCTGACCGTCAGTGGCTTGGGCGCGCGATCGGCACCTTCTTGGCTGAGAATGGAGATGAGACCCGTGCCCACGGTCCCCAGTCCCGCTACGGCCACACGCATTTCGGTCATCAGTCTCTCCTTCGTTCGTCCGGCCCGACATACGCCTTTTCGCGGTTGCAGCAAGTCGTAGCCTGCCCTTGCGCCGGCGGTGACGAGCTATTAGCTGCAAGGCTCTGAAAGAAGAGTAGCCGGCTCGACCATGGTCAAGTGACACCGCTGCGGCGGCATCTAGCTCATCACTGACATTCCCGACCGGCTGCGCCGACTGCGCGCCCCTGATCTTTTGGAGGCATCCTTATGCCCAGACTAACTCACAAACGCGCTGTCGTGACCGGTGCCGCCCGCGGCATTGGCCTAGCTATCGCTGAAGCCTTTGTTCGCGAAGGCGCCGAGGTCATCCTGACTGATATCAATGATGAAGCTGGCGAGGCGGAAGCTCAGCGGTTGGGCGCGCGGTACCAGCGGCTTGACGTGCGCGAGCCTGCCGACTGGCAGCGCCTCGAAGAGATCGCTTCGCCGATCGACATCCTGGTCAACAACGCCGGGATCACGGGCTTGGAAGAAGGCTCCGTGCACGACGCAGCCGGCGTCTCTTTGGACGCCTTTCGCGAGGTGATGCGGACCAACCTCGAGGGCACGATGCTGGGCTGTCAGTATGCGATGCGTGCCATGGCGACGGCAGGCACCGGCGCCATCATCAACGTGGCTTCGCGCTCCGGCCTGGTGGGTATCCCGGGTGCGGCCGCCTATGCCGCCTCGAAAGCTGCGGTGCGAAATCATACCAAAACGGTGGCGCTCTATTGCGCTGAACAAGGATGGGCGATCCGCTGCAACGCCATCAACCCGGCCGCGGTTCTTACGCCGATGTGGGAGCCAATGCTGGGCCCGGAAGGTCCAGAGCGCGAAGCGGCCATGGCAATGATCACTGCGGACACGCCGCTACGCCGTTTCGCGCAGCCGGAGGAGATCGGCCAGGTGGCGGTCATGCTGGCGTCGGATGAATGCGCCTACATGACGGGTACGGACATCAATGTGGATGGTGGCTTGCTGGCAGGGTCCGCAGCATCGCCCGCCAAGGCGGAGTGAGGCCTGAGTTGACCTGACTAGGGATCAGCTGAACACTCGCATCACGTCGAGTAATCATGAGTGCGCGTATGCTGGACCCTGAAGATGTTGACGAGCGGGACGCTGTGGGCGCGCTCGACCGGGTGGTCACCAATGTGTGCCTGGCCGCCATGGCCGTTCTGCCCACGTTCTTCATTGCTGCTGTTCAACCGTGGCGTGTCAGGTCGCTGATCATCAAGGAACATGAAGGTGGCCGTGTGGGCATGCTGCTCGCACCCGGCGCCTTCATGACGATCAGCTTGATCGGTCTGCTGCTGTTTGTGGCCATGCTCGACGGCGGGCCCACCGTGAAAATGAATGGCGGGACGGTCCTCATCGGCCCCGCGCTAGCCAATCAGCTCGCCGAGGCGTTGGGGCAAGGCGAGTTGTGGCGAGCGATTGGACTGTTGCTGCCGATTTATGGGCTCGCGGTGGTCTATGCCGCTTTATCGCAAGTGTTGCGTCCCCTGCTTGGCCCCTGGTGGAACGCGCGCGCGGCTTTGCGCTGTGGGTTCTACCTCATCGGCACACTGAACACGTGGATTATCTTGGCAGCGTTATCGATCAGGAGACTGATCGGATCAGATGATATCGGCTTCGCTGAATTCGCGTTCTTGGCCTCAACTTGGATAGCGTTGGCGCTCGTGGTTTGGCAGCAATGGTGGTTCTTTCGCCGTGCTGGCCAGTTGACGCGACTGCGCTGCACAGCGGCAGCTATCCTAGGAACCGTTGCGATGGGCGTTTCTTTTGGCCTGGTCGCCGCTGCGTTGCCGGCGTCGGAGGTTAGTTCAGAGGCGGCGGCGTCGGAAAGTCCAGCGCCTCAGCTTCAAGAATAGGCGCAGCCACCGATGGGCTATTCTGCAAATCATCCACCAGCATCAAAAGCTCGGCTACCGTCGCCTGGGTCGTTACAGGATCGTCGACCCGGCCCGCTGTCTCAGCGAGTGAAACCAATTCGATGGCTCGTGAACGAAGCTCGGGACCCATCTCCGGCGCGAAGTCTTGCGGCCCTGGCGCATCGCCTGGAAGTGAGCCAAGCACAGGAAAACGTGCACCTTTTGTCTTCTGCTGCGCTAAAACCAGCAGCTCCGCTTCACTCTCGCTAACGTTCGCATTGCCGCTAGCGCATGCTGCAGCTGCGAAAAGAATCGCGGGAAGAGAGTATCGCATGTGATCCCACCGGTTGCATTTCTAACGATTTAGCCGTTTGAACATGTTCGCCGGTCAGGACCAACAAAAGTTAAAAAGGGTCGTTCCATGTCCAACACTCCCGCTAAGCGCGCATCAACCAAGCGCGCGCGCAAAGCCGCTAAGCCTGCGGAGACATCGACCAACGAAGAGACCAAGCCAGCTGTGAAAACAGCGGCTAAGAAGGTGGCAGCGAAGAAGCCTGCGACCAAGAAGGCTGCTGCGAAAAAGGCGCCAGCTAAGAAAGCCGCGGTGAAAAAAGCGCCGGCGAAAAAAGTTGCGGCCAAGAAGGCTGCGCCTGCTCCGGCGACTACCGCCTCGGCTTCGCCGCGCAAGGCACCTGCCTCGCCGCGCAAGATCCCGGCTGAAACGAGCCAATCGATGAAGGAAGAACCGGCCAAGCTGAAGACGGACAGTCAGAAGACAGCTCCGAAAAGGCCTGCCAATCCTTTCACCGCGAGCACGAGTGACGCGTTTGCACCCTATAATGACATGGCGCGACTGGCGCAGACCATGGCTGACATTAACGTCAAAGCCCAAGATGTCATGCGCGACGCCACCGAGCGACGCGTTGAGAAAGGCGCCTTCACCACTGATAATACGGCAGACCCCCTCAACGTTGCCGATGCAACCAGCGAAGTGGTGACGGCGCTCAGCGCGAATCCGATGAAGCTGATGGGCCTGCAAATGTCGCTGTGGGACGACTACACGAAGCTCTTCACCAACCTGACGGAGAAGATCGCCGGTCAGGCGCCCGAACCGGTGGTGCAGCCCGCGCCGAGCGACCGTCGCTTTAAGCATGATGCGTGGACGGAGAATCCGGCGCTGGACTTCGTCAAGCAGAGCTACCTGATCATGTCGCGGTGGGTGGATGATGCGATCATGTCAGCGGAAGGCGTCGACGCCGCCACTAAACGGCGGGCGCAGTTCCACGCCGATCAGTTCCTCTCTGCCATGTCGCCCACGAACGTTCCGGCACTGAACCCTGATGTGGTAGACGAGACGATGGCCACGCAAGGCGCGAACTTCGTCAAAGGCCTCGAGAACTTCATGGCTGACCTCGAACGCGGTCATGGCGAGCTGGCCATTCGGCAAGCCGACTTGGATCACTTCAAGGTGGGTGAGAACCTCGCCACAACGCCCGGTTCGGTCGTTTATCAGAACGACATGATGCAGCTTATTCAGTATGCACCGACGACGAAGAACGTGGCCGAACGCCCGATGGTGATCTTCCCACCATGGATCAACAAGTACTACATTCTGGATCTCCAGGAATCGAACAGCTTCATTAAATGGCTCGTCTCACAAGGACGCACGGTGTTTGTCGTGTCTTGGGTCAACCCTGGCCCGGAGCTGAAGGATAAGTCGTTCCCGGATTATATGCGCGAAGGCGTCTTCGAGGCGCTCGAGGCTGTGACCCGTGCCACGGGTTCGGAGAGTTTTGACACGATTGGCTACTGCATTGGCGGTAGTTTGCTCGCGACAACCCTCGCCTACATGGCGCAGACGGGTGACGACCGGATCAACACCGCGACGTTCTTCACAGCACAGACGGATTTCGAGAAAGCCGGCGATCTGCTGCTGTTTGTTGATGATAAGCAGCTGATGAACATGGAGAAGCAGATCGACTCGTCAGGTGGCGTGCTGGAGGGCTCGGCCATGGCGCGCACGTTCAATATGCTGCGTCCGAACGATTTGATCTGGTCGGCCTTCGTGGACAATTACTATCTTGGTAAGGAAGCGAAGAAGTTCGACCTGCTCTACTGGAACGCTGACACGACGCGCATGACCAAGGCTAGTCACTTGTTCTACCTGCGTGAGTTCTACCGCGACAACAAATTGTCCAAGGGCGAGCTTGAGATCGATGGTGTGCCGATTGATCTGTCGATGGTGAAGACGAAGATCTTCATGCAGGCCGGTGAGAAAG
>JABSRH010000204.1 GCA_013215175.1 Parvularculaceae bacterium | reverse complement strand
CCGTCATGACACGTCGCGTTGCCATGGCCGAGTTGCCAACGCCGCCGCCCATGCAGACGCCATCAATCAGCGCCACAGAGGGCTTTTCGTAGTGAGCGATATAGATGTTCAGCTTGGACTCAATGCGGAAGAATTCAGCAGCAGAGGCTGGGCTCTCCTTCGCGTTCGTCGCTAGCCAACGGATGTCACCGCCGGCGCAGAACGCACGGTCGCCTGCGCCCTCAACGAGAACAGCGGAGACATCATCATCCTCCGCCCACGAACGGAGTTGCGCATCCATCGCATGGCATATGTCCATGGTGAGGCTGTTGAGTGCCTTTTGGCGATCGAGCGTGATCACCCCCCAGGCACCATGGCGATTGAAATGAATGTCTTGGTCAGCCATCATGGCCTCCTGTTGGTTCAGCTGCCGAGGCGCGCCTTGACGACGTCAACCGCAGCTTGACCTTTGTCCGCATCCGGACCGCCGCCGTGAGCTAGCTCGGGCTTGCCGCCACCGCCTTTACCGCCCAGGGCCTCGACCATCGCTTTGACTAGGTCTGGCGCAGGATGGTCGCCGGTCAAATTCGGCGAAACACCAACGGAGGCTGACGCTTTGCCATCGTTGACCGCCACGAACGCCGCGATGCTGCTGTCATTCTTTTTCAAGGCGTCTGCGATCAGACCACGGAGTTCCTTCGCGGGTACGCCATCGAGTACCGCGCCTGTGAAGTGGACGCCGCCAATCTCCTCCGTCTTCGGAGCAGCACCGCCCGTCGCCGCCTTCTTGCGAGCAGCGACCAGTTCTTTCTCGAGCTTCTTCTTGTCTTCTTGGAGGGCTTCGATCCGGCCGGTCAGCTTGTCCGTGCTGGTCTTGAGCGTGCTCGCCGCGGCAGCCGCCACGCCAGCTTGGCCCTTGAGATAGGCACGAGCCTCTTCGCCGGTGAACGCCTCAATGCGGCGCACGCCTGAGGCGACAGCCCCTTCCGAGACGATGACGAACAGAGCAATATCGCCCGAGCGTTCGACATGGGTGCCGCCACAAAGCTCGACGGAGTAGGACTTGTCGTTGTTCAGACCATTGCCAAGACTCAGCACACGGACTTCGTCGTCATACTTCTCGCCGAAAAGTGCCATAGCGCCCGACTCGATAGCCTGGTCGTAGGGAAGCAGCTTGATGTCACCCTCAGCGTTCTGACGGATGACCTCATTGACCTCAGCTTCCACAGCATCGATCTCGTCACGCGTCATGCCTTGGTGATGCGAAAAGTCGAAACGCAGGCGATCAGGACCGACGAAGCTACCCTTCTGCGTCACATGCTCACCGAGGACGTTGCGGAGCGCCGCGTGCACGAGGTGCGTGGCCGAGTGGTTTGACTTGACCTTATCGCGACGAGCGCCATCGACCGTGAGGTCGATTTCTTCGCCGACCTTCAGTGTACCCTTGGTGAGCTTGGCCACATGGACGTGTTGGCCATTCTTCTTCTTAGTGTCCATGATGGACAGCGACGCGCCCGCATCGGTGGTAGCCGTCCCTGCATCCCCGATTTGGCCACCGCTCTCGCCGTAGAATGGCGTCTGGTTGGCGACGAACATGAGCTCATCACCTTCAGAAGCTTGGTCGACTTCCTCGCCGTCCTTGACGATCGCTTGGATCTGTCCAGCCGTGCGCAGGTGCGCGTAGCCGGTGAATTCGGTGGCGCCTGCGCGATCAGCGATTTCGTACCAAATCTGGTCGTCGCCAGCTTGGCCCGAGAAGTTGGAGGCCGCCCGCGCGCGTTGCTTTTGCTCCTCCATAGCCTTCTCGAAGCCGTCCATGTCGAGCGCAAAACCGTCTCGACGCAGAGCATCTTCGGTGAGGTCGACGGGGAAGCCATACGTGTCGTAGAGCTTGAACGCCGCTTCACCAGGCAAGGTGCCGCCGGAGGAGAGTTTGTCGGTCTCTTCGGACAGAAGCTTGAGGCCTCGATCGAGCAAGCCTGCGAACTTCTCTTCTTCCAATCGGAGGGTATCGGTGATGATGTTCTCAGCACGCTGAAGTTCAGGATAGGCCGCACCCATTTCGCCCACAAGTGTCGAGACAAGCTGGTACATCAGTGGGTCCTTAGCCCCCAAGGTAGCGGCGTAGCGCATGCCGCGGCGCATGATGCGGCGTAGGACATAGCCCCGGCCTTCGTTCGAAGGCGTTACGCCATCAGCAATCAAGAAGGCCGACGAACGGAGGTGGTCAGCGATCACGCGGTGAGCCGCAGCGTCGTCACCCTCTTCAGGGCGGCCTGTGAGGTCCACGGAGCGTCCGATGATTTTTTGGAAGAGGTCGATCTCATAGTTCGAGTGCACGCCCTGCAACACAGCTGAGACACGCTCCAAGCCCATGCCCGTATCAATGGACGGTTTGGGCAAGTTGATCCGCTCGCCACCTGGCTGCTGATCGAATTGCATGAAGACGAGGTTCCAGATCTCGATGAAGCGATCGCCGTCTTCGTCCGGGCTTCCAGGAGGGCCACCAGGAATGCCTTCGCCGTGGTCGTAGAAGATCTCCGAGCACGGACCACAAGGACCGGTGTCACCCATCGACCAAAAATTGTCCGATGTTGGAATGCGGATGATTTTGTCGTCGGACAGACCCGCGATCTTCTTCCAATGGTCAGCGGCCTCGTCATCGGTGTGGTAGACGGTGACGAGCAGCTTTGACGGATCGAGACCGAACTCCTTGGTCACCAACGTCCACGCCGCTTCGATCGCCTCGTCCTTGAAATAGTCGCCGAAGGAGAAGTTCCCGAGCATTTCAAAGAAGGTGTGGTGCCGCGCGGTGTAGCCGACATTGTCGAGGTCGTTGTGCTTACCGCCAGCGCGCACGCACTTCTGCGAGGTGGTCGCGCGAGGGCCTGGAGGCGTCTCTTTGCCCGTGAAGATGTTCTTGAACGGCACCATACCCGCGTTGACGAACAGCAACGTGGGGTCCGACTGCGGCAGCAGCGGAGCCGAAGGCAGCACTTGGTGCTCCCGACCTTCAAAGAACTTCAGGAACGTGCTGCGGATATCGTTGACAGAGGCGGTCATAGCGAGAGCCATTAAGGGTGCTCTGGCAGCCGCGCAACGGGCTTTGTTGGGAGAACGCCCGCCCCCGGCAATGTGAGCGAGCCAACGTTGGTCGTTGGTTAACCTTGTGTTACATGGTTTCCAGCCCGCGCGCCAAGACAGATGCGGGTCGAACAACAGATTAGGGGAACAATATCATGTTGAAATCGACAATGGCGGCCATCGGTGCCGTGGCTGTGATGGGCGCTTCCGCCTTGGCGGCTCCAGCACCAGTTGACCTGAGTACTTGGACGGAAGAGAGCATCTCAAGCGGCAATTGGGTGTTGGCGCCTGACAACAACAGTGTTCGGCAAACTGTTAACGGCCAGCCCACCGTCTACTACGATCCAGAAAACAGCCAGGGCAAAGCGCTGTCCGGCACAATCTCCGTCGGAAGCGCCGGCGACGATGATTTCATCGGCTTTGTTTTGGGCTTCGAAGCGGGCGACTTGAACAACGACAATCCGGGGTTCTTGCTGCTCGATTGGCGCCGCAACAGCCAAAGCGGTGTGGGGCCAGGCATGTCGTTGAACCGCGTGGTCGGCAACTTTACACGGACGAGGCCGTTCAGTGCGTCGCAACGCGCCACCGTTCTTGAAGAATTGGGACGCGGCTCAACGCTTGGCGATATGAGTTGGGAGGTTGGCGAGGTCTACAATTTTGAGCTCGTTTTCACTGCCACGCTCGTTGAGGTTTATGTCAACGACAGCCTAGAGATCAGCGTCAACGGCCTGTTCGACGACGGCGGATTTGGTTTCTACAACTATAGCCAGGCCAATGTGACCTACGGCGCGATCGGCGAAGCAGACGCTGTGGTGCCTGTTCCAGGCGCTGCTGCGCTGTTCATCCCGGCGCTGCTCGGCGGTGCCGCTTGGAAGCGTCGTAAGAAAGCTGCCTAAATCGGCTCCCGTTTCTTGACCTGTAAACGCCTGTTTACGGGTCATTCTCCATGTTAGGACCGGCGCGAAGGTAAGCTTGGCGCCGGTTTTTTGTGAGGTCTGGGCGGTGACACAACGACGAGCCATTCTGGCGGGCTTTTTGGGCCTGAGCCTCCTGGTGTCGCCAGCAGCGGGCCAGGATGAAGCACCCGAGCCGGAAGGCGCCGAAGCCGCTGACCCCTCACCGCCGCAAGACGAGCCGTCGCAGCCTGACGCCGAAGCGGCGCCCGCAGCGGATGCTGAGCCTGCCGAACCGCCGGTAGAAGAGACGGCGGAGCCCGAGGGAGAGGTTGCTGCGGCTGACGAGGCCACCGAGGACGAAGAAACGCCTGCCCCAGATGCTGCCAGCGAGGCTTCGCCCGACACGGAAACGCTCGCAGCTGAGGAAGCTGAGCCAGCTCAAGAGGCAGAGCCCGCAGTTGAGCAGACGATAGAAGTCGAACCCAGTCCCGCTCCGAAACCGCAACCTCAAGTCCGGGCCTTGGTCGGCGCGACCATCATCAGCGGCGACGGCTCTGAGCCTATCACGGACGGCATTTTGCTGCTGGGCGCGAAGCGGATCACCGCCGTCGGTGCACGAGCGGACGTGGCGATACCGGAGCAAGCCGAGATCATCGATGTGACCGGTCGCTGGATCGTCCCGGGCTTGGTCGATGGACACGCCCACTTTGCAGCATCAGGCAGCCTGTACAGCCGGCCTGACTTCATCGACCTAAGAGACATTACGCCCTACAAGGATGATTTTGATCGTTCGAAGGCTGATCTATCGATGACCTTTGAGCGTTTCTTGGGCGCTGGTGTGACGTCCGTGTTCGACGCCGGAGGAGCCGGTTGGAGTTTTGACGCTCGAGCGCTGGCGGACGGCGCCAAGGCGCCCCGGGTTGCGGCGACCGGACCCATCATCGCCACGGAATCCATCCCTGCGCATGAACGTCTGGTGGGGGACGGCGACGCACCGATTGTCTTTGCTCCGACAGCTGACGTTGCCGCGGAACTAGCTCAATCCCTCATCGACAAAG
>JABSRH010000203.1 GCA_013215175.1 Parvularculaceae bacterium | reverse complement strand
TTGCGATGGCAACGATTTAGAGGCCGATGAATGGACCCGACGGACCCGTCCAAAACATGCCAAAAACGAACAGTGCTGCCAGATACCAGCGCAGTTCAGGAAGGAGCAGCTGAGCAAACCGCATGGCCGGGCGTTGGGAAAAATCCCGTCGGCTGATGTCTACCCATTCCCCATCAGGTGTCACGGGGATCGGCAGCGTGCAGCCGAACTCGGTCATGATGGAGGTCTCTGTCTCGTCGTGACCGATCCGTACCGAGAGCTCCTCGTCGCGCTTGCGAGCGGTGTAGGCGCCCATCATCTTGTCCCGCGGCTGCACCCCAGGTGGTTCACGGACAATTCGGATCGGCTCAAAGGTGGCGGTGAGGAGTTGGTCCAACATCGGCCACTAGTCCTGTTGGAGAGGCTCGGCAGGTTCGATGGTAGCCGTGAGCGGCTTGGCGGGTTCGCCCCGCCGTTCCATTTCCTTCTCGTAGGTCGTCTCGAAAAAATCCGACAAGAACGGCAGTTTCTTTCGGTCATAATGAGGGTGCAGATAGTTGCGCTCAAGGCGAATTGTTACGCGCTCAGCTCTAGGCAGCTCGACCACGTTGCTTGTCAGTCGTTCATAGCCGAACGCCAGCCACTCCAGGTCGATGGGCACATCAACGCTGGAATGCGCTGACAGTGTCGCCTGCGCATAAAATGAGTTGGGCCCCACCAATTCAATGTGACGTTGTGCAAAGAACGAATAGTCGTCCCAGGCCTTGATATTCAGCCTACGCACGACCAGCTTTCGCCGCCCTCGCCGCTTTCAGCTTAGCGAAGTCGTCGCCGGCATGGTGGCTGGAGCGGGTGAGTGGGCTGGCCGAGACCATCAAGAAGCCTTTTGAGCGAGCCAGCACTTCGTAGCGCTTGAACTCTTCGGGCGTCACAAAGCGATCAATCGCAGCGTGTTTCTTCGTAGGCTGAAGATATTGTCCGATGGTCAGGAAATCGATGCCAGCGGAACGCATATCGTCCATCACCTGCATCACCTCTTCGGTGCTCTCGCCGAGGCCGACCATGAGGCCCGACTTGGTGAACTGGTCCGGCGCGCGGTCTTTCACGCGCTCCAGTAGGCGGAGGCTGTTGTAGTAGCGAGCGCCAGGGCGGATCGAGAGGTAGAGCCGCGGCACGGTCTCGAGGTTGTGGTTGAAGACGTCGGGCGCCGCATCAATCACCTTGTCGAGAGCCCATTGTGGCTTTCGCAAAAAGTCCGGCGTCAGGATCTCAATCGTCGTGCCGGGCGAATTGGCGCGGATGGCGTGGATCACGTCCACGAAGTGCTGCGCACCGCCATCTTCCAAGTCGTCACGGTCCACCGAGGTGATGACCACGTGCTTGAGGCCCATCTCCGCGACTGCATCGGCGACGCGGCGGGGCTCGTCAGTATCGACAGCGTTCGGCAGACCCGTGGTGATGTTGCAGAACGCGCAAGCTCGGGTGCAGATCTCACCGAGGATCATCATGGTGGCGTGCTTCTGATCCCAGCACTCACCAATGTTCGGGCAGGCCGCCTCCTCGCACACGGTGACGAGGTTCTTCGACTTCACAATGTCCCTGGTCTCGCGGAAACCCTTGGTCATCGGGGCTTTCACGCGGATCCACTCCGGCTTTCGCTGGATGGGGTTATCCGGGCGGTTCGCCTTTTCAGGGTGACGCAACTGGGGACGCTGATTGATATCGATGAGAGTGGCCATAACGCTCATCTAATGGCGCAGATGGCCAAGCTCAACAAGCCCTTGGATGGTCGCGGCTAAGCGCCAGCGTTTTCCAGGAGAGCAACGGCGATCAGGTTTGTAAGCTCCCGGCTGCTGGCCAATTGGCTGGCGGCGAGCGCATCCAGCTCATCAGCAGGAATACGGTACTCGCCAGGCCGCATATGGCCCAAATTTGCGCGCACCCGCTCTTCCAGCAAATCTTCGTCGAGAGTTCCCGACGCCAAGCGATCAGCACGAGCCTCTAGCGCCAACCGCTGCGCATCCAGGGCCGCCACATCCGCCGCCTTGGCGAGGCTGACGCTAGCAAGACGTTCGGCTTCCGCCCGGCCCTCTGGACCGTTCAGGCCCATGAGCAGCTGATACCCACCCGTCACGCAAAGCGCGGCCGGCAGGACAGACGAAAAAAAGAAGGTCTTAATAGTCAGCATAATGAACAACTCGCTCTCACGACTCACCCTTCCCTAAAGAGAGTTACTGGCGAGTGAATCAAAGTGAGTTTCTTCAGGCCTCGGTGAATTTTCTTCCGTGCACGTTAACGAAGTTGTTCCAGTCCGGGACAAAGGACGGTTCGAGCGGGTGTATCGCGCGTTTGCCCCGCGAGATGGTTAACGTTAACGTCAGACCGTTTCGAGGGGAACGAACATGCACTCACGGTTTTTTCAGCGCCTTTGCGCTCTCGCGGTCGGCAGCTTCGCTTTGCTAGGCCTCACCTCCACGGCGAATGCTGCCTCGGTGGTGGTACAAGCAGACTCCATTACTTGGACAGGCACGCCTGGCAAGGCTTCCGTGCCTGACCGGGCCTTCGACCAGACAGGTCTATCAGCCAACTACCTAAGCGGCGTGACCGACTTCGACAGCTTCGTGACCACCACAACCCACTTCTCTGGCCGCAACACCGCCAATGCGTTTTGGCTCGGCAACAAGGTGACGATCGACTTCTTCTTTTCCGAGCTCGTGACCATTGATGCGTTCGCCTATTGGCGTGCCGCCGACCCCGGAACGGCGACTGAAATCCTGCTGCAAGTCGGCAAAGTTCCTGAGACCTTCAACTTCCCCAACAAGGGTATCTCGCCCACCGCCGAGGATGCGTTTGTCGCAACCTTCAGCCAAGCCTTAACGACCAGAAGGCTGCGGCTGACCTTGATGGGAATCGGTGACGTGGGGATTGGCGAAATCGCGTTCCGCGGGCTCGTCGACGACCCCACTCCAGCTCCCGTACCCGTGCCAGCAGCAGCACCCTTGATGCTCGGTGCGGTTGGATTTCTAGCACTGCGAAAGCGGCTGAACCGCGCTCGCCGCTAGCGTTGCAACGATCGGATACGATCACAGAGACTGACTCAGCCGCCGTGATCGCCATAATCGACCTAGAACTTGCCGTTGTCGTTCTTCCATTCCGAACGCGGAGGAATTTCTTGGATGACGTCCCAATGCTCAACAATGAGGCCGTCTTCTAAACGGAAGAGGTCGAAGAACGCGACGTGGTCGCCCTTGCCGAACCTGCCCTCGCTCATGGACAGGACGAAGTTGCCTTGGCCCAGCACCTTGTGGACGGTCTCGTACTCCATCACGAGACCTTGCTCGGCAAAGAACTGCAACGCCGCGCCAAGGCCGTCCAAACCGTCCGCAATGCCCGAATTGTGCTGCAGGTATTTCTCCGGGTTGATGTAGCTGGTGAGCTTGTCGGTCTGACCGCCCTGGAGAACGTCGGCGATGAAGCTTGAGACCAGCGCCTTGTTGGCTTCCGTTTTATCGAGGTCAACAACCTCCGTTGGGCCATCCAGCTGGGTCCGGCCGCTGGGGTTTGGCGGCGTGATCTCAGCCAAGTTATCCCAGTGCTCAACGATCAACCCATCCTCAAAACGGAAGACGTCAAACCCAACCTTGGGGCCGAAGAAGTCATACTCCGTATGCGCCACGACGAAGTCGCCGTCAGCGAACACGCGGTGAACTTTGGCGCGGAAACCCTGCGGCGGAACGTTCTGCACGACCTCGGCGAAGCCCTCCAGGCCATCGCCCACGGCGAGGTTGTGCTGGATGTACTTGTTCGGGTTGATATACGCGACAGGCGCTGTGTCACCCGTGTTAAAGCTCTCGAGAAGCGCGACGACTTTTTCTGTGTTGCTCACAGTCGTGATGTCTGCGGTTTCCTCGGTGGCGGGCGATGTGGGTGCGCAAGCTGTGACCAAGGACATCGCCGCAGCGGTGAGTAAGGTGGTGCAGAGGTGTTTCATGTTCCGGCCCGAGTTTTGGTTCCCGTTGAAGGTGGCACAACGCCGAGCCCTTTGCTATTCTGCTGAGATGAATTCACTGTTCGTTGAAACGAACAATGGAAGGAGCGGACATGCTCGACAAACTCAAGTCCTTGGCGGTGTTTTCGGCGGTGGCGGAGAGTGGATCCTTCCGAGGGGCCGCTAAATCGCTGGGCTTGGCGCCATCGGTGGTAAGTCAGCACGTTTCGAGCCTCGAGCAGCATCTGGGCACGGCCCTCCTCTACCGATCAACGCGACACGTGTCGCTGACCACCGAAGGAGAAAAGCTCTACGGATACGCCAAGAAGATCGTTCAGACTGCGGAGGAAGCACTTGATGAGTTCGCGAGCGAAGCGAACCGGCGGCTCACCGACCTCCGATTGGCCATCCCGGCGGTGCTGTGCTCGCATCCTGTGTTTGAGCGAGTGACTGACTTTGCTCGCCGGCACCCCGGCATTCGGCTGACCATCGCGACGTCCGACCAACAACACAGTCTACTGAAGGGTGTAGTCGACGTCGCCATCCGCATGGGTCAGTTTGGCGACTCAGAGCTCAAGTCCAAAGTGATAGGGGAAGAACGGGCGGTGTTGGTCGGTACGGCCCACTACGTGGGGGAGCAGCCGCCGCTCACCACGCCAAGCGACCTGAAGAACTGGCACTTCATCAGCTTTTCGCCAGTTCCCAACAACCTCGAGATCCGTGAGATGGGCAAAAAAGTGTATGGCGTGTGGGGCGAGACCGCCGCGGCGACAGACTCGGTGGAAACAGTCCGCCATCTGATTCTTTCGGGGTTAGGCGTCGGGCTGCTGCCGATGAGTCTCATTGCACCAGATCTCAAGGCCGGGCGATTGGAGCATATATTGCCCGGCATTGCCGACAAGCCGCTACCGATCCAGGCGGTTTGGCCGAGGAACGCGACTCTCAAAACCTCCGCGCGAGCGCTTATCGATCACCTTAGCGCGGTTTGAATTTGGCTGGATGTTTCACGTGGCCAAGGCGAGGTCTAAGGTGGCGGCACAATGAACCAGCG
>JABSRH010000202.1 GCA_013215175.1 Parvularculaceae bacterium | reverse complement strand
CTTGTCGCGGTCGCGATCGACCTCGGGCATCGAACCTGATGCGATCATCCGCGCGCGGTGAGCCGCTAGCAAAACCAGATCAAACCGGTTGTCGACCTTATCGATGCAATCTTCGACCGTGACGCGGGCCATGGGCACTCCAAGCGTTAGGATTTAGGCAGAGGCGAGCCGGTACACGCGATAGGCTAAAAGTGCAAGTGAGCTGGCGGAAAGGCTGGTCGCCGGGCCTTCTGGTGCCTAGCCTGGGGCGTGTTGAAGGGGCCGCGTCATGGGCAAAATCGTTCTATCCGTATTCAAGTGGGCCGCGATCACGCTGGTTCTCGTGATCGCTGCTGTCATTAGCCTGCCTTGGCTGCCGGTCATGCAAGACAGTCTTAGCGCCGGTAAGTCCACGCGATATCTCAATGAATACGCCTACGGCTTCAACCTAGACGACGTTCCGCCGGACTTGAGCCTACCCGAAAGCGTTTACGAAGCGCGCTTCGTCATGCTGTCCGAGATCCACGGCTTCGAGAAGCTCCAGGATCTCGATCTTTGGATGGTTCAACACCTGGCCGCCCGCAAAGGCACGCGAATCTATCTCGGCGAGCTCAGCCCGGCTCAAGCGATCGCCTTCAATCGGATGATCCTCGACGGCGATGAAACCGCTGCGCGCCAGGTCTTCGATAGTTGGGCATCCGCCTCAGCCCAATGGGGCAATAAGAACTTCTTCCGCAAACTCCGCTTGCTGCAGAGCTACAACGATAACCTGCCCGACGATCAGAAAATCGTCTTCGTGGGTGTCGATAAGCTGAACGACCCTGCCTTTGCGAAACGCATGAAGGCCTTCGCGAGCGCCGCGACGCCCGGCTTCGATGACCTCGCCTCCTTGCGCGCCATCAATACTGCTCTGCTCGATGACGCCCTGGGCCGAGACGAGGATGCGTCGCGCTACGCCAACATCATCCCGAACATCGAAACCATCATGCAGCTGCCAGGCGCGGGGTTTGAGAGCTATTACGCGCTTTGGGGTCTGTTCCATGGTTCTAAGCAACCCGTGAACGGCTTCGAGCCGCTCGCCATGCGCCTCAACAAGATGGAGGGCCTCAAGGGCAAAGTGGCGACGGTGACGAGCGTCTGCCTGGAGGACTGTTTCAACATGATGCCCCGCACAGCGCTGCCAGCGTTCCACGGGCCCAATGGTGAGGCTTATACCTTGCTACCAATGGGCATGGACAACCCCTATATGAGACGCATGCGCGGCGCTGGGGAAATCCTCAAAGCGATGGACGACCGTGGCGCCGACACGCTCTTGGTACCCACCGATGCGGAAGGCACGCCCTATGACAAAGGGCCGAAGCTGCGGGCCACGTCGGGCTATATCGACATGGTGATGCCGGCCTTCGTCTACGATGCGCCGCCGGCCGAATTCACGGACGCGATCATCTTTTTACGGAACAGTCGCGCGCTGGAACCCTGGGCCGGTGAAGCCTACGATGTGTCCGGCCAGGCCCTCGCGCTATCGGAAGACTAGACATCACGATCAGCGCAGCCCAGCGTGACAGCCATGCGCCGTGAACCGCCAAAGCCGGGCAAGCTGGCCTTCGTGGCCAGCGATCGCCCCAACGCTATCGAAGCTAGGGCCCAGCTGGTCGCTGCCTACGGCGATGCGCCACTGGATCAAGCGAAGTACATCGTCGCCCTGGGTGGCGACGGCACGATGCTCGAAGTGCTGCGCGAGTCCATGAAGCACGCCCTGCCAGTCTATGGCATCAACTGCGGCACCATCGGCTTTCTCATGAACCCGCTGGGCGATGTCGCCGACTTACCCGGCAGAATTAGCATGGCGGATCGAGCGACGATCAATCCGCTGCTGATGACCGCGACAGGGCTCGACGGCTCAACGCACGAAGCCATGGCGATCAATGAAGTCGCGCTTTTGCGGCAAACTCGTCAGACGGCGCGCATTGCCATTCGCGTCAATGGCGACATGCGCATGGAACAGCTGATCTGCGACGGCGTCCTTCTCTCTACGCCCGCTGGATCGACCGCCTATAACTTCTCAGCACACGGTCCGATCTTGCCGATCAACGCTAACCTGCTGGCGCTCACGCCGATCTCCGCCTTCCGCCCACGCCGCTGGCGAGGCGCGTTGCTGCCTTACGATGCTGAGGTGAGCTTTGAGGTGCTAGACCCAGAGTTCCGCTCCGTCTCGGCCACCGCCGACAATGTCGAGGTGCGGGACGTCGTCCGGGTCTCTTGCAAGGTTATCCGCAACAAGAGAATGACGCTCCTCTTCGACCACGGCACGGGCCTTGAGGAGCGCATCTTACGCGAACAGTTCGAAGACTGATCGTCAGGTTAGCTTCGTGAAGGGAATATTCCCTGCAGCGCGATGATGCAGTTCACGGTAATGGAAGGGCCAACATTGTTGGCCGGCTGGCTACCACCCTCGTTCGACATGGTCATATCGACGGTGACCGCTTGGTCGCTCATCTCGATATTGGCTTTACCAGCACGATAAGCGAGCTGGCCGTCGATGGTATCCGCCAACACTTTTCCTTGTGGTGAGTCACCGCGCGCATCACGCCGCGTAGCGTGCATGGTCGCCGTGGCATCCACTTCGTGCGTGTGCGACGGCAGGTTGCTGGTAGTCAGAGCATTGCTCTCAACACCGCTCTTTTGACCCAACTGAGACGGACTCAAACCTGGCCCAGTTCCTGTACCCAGCATCACCCGACCACGAGCATCGGGCAGCGCGAACGTCGATCGTCCGTCACCGCCATAGGTCGTGCCCAAGATAGAGAATAGGGCGGTGTTGGACGCGATGGACAGAAGCTGCCCATTGCAGAACGCCCATCCGCGGGGGGCGAAGTTTCCCGCGAAATATCGGATCTCACCGATAAAAGGATCGCCCACCTGGGCCTGCGCGGGCACCGTGGTGACGCTCGCTGTGGTCATAGCGACGGCAGCAGCCGTGAGAAGTGCTTTTTTCATGGGTTCATTCCCCTTCGTTTGGATCAACCCGCCTTAGCGCCCGACACTGATCGTCAGGGCACGAAGGATGATGGAGTTGATTAGCTCCGAGACGGGAAAATACCCTGCAGGGCGATGATGCAATTCGTGGCGACCGACGGCTGCACGTTGGTGAACGATTGGCTGCCACCGGTTGGAAGGGCCGTGGCGTCCACGGTCACCGACTGGCTGCTCATCGTGATATTTGTGGCACCGGCGCGATAGAGCAGCTGACCATCGGGCGTCTTCGCCATGACCTTGTTGAGCGGCGTGTCGCTACGCGCATCGCCCCGGTTGGCGTGCATCGTGGCGTCTGCGACCACCGTATGGGTGTGGTTCGGCATGTTGGCGGACGTCAACGTCGTCGTTTCCGAGCCAAATTTCGAGCCAAGACGCCGATCGCTCAGGCCCGGGCCCTGGCCCGCATGAACTAAAGCTCGGCCGCGAGCGTCGGGCAGGGCAAAGGTTGTCCGACCATCACCACCATAAATCGTGCCCAAAATCGAAAACAGGGCCTGGTTTTGCGCGATCGGCAAAAGTTGTCCCTGACAAAGTGCCCAGCCTCGTGGCGCAAAATTGCCGCCAAAGAAGCGGATTTCGCCAAGGAATGGCTCCTGGGCTTGTGCCGTAGTGACGCCGACGCTGGCCACGGCCGTTAGGGCCGCTACGGCGGCCATGAGTGCTTTTTTCATGGTTCTCTCCCTCAGATTACCCCTCAGAAGGTACGTCGCCGGGTGGAAGGTCAACCGCCTTCGCCAGTGCGCAACTTCGACACCCCCTTTTAATCAGCGTTAACCCTTACACCGCAAGTGTTTCTTTGGGCTGATCCGTGAGTCGTTGGGCGCCCGAGGGATTTTTGTGATGGCAGCCAAGGCGCTGACCCTAACCAAGCTCGATATGGATGAGGCCCTTGCCTCTGGCCAAATCCAGCTTGCCTACCAACCGATTTTCTCCCTCACCGACGGCAGCGTTGTGCGGGTGGAAGCCCTGGTGCGTTGGGAACACCCTCGCCTTGGCACGATGTTACCCGCTGTTTTTCTTCCTGCTTTTGAAGCTGAGGACCGTCTCTCGGCCCTGACCCGCCGCGTTCTCGAACGCGCGTCAGCTGAGTTCGGCAGCTGGGCCTACCGCAAGCCCTCAGGCCTCTCGGTCAACCTATCCCCGCTCGATATGGTCGATGAGCAGCTGCCCACAGTTTTGAAGGCAGTAATCGATTCCGCTGGAATTGAAGCTGAGCAGATCACCCTCGAATGCCCGACCACGGGCGTGAATGCTGAGGCCGCACGACCGATCCTCATCGCGATCAAGAAGCTCGGCGTTCGTTTGGCCGCCGAAATCATGCGCGCGCCAGAATGCGTTGCCGATGCGTTCGATCTGGCACCGTTCGACGAGGTCAAAACAAGCGGCCGTGGCCTTCTTCGTGCAGCTCGTAACAACCACTCCGCAACCCTAACGGGTGCCGCCGATCTGTTGACCTACGCTGATGCCAAGGGCGCCGTGGTGACCGCCATCGGTGCCGAAGATGCGGCCGCCTGCCTCGCGCTGAAAACCGTAGGCTTTCAACAAGTTCAAGCGAATGTACTCGCCCCCGCTCTCCCGATTGATGCCGTTACCCCTCGCGTGACCAACAGCGCGTTGGAGATGCTGGGCTTCGGCTCTCAGGAGGTCAAAGAGGCGCAAGAGGCCCAAAACGCCCCCATTGCTGAAATGAGCGCGTTTTATCAGCAGCGTCGCCGCGCCCAGGGCGAAATGCTCCGCCGTGCCGCTGAACAACGCGTTGCGCAAGAAAGCGAAGCCGCTCTACTTTCAGAGAAAGGCATCCGGGCTGTCCAAGACGTGCTCGCAGAGAGTTATGCGGAAGCACCCGAATCGTCCCAGGTTACAACCACTGATAGTAGTGGTGACCAGGAGGCGACCGTGGAAGCACAGAGCAAAGCTGGCCTGTTGATGCGTCCAGACCTTGCGTCGGCCTCCCTAGGCTACGGCGCGAGCAAGCTACGTTCCGCGCCACGAGCACGCATCAAAGACACCCGGCAGCACGTGGCGAAGGCCATCTCCGACGTCCTCGAGTCATTACCTGCTGAGGTGAGCGACCGCGAAGGCACCGAACCGAAGATTGAGCACCCCGATGATGTTCTGGACGCTGA
>JABSRH010000201.1 GCA_013215175.1 Parvularculaceae bacterium | reverse complement strand
TCGCGGCTCACCAGAAAGGCATTCGCCCGGCTGACGCCATTCACGGACCATGTCGACGGTGAGGTAGTCTTGGTAGTGACCTCGACGCCCGGCCGGATGGTGCAGTCGCCGACGCGCAGATCGTCTCCGAACCAGGCTACGACAAGCGACACGCTTTCGACCTTCGGACCCATGGCCTGCAGACGGTCCAGTGCCACCACCATGTCGGCGGTATCGGTCAGTGCATTGAGGTTTTCTGGGACTTGGGACCCGCCGCCACCCTTTCGAATGCCCGTCGTTGCGTAGGTGAACTCGCCCGAGGCCGGGATCATGGTGGCCGCCTGCGTCAGGCCCTCCGCCGTGTCCGGATCGGCCAGAGGACGAAACACCTCGAAACTCAGCTGCGGGATGCGGTTGCCATAGTCCCCGAGCGGCAGGTCCTCGAAAACGACATAGGCCGTGCCGCGATAGGCTGGCGTATTGGCCGCGCCCATCTTCGCCGAAATGAACGGATCGGCCGTTTGGCCCTCGTCGCCGGGATACCAGCGCCAGGTGATCCCGGCAGTGTCCAGCGGCTTACCGTCCGCCCAAATCCGACCAATGCCGGTGATCGGCCCCTCGCAGAGCGCCACCGCAAAGTTGGCATAATAGAAGTATTCGGTGGTCTTAACCTTGCCGCCACCTCCGCCGCCCTTGCCGCCGCCCTGCGTGGTGGTCTTGGTCTCTTCGCGGAAATCCGTCGCCCAGATGATGTTGCCGCCGATCCGCATGCGGCCATAGAGGCGTGGGATCACCGCCCCTTCGGTGGCCGAGGTGATGCGCAGATTGTCCATCCGCGCGCCTTCGATCCGCTGGGTCGGCGCCAGTGACGAGATGATCCAGCTGTCGACGACCGAGCCAATGGTGGAGCCGATGAAGCCACCGATGGTGGCAGCGCTGACGCCGAGGATCGCACCGCCGATGCTGCCGCCAAGGCGCTGGTGGCGATCGAGCGTGGCCGCCAGGTCCTGGTGACGCCGACGGCTGGGAGCGATACCTCCGAGCCGCGCCGGACGCTGAACCCAGCATTCGTCGAGGCTCTGATGGGCTGGCCCACCGGGTGGACCGCCTTCGGCTCTGCGGCAACGGCGTGGTCCCACTGGTTGCCGCGCATGCGCTCCGAACTCTCGCGGCTCAATTGCTGGCCGATGGATGAAGGCGAGCCAGCATGAAACAGTCGCGCCTCATGTCGCTGGTCGAGGCCGTCGCCAACGTGGCCGTCGGCTACGGCGTCGCGGTTATCACGCAGATCCTGATCTTCCCGATTTTCGGGTTGCAAACGACATTGTCGCAGAACCTCAAAATGGGCGCGATCTTCACCGTGTTATGCCGAGCTCGGCATAAAACGGTTTATGCTGAGCGAATGGTTATGTGGAGTTGTCCGAGGGCATATGTCGCAAGCCGCTGACTTGCTTGGGTTTTGGGGCCTGCATCGGTCTACATAATTGGGTTGTCCTTCGTGAGGTGCCGCTTTGGTACCGATCACGGAGGACGACATGAACAACAACAGACCAATCACGCGGCGTCGGCTTTTGGATGCCGGGCCGCATCAAGGGGTACTTGAGGCCTATGGCGCGCATCTCTCTGGAACGGGGCTTTCGCCGGTTTCAGTACATATCCATCAGGGCTCGGCGCGGCATTTTCTGGCCTGGCTCGTGCAAAGTAGCATCGCTTTTGACCAGGTCGGGCCGGATATCGTTGCACAATTTGCCGGGCACGCGTGCAGGTGTCATTCGGCGCCGCGGCCCCTTGGGCAGTACTACATTAATCGTGTCTCCCGTTTCGTGCGGTATCTGGCAGATCTGGGGCATGTGCTGCCGCAACCGGAGACGGAGGGCACGGCGCCCGAACCGCTGGTGGTGGAATGGCTCGATGCGCTGGCCACGCAGCGCGGGCTTGCCCCCGCAACCATTGCGCGGCACGGTCGGATGCTGGCGCAGATCCTGCCGCTGATCGGCACGGATCCCGGTCGATACACACCGAGGGTGATCCGCGACGGGGTGCGCGAGCACGCCCGGATGGCTCGGTCGGCGCATTATCCCAAGATGGTGGCCAGCGCTCTTCGCCTCTATTTGCGCCACCTTGCGCATCGTGGCCTGGCCGCGCCCGAGCTTGACCGTGCGGTGCCCACAACAAAGTCGTGGCGGCTTTCGAACCTGCCGCGGTATCTGGAGCCGGAGGCCGTCGAGCGGCTGATTGCATCCTGCGATCCAGAGGCCACCGGCGGCAGACGCGATCGTGCGATCCTGTTGCTGCTGGCGCGCCTTGGCTTGCGCGCGCGGGATGTGGCCGCGTTGCGCCTTGCCGATATCGACTGGCGCGCGGGCAGCATCGCCGTTTGCGGCAAGGGACAGCGGGAGGTCCGGCTGCCGTTGCCACAGGATGCGGGCGATGCCCTGATCGCCTGGCTGACGGGGCCCCGACCGGCTGGCACGTCCGACATGGTGTTTGTGCAGATGTTGCCGCCCTTCGGCCCGATCACCTCCGCTGTGGTTGGCGGTGTTGTGCGCCGGGCGCTGGAGCGGGCCGGGATCGAGAACCCGCCCTCGCGCGGGAGCCATCTGCTTCGGCATTCGGCCGCCACGGCAATGCTGCGCGGTGGCGCCACACTGGACGCTATTGCCACCGTGCTTCGGCACCGTTCGACCGACACCACGGCGCATTACGCCAAGGTGGATGTCGCCATGCTGAGCGCCGTGGCGCAAGGCTGGCCAGAGGACGAACCAGTGCATGCGCCGCCCATTGTACTCCTGGGAATGGCATGGCCGGAGGGCGCGCCATGCTGAGCCATGACCTCGACAACTACGTCGCGCTGCAACGCGCCCGCGGGCTCAAGTTCACGACCCAAAGCGGGTTGTTGCGCAGCTTCGTCGCCTTTGCAAAGGCAGCTGGGGACACCCATGTCCGGACCGAGTGCGCACTCGACTGGGCCGCCCGAACGGTCTCGAGGAACCAGACATGCAACCGCCTGGCCATCGTCCGGCGTTTCGCCGAGCACCTGGCCATCGCGGATCAGGCGCATGAGGTGCCACCCTCCGATGCCTTCGGGCGCTGGCGTTTCGAGCGGCGGATACCACATATCTACACAGGTGCAGAGATCGCCACGCTGATGGCCGCGGCCCGGCGACTTGGACCTCCGGGGACGATCCGGGGCGAGACACTGGCCACCGTGATCGGTCTTCTTGCCGCAACCGGCCTGCGTGTCTCGGAGGCGCTTGGCCTTGCATTGGCGGATGTTTCCGCCGACGGTCTGGTGATCCGTGAGACCAAGTTCCGCAAGAGCCGCCTTGTGCCGTTGCATCCCTCGGTGCGGGCGGCGCTCGACGGCTACATCCAAAAACGTAACCGCATTCGGGGCGCGGGCAACGCGTTGTTCATCGGCGACAAAGGGCGCGGGCCTGCCTATGTGACGCTCTATTCGCTGTTCCTGCGGATCGGGCGCGAGACCGGCATCCGCGGGCTGCCCGGCGAGAAAGGCCCGCGTCTGCACGACCTGCGCCATACCTTCGCGGTGCGCTCGCTCGAGGGCTGTGGCGGCGACCGGCAGGCGATCTCGCAGCACATGTTGGCGCTGGCCACCTATCTGGGCCATGCCGATCCCAGCCATACCTGGTGGTACCTGCAAGCCACACCCGCCCTGATGCGGGACATTGCCCATGCAGGCGAGACCCTGATGGCGGAGGGCCGCGCATGACGGCTCTGGCTCCGCATCTGTCCGCATTCCTGCGCGAACATTTACCGCGCGAACGTGGTGCCTCGCAGCATACCATCGCGTCCTACGCCCATTGTTACCGGCTGCTTCTGACCTTTGCCGCCGAACAGCGGAAGACGCAGCCAAGCCGCCTGTCTCTGGAGGATCTGGACGCCTCCCTGATCTGTGCGTTCCTCGACCACCTCGAGGCAGATCGGGCTAATTCGGCCCGCAGCCGCAACGCCCGGCTGGCGGCAATCCATTCGCTATTCCGCTTCCTTGAGTATCGCGTTCCTTCCTGCCTGGATCAGGCCCGCCGGATCCACGCGATCCCGATGAAGCGGAGCGTTCAACCGCTGGTGTCCCATCTCACCAAGGTAGAGATGCAGGCGCTGCTTGCCGCACCCGATCCAAACACCGCATCAGGCCTGCGGGACCTGGCCATGCTGCACCTGGCCTTTGCCGCCGGGTTGCGCGTGTCGGAACTGGTGGGCCTGCGGCTGGATCAATTCGATGATGCCACAATGCCCAGCCTGCATGTGATCGGCAAGGGACGACGCGAGCGCATCCTGCCGCTCTGGCAGGAAACGGCAGGCATGCTGCGGCGCTGGATTGCTGTCCGGCCAACCGGCGTACTTTCACAGGACGACCCGCAGTTGTTCCTCAATGCCGCCGGCCGCCGGATGACGCGCTCTGGCTTCGCCTATATCCTGCGCAAACATGCGGCTGTCGCGGCAAAGACCGAGCCCTCGATCGCAGGCAAACGGGTCTCGCCCCATGTCCTGCGCCACAGCTGCGCCATGCACACGCTGCACGCCACCGGCGATGTCCGCAAGGTCTCGCTCTGGCTCGGCCATGCCAGCGTCCAGACGACAGAGATGTACCTGCGCGCGGACCCGACAGAAAAACTCGAAGCCCTCACCGCCCTGGACCCGCCAAAACTGCAACCCGGCCGCTTCACCGTGCCGGACAAGCTGATGGCAATGCTCACCGAAACAAGCAACGCCCCGAATTATGCGGAGTGACAACCGCCACAAACCCCTGCGGCGCCAACACCCGGCGCCACAGACTCCACATAACCATTCGCTCAGCATAAACCATTTTATGCCGAGCTCGGCATAACACGGTGAAGATCGCCCCCATCTTGAGGTTCTGCGCCAGTGTCGTCTGCAGTCCGAAGATCGGGAAGATCAGGATCTGCGTGATGACCGCGACGCCGTAGCCGACGG
>JABSRH010000200.1 GCA_013215175.1 Parvularculaceae bacterium | reverse complement strand
AGTGGGCCGTCAGCATCGTGATGGCTTGGATAAGGTCGTGCGGCGTGTCGGCGACGTCGGCCCGTCCGGTCCGGAAGGACGCGCGCACGGCAGTCAAGGGCTCGCCATCAGCTGAGGGCGGTAACGTGGCCATGAGACAAGCGGGTGCTCCCACCCGAAGGGTCCATTCGTCGATAGGTGTCCACGGATTGTCACCGTACTGGGCTTCGACAGCGGTCACCTCACGGACCCGACCGGGACGGAGCGTGATGGGTTGATCGAAGCCGGACGTGATCAAAACCTGCCACGTCTGGTCAGCGATAGCATGGCTGAGGCGGCGTTCGACTTGCCGCCTCGCCGCTTGGCCGAGCTGCATCACCAACCCATCGTCTTCGTCGTGATCGATGCGCAGGGCACTTTTGAGATCGGCCAGGATGAAAGGCTCGACGCTGGGTGGGGTGATGAGCTCGTACTGCATGATCAGCCTACGATGTAGCGAGCAGCTTGATGGCTGCGTGGTCTTGCACACCGCCGCCGACACGTTTGGTGGTGTAGAACAGGACGTATGGCTTGGCGCTGAATGGGTCACGGAGGACTTGGACACCGCGGCGATCGACGATGAGATAGCCCGAGCGGAAGTCGCCGAAGGCCACGGCATGGTTGCCACCTGATGGGTCCGGCATCGCCTCGACCTCGCTGACGTCATAGCCGAGCAGCGTCGCTGGCTGACCTGCGCCTAGACCTGGCGTCCAGAGATAGTTGCCCGCTGAGTCCTTCAGCTTGCGGATGCTCTCGGCCGTGCGACGGTTGAGGATGAAGCGACCGTTGCTGCGGTACTTGGCGTCGAGCGCGTAGGTCAGTGAGATGAGGCTATCACTGTCGAGGCTGCCGCTGATCGTGCCGATCTGCGTCGCGGTCCGGCTGTCGTCGCTGGCGTTGGGCGCTTGCAGGAAGCCGAGCGGCTTGTTCGTGCCGTCGCCATCGACAAAGGCTGCGGTCTCGGCCGCTGCAAACGTTCCGCGCACCTCTGAAGCGATCCAAGCCTCGATATCGACGGCGGAGTCTTCGAGCAGTTGCGGCGTAGCCGCAGGCATGGCGTAGATCTCGCCAGTCTTGAACTCGATCGCAGCGATGGACGGCGTCGTGGTCTCTGGCCGCGCGTCGGTCTCACCTACCCAGCCGGTGGCATAGTCGGCCTCGTTGACGGCTAGCCGATAGGACGAGGATGAGATCTGCCGGACGGTGCAGAAGCTACGGAACGGGGAAACCTCCGTGAGCGCCTGATCGATGGTCGCCTCGATCGTGGTGGGTACGGTGTAACCACCATCGGCGTCGGTGGAGCCCGACAGCGACTTCTCCTCGGGCATAGCTAGGATGCCCGCACGCATGTACTGATCAAAAGACCGCTTCTCTTCCGGAGCGGCGTCATCACTGGCGCCGCGCAGGGCCGTTACGGCGAGACGATCCAGCGCAGCCTTTTGCTCGTTCAAAGAGCTTTCAAGCCGCTTCAGCTTATCGTCCTGCAGCGGGTCAGCGACGCCGCGCTTCTCGACGGCATCGAGGCGGGCATCGTTCTCAGCCTTGAATATTTCGAACGTGTGCAGAAGGTCTTGGGCGTGGGCTTTCTCTTCAGGACTGGTGTGTTTGGTCTCAAGCGTCATGCTACTTTCCTTCGTGATGACAAGAGGTTGCGTGGTAGGCGTTGACCAGGCTCAGCGTGACGCAGGATCCTGGCGGAGGGCGACATGGGGAAGGTCACGACGGAGATTTCCCAGAGGTCGATCGCCGTCAGCACACGGCCGCCTTGCGAGGCGCGCGCCTTGATGGTCTTGAAACCGATCGAGAGCCCGTCGAGGGCGCCCCCTTCGATGAGGCGGTGCGTCGTGCGCCCTTGATCCGTGTCGAGAAAGAGTTGCCCGCGCACAAGCAACCCGCGCTGATCTTCTTTGATGTCGGTCCACAGGCCAATCGGGGACTCCGCTTGATGCTGATAAAGCATCCTAACTTGGCCAGGATCGGGGGGGATAAGTTTGCTGGAAAAAGCACCGGGCGCGATGATATCGCCGGACAGATCAGCTTGGCCGAACAAGGCGGCATAGCCTTCGATCTCGGCGCGGCTGGCGGAAATCATTGCTGATCCTCCGCCAAGAGAGCATAATCGAGCTTGGCTTCGATACGTCCGAGCGCGTCACGCAAGTGGAGCGACTGCTCTTCAAGCCTAGCCGCGCGGATTTCGAGGGCCGCCATCTGATCCATGCTGGCTTCGAGCTGATTGAGACGGTTGGAAGCGGCGCCGACCCACAGCAAAGCCATCACCGACTGCACGCCGATGGTGGCTGCCATGGCGATGGGGAAGCGGAAGCGATCAACGCTCATCGCCCCACTCCCGGAACCGACGGATAGCCGAAGGCGGCGCGTTTCTCCGCATCCGTTAGGAAATCAGCCGCCGCAATGCGGTCCAAGCGCGTGGATCGTTCCGGTGCCAAGGCTTCGAGTTGAGCAAGGTCCGGCTCAATGCGCGCGCTGCGGCCGGGGTCAAGCCAAACGGAAAGAGCGCCGGTGACGCGAGACACCATGGGCAGCACAGTTTGCCGCCAAAATGCTAGGTTCGCCTCGCGGTAATTGGCGTACGTATTGTCACCTGGAATACCCAGCAACATGGGCGGCACGCCAAACGCGAGCGCGATGTCGCGCGCCGCAGAATGCTTGAGGTTCTGGAAGTCCATCTCAGCGGGCGTAAGGCCCATGGGTCGCCAATCGAGGCCGCCATCAAGAAGCAACGGCCGTCCTGCCCCGCGCATACCGGTGAAGCCTTCATCGAGTTCGCGGCGTAGGCGATCAAACTGCTCCGGCGTCAGATGGTTCCCCTCAGCGCCACGGTGAACCAGTGCGCCGGAAGGGCGTGCTGAATTGTCGAGCAACTGCCGGTTCCAGGCGTTGGCGGCGTCATGCAAAGCAATGGCGTCGGCTGCTACCTTCAGCGGCGCTAAGCCTCTTGCCTCGCTACTGTGACCGCTAACGACGAGCCGTAGGAGGTCACAGCGCCCATTGGCGTCGGGCCGGACCTGCCTCCATCCGGATTTCTCTCTTATTCTGTAGGCGCTCTTTTCTTGCTCGACCAAACCAGGCTGGATCGAGAAGAGCGCCAGGGTCTGATCCGCATTGCCGACCCTTTCGACGTAGGCCTCGCCCGCCGTCAGCAGGTGGGTGTAAAGATCAGCAAACAGCGTCATCGCTGTGCTCTCGGGCGATGGTCGCTTGATGAGATCGCAAAGCGGGCCGTCGGTGAGTACCTCACCATGCTCCCGGATCTGTAGGGGCACGGACGCCGCCGCCTCGGTGATCATCCGTAGGCACCGGTAAGCCACCACGTTGCTGCGGAAACTCGCTGTTGGACGGGTACCGAGGGCATCGCCGATGCCATATGCGGCGACCCACTCCGCGAGGGAAGTCGTCTTGGTGGAGGCGGGGGTGGCTGCTTTCTTCAATCGCTTAAGCATGGGGCTCTCCTTTCAGAGCGAGCGGATAACGGGGGGCGCTTGACCGCTGAGCAGCAGGTCCGTCAGTGCCCAAACGAGCGCGTCAAGATGATCGGGACTTCCCTCCCCCGGCACGCCGGTGAAGCTGGTCATTTGATCTTCGAGTTCTGGGAACGTCCCTGCGTGGCGCACGCGCTTTTGCTCGTATAGCGCAGCCACGGGCTCAGCCCGCAGGATCTTGCCTCGCGTGGCACGGACGGCACGAATAGGGATCTGCCGGTCCGCCGTGTGAAGAACATCAGTGACGAGATCACCGCCCTGATTGACCTCCACCACCACTCGGTCAGCCTGCCAACGATGATAGATCGAGGCCACCTTCCCGGCCCAACCGAGAGGCGTTAGGCCCTGCACGGAGGCATCCTCGAGCACATAGGCAGCGGGGCTTTCGCCACAGCCAAGGCCCACCACGACGATGCCGCAGGTGTCAGAGCCCTCGTGACTGGTGACGGGCGGATCAACGGCGACGACGATCCGGCTCAGCGCGGGGGCATCGTCGACGCGCACTGCCTCGACCATCGACCAGGTCCATAAAGCACCCTGACGACCTTCGATCAGCTCACCGAGCAATTCTTGACGGCCGAGCGCGGTTCCTTCGTAGATCGAAGCGATCTGTTCAAAGAACGCCTCCGCTAGGTTGGCGCGGTTCTCATAAGTGGAGGCGCGGGTCAGGACCGTCGACGCTCGGCCCATCACCTCTTTCAGAAGCGGCGTGGGGCGCGGCGTGGTGGTGACCATCTGGCGCGGGTCATCACCAAGGCGCAGACCCATTTGAAGGTTGGACCACGTATCTTGCCCCACCGGCCACTTGGCTAGTTCATCCGCCCACGCCGTATCGAATTGATAGCCGCGGAGGCCGTCGGCATCTTCCGCGGAGAAGAGATGAGCCTCGGCCCCGGTTTTCCAGGTCAAGCGACGGCGCGAGGGCTCAAACTTGGGCCGTTGCCGCGGCTCGCCGGTGGCCAAGAGCCCGGAAGGTCCCGAGACCATCACTTCTCGACCATCCGCGAAGGTTTCGGCGACGAGGGCGATCCGCATCGCGCCAGCGGCGACCCGTTCGTGGACCCACTCTGCCCCGGCCCGCGTTTTGCCCGCGCCGCGTCCACCCAAAAAGAGCCACGTGGTCCAGTCACCGCTCGGTGCCGTCTGTTCCGGCCTCGCCAGGAACCTCCAACTCCATAGGAGGGGGAGTAAGTCCGCGTGCGCGCAACCGTCGAAGGAGCTCAGCTTTCCCCAAGACCTTAGCGTGGCGAAGTAGTCGACGGTCCAGTTCTCGCTTGAGGGCTTCGGTATCGCCGTCGAACGGGTCGTTGGGGTCGGGGTGCTGCTGCTGATTGTCATCCATACCGATCGTCTTCTCGACATTGGTGCGGTGGACCTGGAGAATCCGGCCGCGTTTCTCGGCCCGGCCCACGGCTTCGGCATCGGTCCAATCGAGGCGCACCAGGTCGGCAGCCTGCTCACAGAGCAGCGCCAACAGCCCAGATCGAAGATCGTGTACTAAAGCGGGAGGGGCGGACGGGTTCATGTCTGCAGCCTAAAGGCACGCTAGATCAGGAGGATAAGTTTCGAGGGGCACGCGCCGAAGGCGAGTACGTTAAACGCCACACCACCCCAGGATGAAAGTATCCCAACCGTCCATTTTTTGGACAGGCGGCGGTTCCCGTGTGATTAAGTTTCTGGTAATATTGTCTCGGGTTAGGACATTTTTGTTATTTTTGGGGGCCCTCGATGAAAAAGCTTCTTGCAGC
>JABSRH010000020.1 GCA_013215175.1 Parvularculaceae bacterium | reverse complement strand
TCCGCCAAGCGTCGCCGAGGGTGTAGTCGATTGACCCCGTGACGGCGTCCTCCGTCTCTTCCATCCCGCGCTCCCAACAAAAAAGCCGACCCTAAGGTCGGCTTTTTCGTCAAAAAGTCCAGGGCGAAGAGCTGTTTAGCCCATGGCCTGCTGGAAGTTCTCGTCGACTTTGTCGAGGAACTGGGTCGTGGTGAGCCAGCCTTGCTCGGCGCCGATGAGGAGCGCGAGGTCCTTGGTCATCGAGCCCTTCTCGACAGTCTCGATGATGGTCTTCTCGAGCGTCTCAGCGAAGTGGGCGACGTCTGGCGTGTCGTCCAGCTTGGCTCGGTGCTTGAGACCGCGGGTCCAGGCAAAGATCGACGCGATTGAGTTGGTCGACGTCTCTTCGCCACGCTGGTGCGCGCGATAGTGACGGGTCACGGTGCCGTGGGCAGCTTCTGCTTCGGCGGTCTTGCCATCGGGCGTCAGCAGAACCGAGCTCATCAGACCGAGCGAGCCAAAGCCCTGAGCCACGGTGTCGGACTGCACGTCGCCATCGTAGTTTTTACAGGCCCAGACGTAACCGCCCGACCATTTCATACAAGCGGCGACCATGTCGTCGATGAGACGGTGCTCATAGTGCTGGTTGATCTTCTCGAACGCGTCCTTGAACTCGGTCTCGTAGATCTCGGCAAAGATGTCTTTGAACCGACCATCGTATTTTTTCATGATGGTGTTCTTGGTCGACAGGTAGACCGGATAGTTCCGCTGCAGGCCGTAGTTGAAGCAGGCCCGGGCAAAGTCGCGGATCGACTCATCCAAGTTGTACATGCCCATAGCCACGCCAGAGCCTGGCGCGTCGAAGATCTCGTACTCTTGGATCTCGCCGGTTTCGCCTTCCCACTTCATGGAAATCTTGCCCTTGCCAGGGAAGAGGAAGTCGGTGGCACGGTATTGGTCACCAAACGCGTGACGGCCGATGATGATCGGCTGGGTCCAGCCTGGAACCAGGCGCGGCACGTTGCGGATGATGATTGGCTCACGGAACACAACACCGCCTAGGATGTTGCGGATCGTTCCGTTCGGTGAGCGCCACATCTGCTTGAGGCCGAACTCTTCCACGCGCGCTTCATCGGGCGTGATGGTGGCGCATTTGACGCCCACACCGTGCTCTTTGATGGCGTTGGCCGCGTCGATTGTGATCTGGTCGTCCGTCCGATCACGCTCTTCCATCCCGAGATCGTAATAGTGCAGATCCACGTCGAGATAGGGGTGGATGAGCTTATCTTTGATGAGCTGCCAAATGATGCGTGTCATCTCATCGCCGTCGAGTTCGACGACGGGGTTTTTGACCTTAATCTTGGCCATGCCGGGTCTCCTTTACGCGTGTGCCTGGCGTTTCGGTGCTAGGGGATTAAACGTCAACGCTCGTCGTCATCACCTTTGTTGGTAGCGATGCCGCCAAGGTGATCCTCATCGTCGTCATCGTCGAGCAGAGTGTCGTCGTCTTCGTCATCAGGAAGATCGATGTCGTCGATATCGGCGAGTTCGTCGTCTTCCTCGTCGGCATCATCATCATCGTCGTCATCGTCGAGCGACTTGGCGCGCTTCGACTGGGCTGGTGTGGCCTCTTCGTCAGCGTCTTCCAGACTCGTTGCTGGTTCGGCGTCAATTTCCGTGACGTCGTTTTCCTCTTCGGCGTCCTCTTCGTTCGCCTTCGCAGCAGCTGCTGCCGCAGCGGCTTCTTCTTCCTCGCGGATGCGTTTCCGCGATTTCAGCAGAACGTCAGGGGTGAATTCGTGTCCGCACTTTGGGCACTGAGCGGGGTCTTTTTTGAGGTCGTAGAATCGCGCGCCGCAATTCGGGCAGTCGCGCTTTACACCAAGGTCTTCGTTAGCCACGGGAATTCCTGTTTTTTCACGGAGTGGTGATTGTCTTGAATGCGGCTGGTTGGCAGAGCCGCAGCTCGCTGTCAAAGCGAGATATCTCCCAACCCTTGGAGCGTCCTTGATGAGTCGCATGACTTCCCACCCCGCAGCCGCGCTAAACGGCGAGGCTCGCGTCCCCAGCGACAAGAGCATGAGCCACCGCGCGCTGATGTTTGGCGCCATTGCGGAGGGCGTGACACGCATCACCGACCTGCTCGAAGCGGGTGATGTGATGAGCACGGCGACCGCGTTGCGTGCTTTCGGCGTGTCGATTGAACGTGAGGGCGCCGAATGGGTCGTCCGCGGCGGCGCGTGGTCCGATCCAGAGCGGGCTCTCGATCTCGGCAATGCTGGCACAGGCGTGCGCTTGCTCATGGGCCTCATCAGTGGGCGAGGACATCCCGCGACGTTCGTCGGCGATCCTAGCCTTATGCGCCGTCCGATGGGCCGTGTTTTGGATCCGCTCGCTGAGATGGGGCTTGAGTTCGAGAGCCACGACGGCCGCTTGCCGGTGACGATCAAGCCATCGGCGCTGAAGGGCATCGATTACGAGCTGCCCATGGCGTCCGCGCAGGTGAAGTCGGCGGTGCTGCTGGCGGGTCTGAGCGCCAGCGATACGGTGACAGTGTTTGAACCGGTACCGGTGCGTGATCACACGGAGCGAATGCTCAAAGCCTTCGGCGCAGACCTCACCGTCGAGCCGCATCAAGGCGGCAACCTCATCACGCTCAAGCCTGGCGCCACGTTGAAGGCACCCGGGCTGTTAGCAATACCCGCCGACCCGTCGTCCGCTGCCTTCCCCATGGTGGCGGCATCCATCGTCGAGGGTTCTTCAGTCCGTCTGCCTGAGGTCATGCTCAACCCTCTGCGAACCGGCATCATCAAAGCCTTGCGCGCCATGGGCGCTTCGATCGAGGAGCTTGATCGCCGAACCATCGGTGGCGAGGACGTCGCCGACCTCCGCGTCACCGCCAGCGCCCTCAAGGCCATCCACGTGCCGCCCGCCGACGTTCCAGACATGATCGACGAGATCCCCGTTCTGGCGGTGGCCGCGGCCTTTGCCGAGGGCACAAGCCGCTTCGATGGCCTGCATGAGCTAACCGTCAAAGAAAGCGATCGGCTCGCGGCCACGGCTCGTCTGCTGACAGCAGCAGGCGTCACATGCCGTACCGGCGATGACTGGCTGGAGATTGAGGGCGGCCAGCAGCCGCAGGGCGGCGGCACGGTGGACACCGATCACGATCACCGCATCGGCATGGCGACTCTAGTCATGGGGCTCGCTACCAAAGAGCCAATGCATGTGACCGGGGCCGACGCCATCGCCACGAGCTTCCCTAGCTTCCGTTCTCTGATGAATGACCTAGGCGCAAAGATCGACGCATCGTGACGCTCTAGCGTTCCGACGCGAGCAACCTTAGGTGCGGCGCTAGAAAGAGAGGGCTCGATGGCAGCTTCAGGCGGAACAGAATTCCTGGTTGATGCAGCCGTCTATCTTGGCGCCACCGCTGTGGCCGTGCCCATCTTCAAAAGATTGAAGCTCGGCACCATCCTCGGCTTCTTGGCAGCGGGTGTCTTACTCGGGCCGTCGGTCTTCGGGCTCCTGGCGGCGGAGGAGGGTGTCTTCCAAATCGCTGAGCTGGGGGTCGTCTTATTCCTGTTCGTCATCGGGCTTGAACTCAGTATGCCCCGTTTATGGTCGTTACGAAAGACGATCTTTGGGCTTGGCCTTTTGCAAATGCTGATCACGGGCTCTCTGTTTGCCGTTGTGTTCTGGCAGTTCGATCTGCTCTCAACGGGGCCTGCAGCGATCGCAGGCTTTGCGCTGGCCTGTTCCTCCACAGCGTTCGCACTGAGCCTCCTCGAGGAGCGCGGTGAGCTGAACACCCCTTACGGGACCAAAGCCTTCTCCGTTCTGCTGTTCCAAGACATCGCCGTGATCCCGCTTTTGGCGGCCATTCCCTTTGTGGCGGCAAGCTCGTCGAGCGGTGAGGGACTGCCCATTGACATCATGGCCATCGGCCGGGCGGCGGGCGCCATCGTCCTGCTGATCGTCGTGGGCCGGTTGCTGCTCAACCGTTTTTTCAAGCTGGTGGCGGTCTCGGGCTCGCGCGAAGCCTTTACGGCGGCGGCGCTCTTCGTGGTGGCCGCCACGGCGATCTTGTTGGCTGAGGCAGGCCTTTCCATGGCTCTCGGCGCGTTCATCGCGGGTGTTCTGCTGGCCGAGAGTTCCTTCCGTCATCAGATCGAATCCGACATCGAGCCCTTCCGCGAATTGCTCTTGGGCCTCTTCTTCATCGGCGTGGGCATGCAGCTCGACGTCGCCGTGATGCTGGCCAATTGGTGGATCGTCTTGGTGGGCGCAGGCCTCCTGATCCTGGTCAAAGGTGCCATCCTGTTCGGCCTGGCCCGGGCGTTCGGTGCGGATCAGCCCAACGGCCTGAAGGTTGGCGGTGTGCTCAGCCAAGGCGGCGAGTTCGGCTTCGTCGTCTTCAGCCTTGGCGTGGGCGAGGGCATCTTCAGCGGCGAGTTCGCGACGCTGTCCTCCGCCATCATCACGCTCTCGATGGTCGCAACGCCGGTCATCATGATGCTGTTGGGCCGAGGATCTGCGTCCGTGTCGTCGGACGGCATGGAAAGTCCCGACGGCGCCGAGGGCCAGGTGATGGTCGTGGGCTATGGCCGCATGGGTCAGATCATCAGCGCGGTGTTGCGCGGCTCCAATGTCTCGGTCGTCGCCATCGATAACGATCCCCTACGGATCGAGACGGCCCGCGAGTTCGGTGCCCGCGTCTTCTATGGCGACGGCACTGACCTACACCTGCTCTTAGCGGCGGGCGCCACGTCGGTGGACGCCGTGATCTTCGCTCTCGACGACTATTCGCGCGTGAAAGCCGCTGTGGCTGGCCTGCGTGAGCAGTGCCCGAAGGTCCGCATTTTGGTGCGTGCTCAGGATCGTATCCACGAGATTGACCTCCTCGACGAGGACATAGACTTCATCGTCCGCGAGACCTTCGAAAGCTCCGTCGACATGGCCACACAAACGCTGCGCTTCCTCGGCATGAACGAAGGCATGATCGGCGAGGTCGAGAACGAATTCAGGGACCGCGATCGCCGTCGTTTGTTGGCGCAGAAGGCGGAAGGAATCTATGCGGGCCGCGAAGAGCTCCTTGAGCCGCTGCCCGCCGTCGAACGGGGCGCGAAGGAACCGGCTGGTACCTAGCCAGCATACTGAGCGATGCTGTTGGTATCTTTCGCCGCGTGCTGTTGGACCGATGATCCAGCCAACGCACGTCGGGGTAGGAATCCGCCACCAGGCGGTGCGCGGCGTCCCAAATCTCGACCGCTTTCTCAGGTAGAAGCCCACTCATGGCTGCGTGGTTCATGTTCTCGAAAACGAAGACCACGCCATAGTCGACCGAGTTCTCGGATTTGATCTCGACCAGATCCACGGACACCAGCTCGCGCAGCATTTGATAGGTCTCCACCGACTCATCGATGGTGCGCTTACGGACCAAAACAATCGCGCGCCGCAAGTCGATCTCGAGCCGGATGATCTGCCCCATCTCTAGCGCTTTAAAGCTTCGGCGCAGGGCGAAGGGCGCCGAGATCAAGATGGCGACGGCCGGCAGTAATGCGAGAGCGATCTCGAGGACCGTCGCGCCTTCTTCGCGGGAGCGGGACCACTCGGAGAACATCACCACAGGGATGATCACGGCGACGAACAGCAACCCGCCATAGAGCAAGCGGCGGGTCCAAACCTGGCCCTCCGCCGCGAGCGCCTCGTCGGTCTCCACCACCAAACGTCTGCTTTCCAGGGTAACGTCCACGTCCCTGTCTCCCACCAACCCACGGGCTATCCTGCACCAAGCAGCGAGAGCACGCAAAGGGGGCCTTGCGCGGGCGAAAAGCTTGGGCCTAGGGGGCCAGCATGCGAGCCGCTCTGCCTCTCTTTTTCTTGATCGTCGCTGGTGCTTTGCTCTTGGGCAGCAACGGCATGGCCTCAACGTTGTTGGGCGTTCGCGGAACCCTGGAGGGCTTCGCAGGGCTTGAGATCGCGTCGCTGCTAGCCGCCTATTATTCGGGCTTCATCCTAGGGTGCCGGCAAGCGCCGCGGATCGTCCAGGATGTTGGCCATATCAGAGCTTTTGCCGCGTTCGCGTCGATCGCCTCTGCCGCTGCTATGAGCCATGCCCTGGTGGTCGAGAGCTGGTTCTGGATCGCCACGCGGATCATCACCGGCTTCTGCTTCGCGGGGCTGCAAATGATCATCGAGAGTTGGCTGAATGAGCGAGCCACCAACGAAAATCGTGGTCAGGTTTTGTCGGTGTACCGCTTGGCCGATCTCATCTCGGCGACGTTCTTCCAAGCTATTCTGCCGGTGTTCGATCCCAGCACATTCGTTCCCTTCGGTGTGCTGACCATTGTCATCAGCGTTGCGCTGGTGCCGGTCGCGCTGACCCGATCACCAGCCCCCGCCATTCCCGCAAGCCATAAGCTGGACCTGGGAAGGCTCTGGCGCGTGTCGCCGCTGGCGGCGTTCGGCGCTGCGTGCCTTGGCTTCGCGGTGAGTTCTTACTGGTCTATGGGGCCCGTTTTCGTGGCGGGGTTAGGCTATGACCCGGAGCAAACCGGCTTGTTTGTCGGCGCCATCATTTTCGGCGGTGCGCTTTCGCAGTTCCCGGTGGCCTTTCTGTCGGACCGATACGACCGTCGGCACGTGCTGATTGTCGTGAGCCTCATCGCGACGCTGGTCTCTGTCCTGGTGGCGCCCATCGCGTCCCTGGACTTGCAAGGCCTCCTCGCGGCGGGTGTGCTTTTCGGGATGAGCGCGGTGCCAAGCTTCGGCCTCGTTATCGCGCACGGTAATGACCATGCCGAGCCGGGCGACAGCGTGGCGGTGAACGGTGGTCTTCTGCTGCTTTACGGATTTGCCGCTGCGGCTGGACCTTTGCTGGCTAGCGGCATCATGGCTGTCTTTGGCTCTAGCGCGCTCTTTGTTTGGATTGGTGTCGTCTACGCGATCCTGGCGGCCTTCGGTCTCGTGCGCCTGACGCAGCGCGCGGCGCCCGAAACCACGGAGGACTACGTCCCCGTCCTCCGCACCCAGCCAGGTATCTTTGAACTCGACCCCCGCGCTGATCCTTCAGAGGACGAGGAAGAGCCGGCGGCCGAGCCTGCGAGATAGGTTCAATCTAACTCATATTGCGGTCGAGTCGTCAGTGGTGCGTTATTTCGTATCGTCTACGATGCCGCGGGATATGAGGGAGGTCGGCATTATGGCTAGACAATCACGCTTATCGGCGCTGCGCCGCTTTCGGTCGGAGCGCGAAATCATGGCCGTGGAACAGGCGACAAAGCGGGCTGAGGCCATGCTCGATTTGACAGTCGGTGTGGGTGAGCTGATGGCCAACGCTCAAGAGATGATGGATGAATTCAAGTCGTCCCGTGAAGAGCATCGCGATGAGCTGGCGGCCACGCTTGAAACTTGGCGCAACGAGCGAGTGCAGTGGCTCGACGATTTCAAGGCCAATGCCGCCGATGAGAAGGCCACCCGAGTCTCCTCAGTGCTCGACATTCTCTCGGCAGACTTTCGTTGAGTCTGAAGGCCCCCCCTCGCGCGCAATTAAAGCGTCCGCGGACCGCTCTTGAGCGGACCGGCCGGCCGCCTCGCAGGCCTCTCGATATCGCCGATGGACCCGAGTCGCGCCACGCCTTGTCCGGCGTTCCGTACAAGGTGCCCCGCTAGAAGGCCTATCTGGCGTCAGACGCCGAACGCTGCGCACGCGACGCGGCCGCCAGCGCCCCCGATCGGTTGGCTCATATGGTCGTCCTCGTTCTCGTGGATGATCAACGAAAAGCCGTCCTCATCCAAGGCTTGCTCGAGGGTCAGGTCGCCGATGAAGGCTTCCACCACAAACGCATCCCCGCCAAACCAGAAATTCGGGAAGTTGGAACCCACGTGATAGCCGTTCGGGTTCAACAGGCCATGCTCAGCACCCGTCAGATTGATATGGCCTTTCGCGGCTTTGAAACCAGCCTGCACGTCGGAGCAATCGCCCACAAGGTGCAGGTGCGAGCCATGCAGGCCAACCGGAAGACCTTCGCCCTGGATCCGGAGAATCAGCCCGTGCGGGCCACCAAACACTAAGACTTGGCCAATGGTCTCGCCAGAACGGCTCACCAGGTTCGCTTGCAAGTCAGCTCGATCCGCCGCGCTGGTGATCGTGGCTTTGGCCGCCTCGCGCAAGGCGATGCGATCCTCTTGCACGCGCGCCAGCTCCTCGCGGGCTTCGGACAAGGCTGAGGCGGCATCCGCTGCTTCGCTCTGCGCTGCCGCGAGCTCCTCGGTCAGATCAGCAACTTTTCCACTGTCCCCACCGCAAGCGGCCAGGGCGAGGCAGGCGGTGGAGAACAAAAGACCGTAACGCATGGTAAGATTCCCTTCACTTTTGTGGCGGTGGCAGGCGAAGGCTGCTAACCCGCGTCATTCGCTGATTCATGACTTAGGATTGTAGTCTTCTGTGGCTGACGACAACGACAACAATAACGAAAACGACGAAAACACACCGGGCGAATTGCCGCCGGGCGTGAGCGCTGTGTCCATCTCGGGCGAGATGGAGAAGAGCTACCTCGACTACGCCATGTCGGTCATCGTCTCGCGGGCGATTCCCGATGCGCGCGACGGTTTAAAGCCTGTGCACCGGCGCATCCTTTGGTCGATGCATCAGAACGGCTTCACGCCGGACAAAAAGCACAAAAAGTCCGCCAACGTGGTCGGCGACGTGATCGGTAAGTACCATCCCCACGGCGACACTGCCGTCTACGACGCCCTGGTGCGGATGGCGCAAGACTTCTCCATGCGCTTGCCGCTGATCGACGGGCAGGGGAACTTTGGCTCCATCGACAACGATCCACCGGCGGCCATGCGCTATACTGAGTGTCGCATGGATCACCCGGCGATGTCGCTGCTGGCCGACATCGAGAAAGACACGGTGGATTTCCAGGACACCTATGATGGTGAGCGGAAAGAACCCACGTGCTTACCGGCGCGGTTCCCAAATCTGCTGGTCAATGGCGCGGGCGGCATCGCCGTGGGCATGGCCACCAACATCCCCCCGCACAATTTGGGCGAGGTGATCGACGCTACGGTGGCGCTGATTGACGATCCGACCACCGATGACGAGACGCTGATCAGCATCGTTCCGGGCCCGGATTTTCCCACCGGCGGCCAAATCCTGGGCAAGTCCGGCGCACGATCCGGCCTGCTGACAGGCCGCGGTTCCGTCGTCATGCGTGGCCGCACCAACATCGAAGAGATCCGCAAGGACCGCTTCGCCATCATCGTCACCGAGGTGCCGTTCCAGGTGAACAAGGCGGCGATGGTCGAGAAGATCGCGCTGCTCGTCCGTGAGAAGAAGATCGAGGGCATCGCCGATTTGCGTGACGAGTCCGATCGTCACGGTATCCGCGTGGTCATCGAGCTGAAGCGCGATGCCAACCCTGAAGTGGTGCTGAACAATCTCTACAAACAGAGCCCACTGCAGACTTCCTTTGGCGTGAACATGCTGGCCCTGAATGGTGGGCGTCCGGAGCAAATGTCGCTTCGCGCCATCCTGATGAGCTTCATCCAGTTCCGCGAAGAGGTGATCACCCGGCGGACGAAGTATGAGCTCGGCAAAGCACGGGATCGCGCCCACGTCTTGACCGGCTTGGCCCTCGCTGTGGCCAACATCGACGAAGTTGTGCGCCTCATTCGGTCCTCGCAAACGCCTGCTGAAGCTCGCGAAGCCTTGATGGCCCGCGATTGGCCCGCCGCTGACATGGCACCGCTGATCCGCTTGGTGGCTGATCCGCGCCACACCTTGTCCGAAGACGGAACGCTTCGCCTATCCGAGACTCAAGCGCGCGCGATTCTCGATCTCCGCCTGCAACGCCTCACGGCGCTGGGCCGCGACGAGATCGGCGACGAGCTGGAGAAACTGGCCAAGCAGATCGAGGACTATCTCGACATCCTCTCGAACCGCGCTCGTGTGCAAGAGATCGTCAAAGACGAGCTCAGCGAAGTGCGCGAGAAGTTCGCGACGCCGCGCCGTTCTGAATTCATCGACGCTGTGGAGATGGAGGACGAAGACCTCATCACCCGTGAGGATATGGTCGTCACGGTCAGTCACTCCGGCTACGTCAAGCGAACACCGCTCTCGACCTATCGTGCCCAGCGCCGCGGCGGCAAAGGTCGCTCGGGCATGTCCATGAAGGACGAGGATTTCGTCTCGCAGCTCTTCGTGGGCAACACGCACACGCCGCTTCTGTTCTTCACCGATCGCGGCATGGTCTACTTGCTCAAGCTTTGGCGCCTGCCAGAGGGCGGGCCGACCTCGCGCGGCAAGGCCTTCGTCAACTTGCTGCCGCTGCAGCAGGGTGAGCGCGTGAACGTCATCGTTCCGTTGCCGGAGGATAGCGAGGGGCAAGACATCCTGTTTGCCACCCGCTCAGGCAACGTGCGCCGGAACAAGCTGTCCGACTTCACCAACATCAACCGTGCTGGCAAGATTGCCATGAAGCTCGACGAGGGCGATGTGTTGGTCGGAGTCGAGCTAGCCCGTCCGGATCAGGACATCGTGCTGACCACGGCGCAGGGCATGGCCATTCGCTTCCCACTTGACGCCGTACGGGTGTTCAGTGGCCGGACCTCCACCGGCGTCCGCGGCATCAAGCTGGCGGACGATGATGTGGTGATTGGCATGTCCGTGGTTCGCCACTTCGATGCTACGCCGGACGAAAAAGCCTCCTACCTCAAGCACGCCGCGGCCATGCGCCGAGCTGCTGGTGATGGAGAGACCGAGGGCACCGAGGACGAGGCTTCCGTCGATGTCGCTCTGTCACCGGAGCAAATCGCCTCCATGTCTGCCGCTGAGGAGTTCATCCTCACCGTCACCGAGAATGGTTACGGCAAGCGGACGTCATCGTTTGAGTACAGAACGTCAGGCCGAGGTGGCAAAGGCATCATCGCCATCGTGACTTCTGATCGGAACGGCCCGGTGGTGGCTAGCTTCCCGGCGGAGGACAGCGACGAAGTTATGCTCGTCACCGATGGCGGACAGCTCATCCGCACACCGCTCGACGACATTCGCGTGGCAGGCCGCAACACCCAAGGCGTGACTATCCTCAAGACCCGCGCCGGCGAGAAAGTCGTCAGCGTCGAACGCGTCGGCGAGGGCGGTGAAGAATCGGTGCCGGACGAGGAATAAAACCCGTGGCCGAGATCGCCATTTCGACCCACTTGGCTGCGCCAGCCGACAAGATTTGGTCGCGACTGAAATCGCCTCAGGCCTTGATGGAGGTTTCAAAGCCCTTATTGGCCTTCAAGGCCATCGATCCCCCAACGCTGGGCGATCAGTGGGAAGAGCGAGACTACCTCTGCGGGCTATGGCTCTACGGGTTCCTGCCGGTGGGCAAACAGGTCCTCGGCATTCGGATACCACCAGTGGACGGTGACAAGAGGTTCCTCCGCGATGATGGGCGTGGGCGCTTCATTAGTCGTTGGGATCACACGATCACAATTGAACCCGACGGTGAGGGCACGCGTTATGAAGATAGGCTTCACCTCGAGGCAGGTGTTCTGACCCCCGCCATTGCGGTCTTCGCCCGCATTTTCTACGGTCACCGGCAGAAGCGTTGGCGCGAGATCGTGGCGAAAGACTTCGCTGCGTAGGTTCGAAAATGACCAAACCCCTTATTGGCCTCTATCCCGGCACGTTCGACCCCATCACCATGGGGCACGCGGATATCATCAAGCGGGCGGTCAAGCTCGTGGATGAGTTGATCATCGGCGTCGCGAAGCACTCCGGCAAAGATCCTCTGTTCAACCTTGAAGAGCGAAAAGCCTTAGTCGAGGCTACTATCGATGACATGGGTCTCGAGGCTCGGGCCAATGTGCGCGTCGTGCCCTTTGAAGGCCTTCTGATGAAGTATGCCGAGGACATCCGCGCCGACATCATCATCCGGGGCCTCCGCGCTTTCTCTGATTTCGAGTACGAATTTCAGATGGTTGGCATGAATTCAGCGATGAACGACGAGATCGAGACCGTTTTCTTGATGGCGGACGCGCGCTACCAGTCCATCGCCAGCAAGCTCGTCAAGCAAATCGCGACCCTCGGCGGCCCGTTCGAACATTTCGTCCCTGATCCGGTGGTCGAGCCGCTCCGCCGCAAACTCAAAGCCTGACCTCGCTTTAAGGGCTTAGGTGCTAGCCCGGCGGCGAAGCTTGAGCTATCGCTGGTCTATGAAACTGATTGCCTTGATTTCCGCGCTGAGTGCGCTCGCGCTGGTTCCCGCCCAGGCCCAACGCTCCAACGACGAAGAGTCGCCGCTGTTGTCCGCGGAGGAGATCCTCAAGCAGGCGCCCGAAAGCGACTGGGTGCGTATCGATCCTGAGAACCTGCTCGTGATCGACCTGCCGTCCGGTCCAGCGATTGTTGAAATGCGCCCCGACTATGCGCCGAAGCACATCGAACGCATCAAGACCTTGGCGCGTGAGGGCTTCTACAACAGCACGATCTTCCACCGGGTGATCGATGGCTTCATGGCGCAAGGTGGCGACCCCACGGGCACCGGCACGGGCGGATCGCAATATCCTGACCTTGAAGGTCGTTTCATCCGACCGCTGAATGAGCTTGAAAACTTTGTGCCGATCGGTCGTGACGACCGGGCGCCACAGATTGGCTTTTTGGGTTCGATGCTGGTTGCGACCCAACCGCCTGGCATGACACAGTTTCTGGACACGGATACCGTCGCCGCATGGCCACTCCACTGTCCGTCGGTTCTGTCCATGGCGCGTGCGGGTCCACCAAACTCGGCCAACAGCCAATTCTTCATCATGCTCGGGGACAACCGCCGCGGCTTGGATCAGCAATACACCGCTTGGGGCAAGGTGATTGATGGCGGCTTCAATGTCCGCCGCATCAACATTGGCGAGCCGCCAGAGCGCCCGACACCGATCCTGCGGGCTCGCGTGATGACTGACCTGCCGCGCGACGAACAAACCACGTTCGACGTCTTGCGGGCCGACAGCGAAACCCTCAAGGCGTGGCTCCGCCGACGGGCGATGCTGACGGAAAAAGGGTTTTTCCTTGATGCATGCTCGGTCAATGTTCCAATCCGAAAGGGAGGCGAGATCGCCAGATGGGCACTCTCAAACTAAAACTCGAAACCGGTGACGTCACGATTGAGACGTTCGAAGACAAAGCGCCCAAGCACGTGGCGCAGATCACCCAGCTGGCTGAAGACGGCTTTTACGATGGCCTGACCTTCCACCGCGTGATCGACGGTTTCATGGCGCAAGGCGGTTGCCCTGACGGCAACGGCATGGGCGGCTACAAAGACAATATCCCGGCTGAGTTCAACGACGAGCCACACGTCGAGGGCATCTGCTCGATGGCGCGCGCGCAAGATCCCAACTCGGCATCGAGCCAGTTCTTCATCTGCCTCGACGACGCCACCTTCCTCGACAATCAGTACACGGTTTGGGGTAAGGTCACCGAAGGCATGGAACACGTCCACGCCATCCAAAAGGGCGAGCCGCCAGCGACGCCGACGAAGATCGTCGAGTTCCGCAAGGCGTAAGCTCTGCGGTTCACCTTTGCCAACGTCTCTCTGTCGGAGGGGTTGGCATAGGCGGTGATCCTAAGCACCACAGCTCTCTTGTCCCTCAAGGATACCCTTCACCACCGCCTCTAAGACCTCGAGGAGCTCGTCGTGCTCCATCGGTGCAAAAATGGCGGGGCTTCTCTCTGGATAAAGAATGGTTTCAAGCAACGTGGCCGTCACCACGAGGCTGACCTGCCGTGCAATTCTCGTCTGTTGGTCCGAAGGGTGCGCAACGCCGTAGAGAGCCTTCGCAATTTCGTCGAAGCGTGTCTCCCGGTAGGGGTAAGACGAGTCGGGAACAATTTGCGGTGCCACGCGACTGTGCACGTGCAGTGCCCGAATGATCCCGCGATCAGCGTCAATCATCTTAAACGCGTGCCGAAGATAGGCGCGGATGCGAACGTCTTGGTCGGGTGAGGCCACGTCGGGATTAGCGAGCTGTTCTGCCCAAAAGCGTCGATAATCATCCTCATACACCTGGTAGAGCGAGGGAAGCATGGCCTCCTTCGTCTTGAACCGCCGATAGAAGCTTCCCACCGCAACGCCAGCTTCTTTGGCGATGTCCGCAACACTCAACGTCTCAAAGGTTTCAGCCTCTAGCAGCCGCGCAGCGGCGGCCACCAGCTTGTCATGGGTTTCTTGTCCCCGCTTACGCTTGGCCGGGATGATTCCGTCCGCAACTTTTTCCATGAAGGCATTGCACTCCCAAAAGCGGAATATATATTCACAAAAAGACAGCACTGGGGCAAGCAGCTCCAGCAATGCCGTTCAGCCATATTGGGGAGTGTGTACACGATGCAGAACGAAATGGTGGATCGAATGAACCCTTGGGGCTTCGGGACGGCTACGCTGGGCATTCTCCTGGTTTTTGGAACATTTCTCGGCCTTCGGATTGGCTTGGACCTTTACGACGTTGTCCGACCGGGCACTTACGCCACAATTTCCGCCTCGCTCGTTGCGCTCGGCTACGCCATCGCGTTGAAATATCCGCTGGGGCAAATGGGGTGGCGCTTTCCGACCAACATTGTTGGTTGGATTTGGGTGGTTGCCCTGGGTGTGTTGTCCGTCGTGGGGCTGCAGGTTTACGCGCTGTTTGTCATCGTTCCGCTCAGCGATGCTGTAGCGGCACTGACTGGCACCGCGCACCATTCTTCTTGGGGGTGGCTCGCTGAGGCGACAGTCGCCCAATTCGCCTTGGTGATGGTTGTCGTCGTTTGGATCGGTGCCGCCATCGGCGAGGAATGGCTCATGCGCGGGTTTCTACTCTCAGCCTTGGAGTCGATGTTCGGCGGCACGAGGGTTGCCACCTTTATTGCTGCTATTGTCCAGTCAGTGATTTTCGGTGTGCTGCACTATGAGCAAGGTGCCGTCGGCATCGTGATCACAGGTTTGGTCGGCTTTTACCTTACCGCGATCTACTTCATCGGTGGACGGAGGCTTCTGCCGGTCATTCTGGCCCACGGCTTGATCGATACGATATCCCTGACGACCATCTATCTCAGCGGCGCGTAGACCTACGGGGCATGCATCCAAGCGCCCAACAACTTATCCCCTCACCAACCACACATGCTACAACCCCACCATCGGCAGGGCTGGGACGTTCCGGATCGTCAACGAGCGCCAGCCGTGATGCAATGCTCCGTAGGACGACTGTATCGAGCGTGAGCTTCAAGTTAGGCCGTTCGGTACGTAGTGAGCCTGCATCGCTCTGGCGCGTGGACCCGGTGGGACGGGCTTATGCCGCAGCACTCCTCACACAGAACCCATTCGCAGCGGCAACGCGCGCCAGGGCTTCCCAGACCTTCGCATCACCGCCCCAGGGCGGTTCTTGGTGCTGCCCAAAGCCAAGCATGCACTAACGCTCCGCCTACGCCTCCGCGCGGCGCCTGGCCTCGGCGGAGTCGCGGTCTTCCAAATAGATGAGTCCCACGAGGCGACGGATGATCATTTCCTCATGCGGATTGCGCTCGTCGTCGGTGAGCACCACGCGCCACATGTCCTCGATGAGCTTCATCTTGCCATCGCGGTCGAGGCCGTCTTTCACCACGCGGGAGAAGCCATAAAGGTCATTCGCCGCGGCTTGGGCTTCTTCGGCTTCGGTTTTCAAAGACTCCGCCTGCGTCGCATCGAGTTCGAACTGGCCTTGCAAGATTTTGACGATCATTTTTTGTTCGTCTTCGGAATAATCATCATCGGCGCGAGCGGCCTCGACCAGCAGGGCCGCCACGGCTTTGCTCAAATCGGCATCGTCGCTGTCGGTGGAGGATTCCTCTTGGCGGAAGGAGCGGAAAAGGCGGTCAAGCATCGTGGGATTGTTCCTCAGCGTTGGGCTCTTGATAGCAAAGCGCCGCGTCGGGCGCGGAAAGGCGACGTTCGGGCAGGTCCAGCACCTCTACCACATAGAGCTGGCGCGCCTTCATGATGGTCACGACATCGCCGATGCGGACACCGAAGGAGGGCTTGTTGGTTCGCATGGTCTGCCCGTGCCGCGTGATGCGAGCGTTCTTTCCACTGATCACATCAGCGGCCAGGTTGCGCGTCTTAAAAAGGCGCACGGCCCACAGCCATTTGTCCAACCTGACGCTGTCGTCGCTCACGCTTCTCCTTTGGCCAGCTCGGCCGCTTTGGCGAGGTCAGCGGTGAACTTGCGGGCTTCCACCGCGCGCTGTCCCTCGTCCTTCAATCTTAGAAGATAGGAGGGGTGGAAAGTCGGCACAAGCACCCCGCCGCCCATGGCCGCAGGCAACTGCAGGGTCTCACCGCGCACGCGCGACAGCGGCATGGTCTTGCCCAAGAGACCGCGCAGCGCCGTCGCGCCAAGGCTCACGGTAACCTTGGGCCTGACAAGGTGATGCTCGCCGTGCAGGAAAGGTGCACACGCATCAATTTCGGTGATCTTCGGTGCCTGGTGCACGCGGCGCTTGCCACGGAATTGGAACTTGAAGTGCTTTACGGCGTTGGTGACGTAGCAGGCGCTTCGGTCGATCCCCACTTGCGCGAGGTGTTGGTCGAGCAACTGCCCTGCGGGACCGATGAAGGGCCGGCCGCCTAAGTCTTCATGGTCGCCGGGTTGCTCGCCAATGAGGAATAGATGGGCGTCGAGCGGTCCTTCGCCCGTGACGGCTTGCGTGGCGTGGCAATGGAGATCACAAGCGGTGCACTGATGGACCGCACGGCGGATCTCATCCACGTCGTTCCAGGCTGTGGTACCATGCTGTGTCTCCAGCTGGAGGCGTTCGGGAGCTGATTGGGCGGCGGCGTTCATCTTGGCCACACGGGCCGGGGCCTGCTCAAGAAGCTGCGGGATGAGCCGAGCCTCGGGTAGGTTCTTCCAGTACTTCTTCGGCATCTCGGCGCGCATGGCATCCGTCATGATGCGCGCCGGATTGAAGATGTGGGCATAGTACGCACACCATGCATCTTCGAACGCGTCGTCGGCGGGGACGTCCTCACGCTGCCCGCCGGGAGCAAAGCGGACCTTGCCATTCTCATAGATCGCGGTCTTGCGCGGTGTGACGATGGCCCAGTCCATATTGGCGAAGCGGCGCATGAAGAAGGGTGCTTCGCGTTCGATGATATGGTGGTCAGGCTCGAACCAGGCGGCGTAGCGCTCTCGTCCGTCCACCTCGTCGACCTTCCGAAAGCGGACAAAGGCATGCATTTTGTGCGCATCCCGGCGAATGGCTTTCTCCAGGCGCCGGACAGCGACATTGTCCGGATCCGCCATATTGAAGGCAAGGTCACGCACATTTTGCGACCGCCACAGGAAGCGATAGAGCAGCGCAAAGCGGTCTCGATCCGCATGGTGGATGGCCGTTTCGACGAGCTTTACCGCGCTTTTTGGCAGGCTAACCTTGGCAGGCTCGGCCTGCGGAGGCGGCTCACCCAGGTCCGCAAACAGGTCGCTTTCGCCGCCTACGCGCCAAACCACATGGTCGGGATGGACGCATTCCCGCAGAAGAGTCCGCACCTCGCGCCGCCATGCTTGGGGGTCATCATCCGTGGGCAGCGTAACGATGCGCTCAAGTGACTGGTGGGTGCTCATCGAAAAGAACCGCCCTGGCGCCAAACTTGTTTCGAAGACGATCGTTTATCTGCGAACACAAAGGCGTTTCACCGTTCACGGCCTCTTTGAAACCGCGCGCTATGCTCCATAAACCGTTGCGATCACCGTTGCGGAGCGCCTCTGTCAAGATCGTGAGTGTTTGTTGGTAATTCGACTGACGAAGCTCCGCAAAGCCATCGGCGATGCCTTGTTCGTGCTCATGGATCATTTCGAGTGCTATACTGCACCAACGATATAATTCGTCTACTGTGTAGTGAGAAAAGGTTGTCATGTGGTCACGCCGCGAACAGGTCTTGCTGCTGCGCTGGCGCCTTCATCCGGGCCTCAAGAGCGCCGGAATCCAGGAGGCCGATGGGGCGCCAGTCTACCGCTTCGATGAAGGGGCGGATCTTTTTCACCGAGGCGGCGAGGCGGGTGAGATCTTCATAACGAAGCCGGCCAAACCGCCGGGCGTTGAGGATCTTCTTCACGCCCGTGGTGCCGATGCCGGGGATGCGGAGCAATTGCTCCTTGCTCGCCGTGTTTACATCAATGGGGAAGAAACCTTGGTTCTTCAGCGCCCACACGAGTTTTGGATCGGCGGCGAGGTCGAGCATGCCATCGTTCATGGTAGAGATGATTTCGTCGCGCTGGAAGCCATAGAACCGCGTCAGCCAATCCGCTTGGTAAAGCCGATGCTCGCGGATCAGAGGCGGCTTGTTCGCGGGCATGCCAGGCTTGGCATCAGGAATCGGGGAGTAGGCGGAATAATAGACGCGGCGCAGGCGATGCTTGCCGTAGAGGTCAGTCGCCGTGGTAAGGACGCTGGCGTCGTTTTCGTCATCGGCACCCACGATCATCTGTGTCGACTGACCGCCCGGCGCGAAGCGGGGCTTCTTCGCGCGCCGCGTCTTGTCGGCCTTCGCCGCGTCGATCCGTTCCTTCATCGTGGCCATGGCGCCTTCGATCCCGGTACGGTCTTTCTCTGGCGCGAGGGTTTCGAGGCTCTTGCGCGAGGGCAGCTCGACGTTGATCGACACGCGGTCTGCCAGCCGTCCCGCGTCAGCGATCAGCTCTGGCGCAGCCTCGGGGATCGTCTTCAGATGCATGTAGCCGCGGAAATCGTACTCATCGCGCAGGATGCGAGCGACTTCGACGATCTGCTCCATCGTGTAGTCGGGCGAGCGAATGATCCCGGAACTGAGGAACAGGCCTTCGATATAGTTGCGCTTGTAAAAGTTCACCGTGAGGTCGGCGATCTCGCGCGGGGTGAACCGGGCGCGCTCGACGTTGGAACTGACCCGATTGATGCAATAGGCGCAGTCGAACATGCAATAGTTGGTCAGCAGAACCTTCAGCAGGCTGATGCAACGGCCGTCGGGCGCGTAGGAATGGCAGATGCCCATCCCCTCGACGGAGCCCACGCCCTTGCCGCCGCGGCTGTCCCGCTTGTTCGAGCCCGAGGAGGCGCAGGACGCGTCATACTTGGCGGCATCTGCGAGCACGCGCAGCTTGGCGATGGTCCTTTCCGAGATCGTCATGTTCGCACTATGTTCTGTTGTGCGTGAGCGATCAAGTCCTGTGTGTGGTCACGCTGTCGCGGCGCGTTCCACCATCTTTTTCGAGGCATAGAGCAGGAACACGCCGGCTACAGCACAGTAGAGCGCCATCCACCCGAACTGCGTGGGCAGGGGTACGCCGCCGTCGATCAACGCGCCCGTGATCCAGGGGCCGAGTGCGGTTGCGAAGACCATGGCCGACTGTGTTACCGAGCGGATCGAGCCGAGATGCTTGGTGCCGTAGGCCTCGGCCCAGACCGAACCGAAGAGCGTGGAGGCAAACCCGTAGCTGATCCCGAACAGGCCGAAGAAGACGATCACGCCTAGGCTTCCGCCAAGAACCGCGACCGCGAGCGAGCCCAGGCCGAGCGGTAGCATGACGATGGGCAACAGCCGCATGGCGCCGAACCGGTCGATCAGGCGTCCGCTGATCAGGGCGAAGATCACCGTCAGAGCGGCCATTACCGGGATACCTGCGCTCATCATGGCGTCGTCGAGGCCGCGCAGCTCGGCCAGGTAGTCCCGGTGGAAGAAGAGGGTCGTGCCGATGAACGGAGGTGCCAAGGTTGCCGTCAGCATCGCATAAAAGAGGGGATCACGGATGACCTCGCCTCGAGTCCAGTCGCGCCCTTGCGGCACCTGCACCTCGGCCTCGCCCTGGGGCACGCGCGGCTCTTTCATCAGCCAGACGATCACCGGCAGCGCGATGAGGATCAACGCGATGGCGCCGCTGATCCACCCCGCCTGATAGCCATAGGCGGTGACGATCAGCGTGAAGGTGAGAGGCAGCACGGCCTCTTGCGCCTGGAAACCCAGTACCACGAGACTGATCGCCTTGCCGCGGGTGGCTGCGAACCAGCGCGCGGTTTCGGTGAGCGCAATGTGGCTCATCATGCCCTGACCCAGCAGGCGCAGGAGGTAGAGGCTGATGCCCAGCATGAGGACGGAGCTGGCAAAGGCCATCGACAGGCAAGCCACCGCGAGCAGAGGGATCGTTACGGCAGCCACTTGCCATCCAGGGCGATGGTCCATCACCTTGCCAACAAAGGGCAGTGTGGCGGCGCTGCCAAGGGTCGCGAGGCCGTAAAGGTTCCCCCACTGACCATTGCTCATCCCAAACGCCTCACGCAGCTCACCACCGGAGGCACCAATGAAAATGGTCTGCCCAAACCCCGAAAACAGGGTCAGCAGAAACCCGCCGAAAAGCCAGCGCGCGTTGGAACGGTAAAAGTTGGGCATGCGGCAGCTATGCGGCGCTAAACGAGCCAGCGCAATAGCTAACGCTTACCCGACGTCTCTATTCGATGACGATGACGACGACCGTGGTCCTGTTCTTCAAGCAAGCCGGTTCGGCGATGCTCTTGGGGTCGGCACGCCAGCTTTCGATTTGCTTGAGAAACGCAGGTCCAAAGCGGTCAGCTGGCACCTCACCGAGCACCTTCGCGCGTGCAACCCGCCCGTTGGGCAGCAAATCAAAACCTAGGTAGATACCGCCTAGGTTGCCGCTTCGCTGCGCTTCTGCGGGATAGACCAAGCTGCGGCGTTTCCATTCAACGTTGCAAGCAGAGGTGCCACTCTTTCCCGCAAAGAACTCCCCGTAAGATTCTCCTGGTACACTGCGCTCGCTCGACTCAAGCGCAACCTTGCCATCGAACGTCCAATCTGGCTCGACCTCCACGTCATAGCTCGCCTCCATTGACCGCAACAGTGAGTGCCAAGCGCGCGCCTGTGCTGCGGGTACGGAGAAGTCATCGAGGCCCGCCTGCGGCGGAAAGAGGCTCATGACATGATCAATCAGTACACGCGCATTTTTCAATGTTGTCCTGAAAGGTTGGCTCGTGGCACCGAGAAGTTGGCGCCGGTCTTGTTGCAGCATCGCAGCAATGCGCAGCAGGTAGCTCGACCCAACCAGGTTGGGATCAACGCCGGGTACAGTCTCAATCATACGAGTCATGCCTGTGGCAATGTCATAGGCTTCATCGTGCTGGCCGTTCCCCAGCATCAACTGGAAGCTGCTTGAGTGAAGACGTACACTGAAATTACTGATCTCGGACGAGGCCCTGAACTCGCGCAAGGCGTCCGCTAACTCGGTGGCTTGTCGACGAGGCTCTTCAGCTGCTCGTGCGTAAGCGAGGGCAGCGGTAATTTCTTCGACGCTATACGTTGAAAGACCATAGCCTTGGTTTGCAAGGGTCAGTACTGTTTCACCGACGGCGACAACGCTTTCAGGTTTTTCCCATAGCGCGCTGAAGAACCAATTCTGTGCCAAGATGGCGAGCGTTTCGCTATCCGTGTTGCCCGTCGCCTCGGCGGCCTCAAAGGCCTCTTTTGCAGCTGCTATAGCTACGTCCGTATCGCCTGTATTCAGCGCCTGTTGATACCGTTGGTACGCCTCGGCGTAGGGCTGAGCCTGGGCTGAATTTACTGCGAGGCAAACGTTCAAGAAAGCAGCGATCAAGCAAAATCGTAACATGCTTAAGTCTTTGTGTTTTTGCAACTTAATGCAAGAACAAGAGACAGCGGATCAACCACGTTCACGCCTTGTTACGGCGTTGGGCTTCGCATGGAGAAGGCTGTGGGGGTGTGGAAGGTGAAGTGGATCCAATGGGTGCGGTTCGTCCGGCATTCCTCAGGGCCGAGACTATCGGGATCGGCTCGCCAACGTGTCACCTGTTTGAGGATCTGCGGAGCGAAACGGTTGTGCGGCACCTCGCCCAGCACTTCGGCTCGGCTGACGCGGCCGTCTTTGGTCAGATCGTAGCCAATCAGCATGCCCCCTAAAATGCCTTGCCGCTGAGCAGCGCGAGGATAGGTGAGGTTTTGACGCTTCCACTCGACCTCGCAATGGCCGGTCGTGGCTTGGCTGGCAAAGAAGGGACCGACGGCTTTGCCCGGTGCGCTCTCCTTGCGGATCGGCAGCGGCTTCCGCCCCTCGAAGACATGGTCCTTGCTCAGCTCGACGCCATAGGTCGACCCCAAGGCCAAGACGAAAGCATGCCAAGCGCGTGCTTCGCCCGCCGTTGTGGAGAAGCTGTCGAGGTCCGTCTGTGCTGGGAACAAGCTCATCATGTGATCGGCCAAGACATGGGCATCGTTCAGCCGATTGTGGAAGGATAGCTTGGGGCGGCCGATGACATGCGTGCGGTCCATCTGGACCAGCGCTGCGATGCGGAACATCGTGCTGTAACTCAGCAGGTCCGGATCGGCGCTAGGCGCTTTCTCCACGACGTGTGCCATGCCGGTGGCGGCCTCGTAGGCTTCGTCGCCGCGATTGTGGCGCAGCATGAGGCTGATGCTCTCCGCATGCAGCTTAATCGAGTAGGGCGTCATGTCGCCGGCGGCGCGCAAGTCGGACAGGGCCTTCACAAGCGCTTCGCACTCTGGTTCTCGCGGGGTGTCCTTAGCGATGGCGAAGGCGAGGGCGGCGGCGATTTCTTCTTGGTTGTAGCCGGAGGCGCCAAATCCTTGTTCGGCGAGGTTGAGCGCCTTGGGGCCGATCTCGAGGACCTGCCCAGGCTCGAGCCACAAGGCGGCCAGCAGCCAGTTCTGACCCAGCACCGCCAGTGTTTCTAGGTCGGCGCTGTCGGTCTCCGCTATTTCGAACGCAGTCCTCGCGTGGCGCAGGGTTGCCTTGTCATCGCCAGCCGCGAGCGCCTCGTTGTACTGCTCATAGGCACCGGCAAAGGATTGGGCCGCGGCGATGCCGAACCAGGTCAGGCAAACGAGGGCTAAAGATAGGATCGGCGTTTTCATCGTTAAACGGTTGCGATGATACGCCTTTTGATCAAGCAAAAAAGAGGTTTGGCAACGCTCTGTCGCTAACCTACGTCCTATGTTTCTTGCCGTGGGGAGCTTTCGATGCGCCGTTTTGTCCTTTTCTGTGCTTTCTGGTTAGGCGTGGCCCCTGCCACAGCATCGCTTCCGTTCACGGATGAAGACTACGCGATCGATATCCCCACCTTCGAGGCCGTGTTGGGCCATGCAGCAGGTGAGGAGATTACGACCTCCGGCGATGCGATCCGCTATCTTGAACGCTTGCGCGATGCAGCGCCGGATCGGGTCAAGGTTGTTCCCTATGCAGAAAGTTGGCAGGGGCGCCGGCTAGTCTACGCGATCATCGCCTCGAAAGAGAACATGGCCAAGCTTGATACCATCCAGGCCGATCTCGCTACTCTGTCGGACGGAAAAAGCCTCACGCAGGCTCAGCGGGCTCGTAAGGCTAGTGAACTGCCCGCCGTTTCTTGGTTGGGATACGGCGTTCACGGCAATGAATTGGCACCGACGGATGCCGGGATGGCGTTGGCTTATCACCTGCTAGCGGCCAAGAATGATCCTCAGGTGGAAAAGATCCTTGCCGAGACGATTGTCATCATCGACCCGATCCAAAACCCCGATGGGCGGGACCGGTTCCTGCACCATTTTGAGTCCGCACGCGGATTGACGGTGCTCGGCGATACCTATGCCGCGGAGCGCGACGAGCCCTGGCCCGGCGGTCGTTTGAACCATGCCCTGTTCGACATGAACCGCGACTGGTTCACGCTTAGCCAACCGGAGACGCGAGGCCGGGTGTCCGCCATGCTTGCGTGGCACCCCACGGTGGTGGTCGATGCCCACGAAATGGGCAGCAACTCGACGTTCTTCTTCGCCCCGGCCGCTGATCCGTTCTCGCCGTTTATCACTCAGGCGCAAAGGGAAGGGCACGAAATCATCGGTCGCGCCAATGCTGAAGCGTTCGATG
>JABSRH010000002.1 GCA_013215175.1 Parvularculaceae bacterium | reverse complement strand
TCGATTTTTTCGGTTCTACGCCGCGCGGCGATCGTTGTCCGTCATGCACCAAGCGGACGCCGCCGTTCATGCTGAGACGAGCAAAGTGAACGACGCCAGGCCCGCAAGCTAGATTAGCCCTTATGGGCGCAGAATCATGCCGTCCAAATACAAGTCGCCAATCCCAAGCTTGTTGAGCTGAAGGCTCTTCTTTTCATTCCGCACGAGGCCCGTATTCAGAGTCAAAACAAAGGTATGTTCGTCGATCCGCTCACTGTTTAACCTTTCTCCGTCAACGGATGCTTCGAGAGAAGCGTCTGTTGCTTCGAACTTGATCTCGACCCGTCGGACGGGCTTGTCGCCATAGTGAAATAGGGGCAATACGGTCGTATCTACGAGAGTGCCCCCCGACCCTAATCGAAAGGGGCCAGCTTCCTTGTTGCACTGTCGACGGCGGATCGACTTCTTAGTTCGACTCGGGAGCACGTACTCGATGACGTGGTGGCTAAAAAAACCCATCATGCTATTCAGCCGTGCACCAATCGAATGATCGGACCCGATGAGCGCCATCAGCTCTTTGCGCCGCCCCGAATTTAAGCTGCCGGTCTTCGCATCGGACGACCACAAGACACTGGAGAGCACTTCATCGAGAAAGCCGAAAGAGCAGCCAGCCCGATGGAGTCTGATCCACAAATCCCAGTCCATGACGTAATGAAGGGAGCGGTCCAATCCACCTACACGTTCGTAGGCTTCTCGTTTGAAAAAACAGGACGGCTGCGAAATCGTGCAGCTCGTTGGAAGAGCATCCGTGGATGGTGACACGTTCCAATGAAACCCGGCGAACCAACCATCATCATCAACGATTTGACTATGACCAAATACGATGTCGGGGGTAGGATCAGTAGCGAAGCGACTCTCGACAGCTTCAAGGGCGCCCGGCAACAGGACGTCGTCAGCGTTGAGCCAGCCCAACACTTCTCCTCCAAGCTTGTCCCAGCCTTCTAAGATCGCTGCTGACTGCCCGCCATCGGGTCCGTGGCGGCGGTATGACAAACAATCGTTGAAATGATCGGCGAGGTCGGCAACCCGGGGATCGCCGGATGCATCTAAGAGAGCAATCTTCAGCGGCACCGTTTGCGCCCGTAGACTGGCTAAACAGTCGCGTAGCAAAGGATGATAAGATCCCACCGGAACCGAAATGCAATATTCGAGCATCGAGCCGCCCAACGTTTTGTTCAATGATACGCCACGCTGCCAAACTGTGGCGAGCTGTGCTTATGTCCGCTCGCTAACCGCTGGCAATGGTAAAGCCGGTCGCCGGCGAGCTGTGGTCGGATTGTGCTAGCCTGTCGATGGTGACGGCCTGGCCACCTTCTCGCGCCCTACCAGCCCACTTAACGCCGCCTCAACCGTGAACAAGATCTCTGATAGCGGGGAGCTTGCTAGATAGTATGGAATCTGCTGTTTCGAGGGTCAGTTGCGCTGTGTATTGAAGCGATTTCAGAGACAGCGTTTGCGAACGATAAACGTCGACAGGAAAACAAAAATATGACCGGTAAGGTTGCATTGATCACAGGGGTAACAGGCCAGGACGGCGCGTACCTATCCAGACTTCTGCTAGACAAGGGTTACACCGTACACGGCATTAAGCGACGCTCATCGTCATTCAACACAGCGCGCGTCGATGATATCTATGTCGATCCCCATGAGCAGGATAGCCGCTTCCACCTACACTATGGTGACCTGACCGACAGCACCAACCTCATTCGACTCGTCCAAGAGACGCGGCCTGACGAAATCTACAATCTCGGTGCACAGAGCCATGTCCAGGTCAGTTTCGAGACGCCTGAATACACCGCCAACTCAGACGCCATTGGCACACTGAGGCTTTTGGAAGCCATTCGACTCCTGGATCTGGTCGATAAAACAAAATTCTATCAGGCTTCAACGTCAGAACTCTACGGCCTTGTTCAAGAGACGCCTCAGCGAGAAACGACGCCGTTTTATCCGCGCTCGCCCTATGCGGCTGCAAAACTCTATGCCTATTGGATCACCGTCAATTACCGTGAAGCCTATTCGATGCACGCATCCAACGGGATCCTTTTCAACCACGAAAGCCCGCTACGTGGGGAAACCTTCGTGACACGAAAAATCACACGCGCTGTCGCGGCTATCCACCTGAAGCTCCAGGAGACGCTTTATCTTGGCAACTTGGATGCGCAGAGAGACTGGGGCCACGCCAAAGACTATGTCGAAGGGATGTGGCGGATGCTCCAGCAAGAATCCGGCGACGACTACGTCTTGGGCACAGGCGAGATGCATTCTGTTCGCGAGTTTGTGGAAAGAGCCTTTGCGCTAGTGGATCGAAAGATTCAGTGGGAAGGCGAAGGCGTCAACGAAGTTGGTCGTGATGCCGCCTCCGGCGACATACTTGTCAAAATTGACCCGCGTTACTTCCGTCCTGCCGAAGTCGACTTGCTGCTTTCCGACCCGACAAAGGCCAAAGAAAAACTCGGCTGGGAGAGCCAGACGTCATTCAAAGACCTGGTCGAAGAGATGGTTACGGCCGACCTTGAAGTGGTCAAGACGGAACGCTGGAGACTGAACCGCGATGGCTGACCGAGCCCCACAATACGATTTGGCGGGAAAGCGAGTCTATGTTGCCGGACACCGGGGCATGGTGGGATCCGCTATTGTCCGCAGGCTGCAGAGTGAAAATCCAGCCGAGATCATCACTGCCACCAGCAGCGAAGTCGACCTGAGAGACCAACGGGCCACCCGAGAGCTGTTTGGTGACACAAAGCCCGAGGCGGTATTCATGCCCGCCGCGAAAGTTGGTGGAATCGTAGCCAACGATTCGTACCCGGCTGATTTCCTTTACGACAACCTCATCATGGCTTCGAACGTCATTCATGCAGCTCATGAAGCCGGCGCAGAGAAGCTACTTTTTCTCGGTTCGTCTTGCATATTTCCCAAATTAGCCCCGCAACCCCTCGTAGAGGAAGCGCTGTTGACGGGCCCTCTCGAGCAGACGAACGAGTGGTATGCGATCGCAAAGATCGCAGGCATTAAGCTCTGTGATGCGTATAGAAAGCAGCATGGGGCTGATTTCATCTCAGCCATGCCGTGTAATCTGTACGGACCGGGCGATAACTACCATCCGCAGAACAGCCATGTGCTGCCGGCTTTGATCAGGAAGGTCCATGACGCCAAGGCAAACGGCAGCAGCAGCGTCGAGATCTGGGGCACGGGGACCCCATTGCGCGAGTTCCTTCACGTTGATGACTGTGCTGACGGTCTGGTCTTCATTATGAAGCATCATTCTGCCGCTGGCTTTCTCAACCTGGGCTCAGGCACCGATCAGTCGATCGAGCAGCTTGCACACACCGTGATGGAGGTTGTGGGCTTCGAAGGCGACCTCACGAAGGACTTGAGCAAACCCGACGGAACGCCACGAAAGCTCATGAACGTTGACCGACTTCGTGAACTCGGCTGGCAATCCTCCATCGAGCTGAAATCAGGTATTCAGAATGCCTACGCCGACTACTTGGATAGGTACCAGAACTGAGACCAATGTGCTCCCTGGCCAGAAGCTCAAGCGCGGCCTCGCTAACCGCTTAGCGCGCGAAAGGGTGAGATACCTAACATCAATAGCGGAACCGTCGCCCAGTTTATGACTGTTCCACCTGCTCTGCGGCGAGAGCGGCCTCCTGCTTCTTCGCTTCTCGCAGCTCCGCAATTGCCAATAGCGTCAGCGTTGGAATGAAGCCGTCGACGAGGTCCATGCCCGGCGGGAAAGCAGCGACTTCCCAGAGCTGAAACAAGCCCTTCCAGCCAAATAGGACCACCGCAACCACCGTCAGAAGCGCGTCGAAAGCGGTGCCAAAGCCCGGGATCCAGCCTCCCACGAAGTCGGCAGCGTCAAAGACGATGGCAACGGCAAGCTTCATCTTGGCGGCGCGGACGGTGCTCATGACGGTTTCCCCAAAAAGGCTCGAACGTCCCTGATGAAATCGTCAAATCGGTCGTGATGCAACCAGTGACCTGCAGCTTCGTACTCGATCAGCTGCGCGTTCTGGAAAGCCTCCACCCGGCCGTCGCCCTTCGGGCTCGAAGCCCAACTGTCCCGCCCATACATCAGCAGCACGGGTGCCTCGATGGAGGCATAAACCGGGAGGTATTCCGCCGGTGGCATGGGGCGGATGGGTAGCATGCCGAGATGCGGATCATGCTTCCAACGCCAACCGCCCTCACCCTGCGCCAATGCGTGAACCGCGAGGTGCTCAGCCTGCTGATCAGATAGCTGGCTATGAAGATGGCGGAGGCGTTTAATCCCTTCCTCTTGCTCAGCGAAGAAGCGTTGTTCTCGGCTGGCTACCTTCAGGCGACGACCCACAGCTTTGGACATACGCTCCTGCAACGGCGCAGCCGACATGTCGGCATAGCTCTTGTCACTAAAGCCAAGCCCCTCAAGGCTGATGATCCGACGTACACGGTTTGGGTGAGAGGCGGCGTAGTGAAGAACGATGTTTCCGCCGAGCGAGTGACCGATCAGGTCGAACGGGCCTGCAAAACCCTCGGCTATTAAGGCCTCTACCACACCGGCCATGTCGGTGACGAAGTCAAAGGTATCGTAGCCGCCGCCAGTGGGCCAATCACTGTCACCATGGCCTCGCAAATCGGGAACGGCGACGCAGTACTCATCCAACAGTGCAGCCACGGTCCAGTCCCACGACCGCCCGTGGTCCTTGCCTCCATGCTGGAGCAGGACAAGCGGCTTGCTCGGGTCGCCCCAAAGGCGAAGGTGCAGGTTCAGCCGCCCTACGCAGGCCTTCCGCTCACGGAGGGCTTTTGGGTCTGGCAAAGGAGGCATGGCAGCCAAGACTAGAAGCCTGCGGGCAGCGACTTCGCCCTGTCAGCATCGAGATAGCGTGCTGCCGTAGGCTGCAGCGCGCCGTCGAGGTCGATCAGCAGCGGGTTACCTGTGGGGATTTCGATACCCGGAATATCTGTGTCCGAGACGTCGAAGAGGATCTTCACCAACGCCCGAAGCGAGTTGCCATGCGCCGCGATGATCAAGTTCTTGCCGCCTTGGATCACAGGCACGATGTCCGACTGCCAATAGGGCTCAACCCGATCAAGCGTCAGCTTCAAGCTCTCCGTCTTCGGAACATCGATGCCAGCATAACGGCGGTCCGTCAGAGAGGGAAACGGCGTAGCGTCTTCAAGCACCGGCGGTGGGGTATCATAGCTGCGACGCCAGATGTGGACTTGCTCGTCGCCGTGCTTGTCACGCGTCTCTTGTTTGTCGAGGCCCGTGAGACCGCCATAGTGGCGCTCATTCAGGCGCCAGTCTTTCGTTACTGGCAGCCAGGCTTCACCCAGGCTATCGAGCGCTAGGTTCAGGGTACGGATGGCTCGCGTCTGGACCGATGTGAAGCAGGCATCAAACGCCACGCCGCTCTCTTTCAGCAGGCTGCCTGACTTGCTGGCCTCGGCCTCCCCTTTTTCCGTGAGCGGCACATCCACCCAGCCGGTGAAGCGATTTTCCAGGTTCCACTGCGATTGGCCGTGGCGAAGCAATGCGAGCGTCGTCATCGAGATCTCCTCAAGTTGCAGGGTGCTTAGCGAAACGTCCCCAGGTGTGCCAGCCCGCGCTAGGGCGTCGGTGGCAGTTCTAAATCAACCCACACAAGTCTGTGGTCAGAGCTCACCGGCGGATAGCCAGGGCCCACGAGGTCATAGCCCGGCTCATCCTCAGCGGGCCAAAACACCCCGCTGCCCAGGACCGTCATGTTCGATGAGGGTAAGACGTAATCAATGCGCAGGTTGCCGACGTATCGATCGTTGAAATCGCCGGTGTCCAGGCGATGGTCGCCCTTTTGCTCGAGGTTTCCTCCGCCCTGGCGTTGGGCTGCGTCAGCGCCGCCAGCGCTCATCGGCAAGGGATCGGTGATCCGAGGATGCTCGATCAAAAGCTGGATAGCATGCTTCTCTTGCCCTTCGGGGCGGTCGCCATCAACGGGGTCAGCGTTCAAGTCGCCAGCCACCACGAACAGGGCGTTGTCTGACAATCCACCTACTTGACCCTGGTCATCGCGCAACCACATCTCGTCTGTGCCCGTCACATAGTGATGGACCAAGCGTAGCTCGTCGAAATTGCGGCGACCGTTGCGATCTTCTGGCCCGTCGAACCCTGGCGGCGTTGGGTGCGCCAAAACCATGTGTACGGTCTGGCCCTCAACATCGATAGGCACATCAGCGTGGTTCTTTGAGCTCAGGCGAAAAACGCCCTGTGCTTCTTCGGAATAGAAATCTGTAGGCAGAAGGTTGTCTGGCAAGTCTTTCCAGAGCAACTTCTGAAAGGTCCGTACCGCTTCTCGGTCGATAGGATATCGGGAGAGAACAGCGAAGGCATACTGGCCGGGGTGGATGCCATAGCCGAAGCTGTCGTTGCCATATTCGCGCGCGCCTAGGGGATGATCGCTCGTTCCATCGCCGTCGAAATCGATACCGCTCGGGACGCCTGTATTGGAAGGGATCGCGATTTGGTAGTCGTAGCCTTGTCCCAACTGCTCAGCAAACAGCGTCAGCGAATCTTCACTTTGTTCGTAGTCGAACTCATTGAGCACGAGGATGTCAGGATTGACCCGCCGGATGATCTCGCGAACCGCCGCCAGTTGAGGACCATCGTTCGTGCGGAGATCTTCAAGTAACGCGCCGGGCGCATCGCGGTAGAGAGAGACGTTGAAGGTCGCGACGCGGACCGTCGGGGCAAAGTCGTGCCCGCCAGGGTGCGGCGCCTCTTCAGCTGGCTCTGCGCAAGCAGCGAGGGCGATCAGCCCCAAGAAGAACTGACGCATGATGGCCCCCTCTGAAATCGAGTTAGTGGACGAAGAAAAGCTTCGCAAAAACGAGCACAAACACGCCGGTGACAGCACCCAGGAACACGGAGCTGAAGAAGCCGGTGCCGAGCATGATCAAGGTGATGAACATGACGATGGCCAAGCTCACCGGCAGACCGACGAGGTAAGCGATGTTCATCATGTTGGTGTAGGCCTCAGCACGGCCATCGACCAAATCTTGAGGAAGTTTGTCGTTTTCGTTGCGTACAATGCTCATGGCGTCTGGCCCTCTGCACTCAGGGTGGAACTTTGCTGGAGCCGCGCATAGCGCAGCCCCCGCCTGACGTCTATGTCGCCAGCGCTAAGAAAGCGCTATCGCCGTTAGTCCATCGACTTGACGATTTCCTCGCACATTTTCTTGGCGTCGCCGAAGAGCATCATGGTGTTATCGCGGAAGAACAGCTCGTTCTGAACGCCGGCATAGCCCGCGGACATGCCCCGCTTCACAAACAGCACCGTACCGGAGTTCTCCACGTCGAGGATCGGCATGCCATAAATGGCGGAGGTCTTGTCGGTCTTGGCTGCCGGGTTCGTGACGTCGTTCGCGCCGATGACGAAGGCTACGTCGGCTGTGCTGAACTCGGAGTTGATGTCCTCGAGCTCGAAGACTTCGTCGTAAGGCACGTTCGCCTCGGCCAGCAGCACGTTCATGTGACCCGGCATCCGGCCCGCCACGGGGTGGATGGCGTATTTCACTTCAACGCCCGCGGCCTTGAGGTTGTCGCACATCTCGCGAAGGGCGTGCTGCGCCTGTGCCACGGCCATGCCATAGCCCGGCACGATGATGACCTTGCCAGCGTTGGCCATGATGAAGGCCGCGTCTTCGGCAGAGCCTTGCTTGATCGGACGCTCTTCGGCCTGGCCACTCGCCGCGGCAGCCGCGTCGTCGCCACCGAAGCCGCCCAGGATCACCTCGAAGAAGTTCCGGTTCATGCCCTTACACATGATGTAGCTGAGGATCGCACCCGAGGCGCCGACGAGCGCACCCGTGATGATCAGCGCCATGTTCTGTAGCGTGAAGCCGATACCCGCTGCGGCCCAGCCGGAGTAGGAGTTCAGCATCGACACCACGACCGGCATGTCGCCGCCGCCGATCGGGATGATCAGCGTGACACCCATGACGAAGGCGATCAGCGTCAGCAATAGGAAGAAGATCGGGCTTTGCGCACCGGTGCAGAGGATGACGATCAACAGCACCGAAGCGACCGCCATCGCGATGTTGATGAGGTGACGCTGCGGAAGCAGAATCGGCGCACCGGACATCTTGCCGGAGAGCTTAAGGAAAGCGATCACCGAGCCCGAGAAGGTCACGGCACCGACGAAGACACCGATGGCCATCTCAACAATCGCCTGCGCCTTGATGGCGCCAGGCTCACCAATGCCGTATGCGGTGGGAGCCAGGAAAGCCGACCAGGCGATCAGAACTGCGGACAGGCCGACCAGGGCGTGGAACGCGGCCACGAGCTGAGGCATATCTGTCATCGCCACCTTCTGAGCGATCCGTCCGCCCACGGCACCACCGACGCCGACACCGAGCAGGACGAGGAGCCAAGCCCCTGCTCCAGCGCTCGCCAGAAACTGTTCGCTCAACAGCGTCGCGCCAATGGCCAACGCCATGCCGATAATGCCGTAGCGATTACCCTGCCGCGACGTTGCCGGGCTCGACAAACCCCTCAGGGCAAGAATGAAAAGAATACCAGCAGCGATATAGAGGATGGCTGTTAGGTCAGTGCTCATAGCGCGTCCTTGAGTTGATCAGTGGGTCCCTCACGTCTCTCGCTGGAGAGAGCTGGGAAGCATTCGTTGAATGTCATGCGGCGATGGCCTCCACGGCTTGACGGAGGGCCGCGTTGAGCGGTTGAGGCCGGCGGCTTTCACGATCCACGTAGACGTGGGTGAACTGCCCTTCGGCGGCAGCTTCGGTCTCGTCGTTGCGGAAAAGGCCGATGCCATAGGTGACGGAGCTATTGCCCACGCGGTCGGTGCGAATGCCAGCGTGCACCACATCTGGGAAAACGATCTCCCGATGATAAGTGCAGCGCGTTTCGACCACCAGTCCGATTTGGTCGCTGTGCTGAATGACGAGAGCACCCTGAGCGATCAGGTAACCGTTCACGGCGCTATCGAAGAGCGCATAGTGAACCACATTGTTCATGTGGCCATAAACGTCATTGTCCGCCCACCGAGTGGTGAGTGTGCGGAACGCTTTGTAGGCGTCGCGGGTCGAGGGGGCCTTGCGCTCTGTCATCAGAAGGCCTGCTCATAGATGTGGAGCGCGTCGGCTTCGGTGACGGGGCGCGGATTGTTCTGCAGCAAGCGGGTCTGCTTCATCGCGTCTGCCGCGAGCTTCGGTAGATCCGCCTGCGTAACACCCACCTGTCGCAGCTGTGTCTCGAGACCAAGGTCGGCACTCAACTGTGCCAACCGATCGATAAAGGCTGCCGCTTGGGCCTGCGTCCCATCCGCAGCGCCAAGGCCTGGAAAAGCGTGATCCGACAAGGCTGCGTAAGCTGCCCGTGCATCGTCCGAACCCGCTGCATTGAAGCGCAGCACCTGCGGCAGCACCAAAGAATTCGACAAGCCGTGCGGCACATGGAAGGTCCCGCCGAGCGGATAGGCGAGCGCATGAACCGCCGCGACGGGCGAATTGGCAAAGGCTTGGCCCGCGAGCATCGCGCCGAGCAGCATGGCGCCGCGAGCCTCGCGGTTAGCAGGCTCTCGCACCGCGGCTTCGATATTCTGCCCCAAGAGCGATAGCGCCTCGACGGCAGACGCCTGGCTCAACGGATTGTTGTTCGCGCTAGTGGACGTGAATGCCTCGATGGCGTGGACCATTGCGTCGATGCCCGTCGCCGCCGTGACGTGGGCGGGGAGCCCCAAGGTCAGATCCGGGTCGAGGATGGCGGCATCCGGAATGAGCACGGGCGAGCTGACGCCGCGTTTCTCATCATCCGGAAGCGTCACAATGGCGACAGGCGTCACTTCCGAGCCTGTGCCTGCTGTCGTGGGGATAGCCGCTAGAGGCAAGCGAGGCCCCTTGGCATTGCCGACCCCCCATGCGTCGTCGATGTCTTCGCCCGAACCGGCCAACAGGGCGGCCAGCTTGGCAACGTCCAGCGAGGAGCCGCCGCCAAAACCGAGGATACCCGTCGCGCCCTCACCTTTGGCCACGGCTACCGCTTTCTCTACGGTGGCGAGCGACGGGTCCGCCTCGACGTCGGAGAACACCGAAACGTCAGCACCCGCCTTCTTGAGGCTATTGATCGCTCCATCCGGAAGACCAAGCTCGACGAGCCCGGGATCTGTGACCACGAGCACGCGATCACCCAGCATATTGCCAAGGTGATCGGCCAGCGAAGCGCTGGCGCCGGGCTCGAAGCAAATCGTCTTCACAGCGTGGAACGCAAAGGGACGGACCATGAAGGGCTCATCCCTCCTTCTTCTTGTACATCGCGAGCATCCGGTTGGTGACCATAAAGCCGCCAAAGATGTTCACCGATGCCAAGGCCACGGCAACCACACCTAAAGCGCGGCTCAAACCACCAGCGGGCGACTGAGCGACATCCGCGCCAACCGCGATCAGCGCACCGACGATCACCACCGAGGACACCGCGTTGGTCACAGACATAAGCGGTGTGTGGAGTGCGGGCGTCACCGACCAGACCACGTAATAGCCAACGAAGCACGCCAACGCGAAGATGGCCGCCAAGTAGATGAACTGGCCCGGACCACCGGTGTGCGCCAAGGCATCGATGGCACCCAGCAGGCTTTCGGTCTGTGCTGCAGCGGCATCGGCTTGCTCAGACGCAGCAGCCAGTTGCTCGGAGGCTTCGCGAAGCTCTTTCGCAGCGGCTTCAAGCTCTTCAGCGGTTTGTTCGTTTGTCTTTTTGTCTGACATCGTCCGCTTTCCCTATTTCAAAAATCGTTCGTGCACGACGTCGCCGTCGCGCGTCAGTTGAATGCCTTGGATGATCTCATCCTCAGGATCGACGTGGACCTTGCCGCCCTCCTTGTCCGTGATCAAAGTCACGAAGCTGAGGAAGTTGCGGGCCAGGAGGTTTGAAGCCTCGCCAGCCAAGCCGTCGAGAATGTTGTCCGGCTGAAGGATGGTGACGCCTTCGGCTTCACCATCGACGTTCCCACCGCGCGGTGCTGCAAGGTCAACGATAACGCTACCCGGTTTCATGCCCGCCAGCATCTCAGCCGTGATCAATTTTGGCGCGGGACGGCCAGGGATGAGGGCCGTCGTAATGACCACGTCCATCTTCTTCAGGTGCTCTGCCACCAGCTCTTGCTGAGCCTTCTGTTGTTCCGGCGTGAGTTCCTTGGCGTAACCGCCGGTGCCCTCGCCCTCTTCCATCGCCTCTTTGACGAAGATGAAGGTTCCGCCCAGGCTCTCGACCTGCTCACCAGCCGCGGCGCGCACGTCGGTTGCGGAAACCACAGCGCCGAGACGACGAGCAGTAGCGATGGCTTGCAGCCCCGCCACGCCAGCACCCATCACAAAGACCTTGGCCGGCGGCACGGTGCCTGCTGCCGTCATCATCATCGGGAAAGCGCGGCTGTAATGCGCCGACGCGTCAATCACCGCCTTGTAGCCAGCAAGGTTCGCCTGGCTCGACAGCACGTCCATGGACTGAGCACGGGTGATCCGCGGCATGAGCTCCATGGCAAAGGCATCGACGCCCGCATTCGCATAGGACGCCAGTGATTCGGCATGGTCATAGGGGTTCAACACTCCTACCAGGCGGGTCCCGCGAGCCAATTTGCTCACAGCCTCATCGGCCAAGACGCCTGATGCTAAAACCAATTCAGCACCAGAGGCCGCGTCAGCAGTCACCGTCGCGCCCGCGGATTCGAGAACGCTGTCGCTGAACCCAGCGCCAGCACCGAGCCCTGGCTCGACCGCTACATCATAGCCCAGTCCCTTCAATTTCTTGATGGATTCTGGGGTCAGCGGTGACCGCTTCTCCGAGGCTGCGTTAACACCAGCAAGCTTCATGAGCTCGAACCTCTCTTGTGTTGGTTGTCTAAGGAGGGCGCCTAGCAACGGTTAGGCGTTCACGTGAAGTGGCTTTGGTGCGGAAATGTCAAACTGCCCCACCCAAAACATGTCCCGGAATGAACCCGATCTTTACAACATAACGGCACAACGTCCTCAGTTGAGACGGGGAAGGGCGAAAACCCTTTGAGCGTATGCCGAAGACTATTTTTCTTGTTGATGATGATCCGACCCAGCGCCGCCTGATGCAGGCTGTCTGCGAACGCGCAGGGTATTTTGTGAAACAGGCCGGTGGTGGCGAGGAAGCGCTCGACATGCTGCGCAGCGATAAAGGCGCATCCATCGACTTGATGATGCTGGACCTCGTGATGCCGAATGTAGACGGCATGGAAGTTCTGGCGGAGTTGAAGACCCTTAAGCCCGAGCTGCCGGTCATCATGCTGACGGCACAAGGTGGGGTCGAGACGGTCGTGAAGGCCATGCAAGCTGGCGCCGTGGACTTCTTCGTGAAGCCAGCCTCGCCTGAGCGGGTCACCGTGGGCATCGCCAATGCTCTCAACGTAAAGAACCTTCGCACGGAGGTGTCCCGCCTCAAGCGCAAAGACAAAGGCGAAATGACGTTCACGGACGTCGTCGGAACTTCGCCCGCCTTCCGCCAGTGCTTGAAGCTAGCGGAGCGCGCAGCTGCTTCCACCATTCCGATCCTCATCACTGGTGAGAGCGGTGTGGGTAAGGAAATGATCGCCCGCGCCATCCAAGGCAGCTCCGACCGAACGAGCGCGCCGTTCGTCACCGTGAACTGTGGTGCCATTCCAGAAAACCTCGTGGAATCGATCCTCTTCGGTCACGAGAAAGGCGCTTTCACAGGCGCCACAGGCAAGCATATCGGCAAGTTCCAGGAGGCCGATGGCGGCACCCTGTTCCTCGATGAGGTTGGTGAATTGCCGCTTGAGACCCAGGTGAAGTTGCTCCGTGCCCTGCAAGAGGGTGAAGTCGACCCTGTGGGCTCTAAGCGTCCTGTGAAGGTCGACGTTCGCGTGATCTCGGCCACCAACCGAGACCTCTCAGAAGCCGTCCAAGACGGTACCTTCCGCGAAGACTTGTTCTACCGCCTGAACGTCTTCCCTGTGGAGGTTCCGCCTCTTCGTCAGCGCCGGGAAGATATTCCTGACCTGATCAACCACTTCATTTCACGTTATAACGCTGAAGAAGGACGCGATGTCCGCGGCGTGCGCAACGAAGTCATGGACGTGTTGGTCGCGCAAGACTGGCCTGGCAACGTCCGTCAGCTGGAAAACACCATCTACCGCGCAGTGGTCCTCTGCGAGGACGCGTGGCTATCGGCCAGCGACTTCCCCACCATGGCATCAGCTTTCGAGGATGCAGGCGTCTTCGCGGGACCGCCAACTGTCGGCGCTGACCAAGGTAGTGTAACGATCGAGGGCCCGACAGAAGTTCTGTCTTCCGCATCCGTTGCATCCGCAACCATAGGTTCTAGTACGTCTTCTGAAGGCATCGAAGTGTATGATAATCACGGTCACTTGCGCTCACTTCAGCAAATTGAACGTGATCTGATCGCAGCTGCCATCGAGATGTACCGTGGGCAGATGTCTGAAGTGGCGCGCCGTTTGGGCATTGGCCGCTCTACGCTCTACCGCAAGGTTCAAGAGCAAGGCATTGAGATCAAACGAACCGGTTGAACTGCCTACAATTGTAACAAGAAATTCGCTTGACGACGTCGCTGCGAGCGCGCACGGCATCCGTGCATACGGTCGGTCTCGGACTAGGACTACCGTCGGACCGACGGCACTCTTTTGTTACCCCCGCATGCTGCGGCCCGGCACCTCGGGTAGGAAGACGAAGGAGCACGACATGGCAGTCGGCAAAGTAAAGTGGTTCAACGATCAAAAGGGCTACGGTTTCATCCAGCCTGACGACGGCGGTGCGGACATTTTCGTTCACATCTCAGCTGTTCAGCGCTCGGGCCTGCAAGGCCTTCAAGAGAACCAACAAGTCTCTTATGAGCTCTACACAGATGATCGTCGTGGCAAGACGAGCGCAGTGGACCTGAAAGTCCTCTAAGCTCTCGGCCGACGAGTTGATCAAAGGCGTCGCATTTGCGGCGCCTTTTTTGTTGGATCAGTCCGTATCGTAGGCGAGAATAGGAGCGAGCCATTTCTCAGCTGCGGTCAAATCCCAGCCCTTGCGCTGAGCGTAATCGGCAACCTGATCCCGGCCGATCTTACCCGTACCGAAATAGTGGGCCTCAGGATGGCCAAAATAGAGACCCGAGACACTAGCACCCGGCTGCATCGCATAGCTCTCAGTCATGGTGATGCCAGTATGCTCAGTGGCCGACAGAAGCTCAAACAGCACGTCCTTTTCGGTATGGTCCGGCTGAGCTGGGTAACCCGGCGCTGGGCGGATGCCCTGGTATTTCTCCGCAATGAGAGCTTCCGGCGAGAGCGCCGCACCCGTTTCATAACCCCAATATTCACGTCGCACTTTCTCGTGCAGCCATTCGGCCATGGCCTCGGCGAACCTATCCGCCAGCGCGGAAGCCATGATGGATCCATAATTGTCGCCTGCCTCATTGAACCGAGCGACGGCCTCGTCTTCCCCATGCCCTGCGGTAACCGCAAAGGCACCGACCCAATCGGGCTCATCCGGCGACACGAAATCGCCCAATGCTAGGTTCGCAGCCTTGCCCTTCTTGTTCATCTGCTGGCGGATTGAATAGAACCGAGCCCGCTCCTTCGTGCGCGACTCATCCGTCCACACAACAATATCATCGCCGTCTCGGTTCGCCGGGAAAAGCCCACAAACAGCGTGGGCCTTAAACCACCCTTCTTCAAGCAGCGTCTTGAGGGCTTTTTGGGCGTCCTCGAAGAGAGAGGTTGCTGCCTCGCCCACAATGTCGTCCGTGAGGATGGCCGGGTATTTCCCGTAGAGCTCCCACGAAGCAAAGAACGGCGTCCAGTCGATATAAGGCACAAGATCCGCTAGCGGAACGTCTTTGATGACATGAACACCGGGCTTCTTCGGCGCGATCGGCGGGCGCCCCGTGAGGGCGAAGGCGTTGTCACGAGCCTGGGCGATCGTCACCCGGTCATCTTTTTTCTGGCGCGCAGCAAAGGACTGACGAACGCGTTCATACTCGTTGGCGATGCCACCAAGGTAGTCGCCGCGGCGTTCCTCAGACAACAAATCACTTACAACGCCAACAGCTCGGCTCGCATCGGTTACGTAGACCACACCGTTGTCATAGGCTGGCGCGATCTTCACCGCCGTATGCGCCTTTGACGTGGTCGCGCCGCCGATGAGCAGCGGCTGGTTCATCCCGCGGCGTGTCATTTCCTTCGCGACACCTACCATTTCGTCGAGCGAAGGCGTGATTAGGCCCGACAAACCGATGACGTCGCATTTGTGTTCGACGGCTTTGTCCAAGATATCGTTGGCGGGGACCATCACGCCGAGGTCGACCACTTCATAGTTGTTACACTGAAGAACAACGCCGACAATGTTCTTGCCAATGTCGTGCACGTCACCCTTGACCGTCGCCATCAACACGCGGCCCTTGGCTTCAGGCTCCGCACCGCCCGCAAGGCGTTCGGCTTCCATAAAGGGCTCGAGATAAGCCACGGCCTTCTTCATCACGCGGGCTGATTTCACCACTTGCGGCAAGAACATCTTGCCCGACCCAAAGAGGTCGCCAACGATGTTCATGCCGTCCATCAACGGCCCTTCGATAACGAACAAAGGCCGGCCGAGCCTTTGCCGTGCCTCTTCGGTATCTTCCTCGATATACTCCGTGATGCCCTTAACAAGCGCATGCTGGAGGCGCCTCTCAACGCCATCTTCGCGCCAAGTGAGGTCCTTCTCGCGCGCCTTGGCGCCCTGCCCCCGATACCGTTCAGCCACATCAAGCAAACGCTCCGTCGCATCCTCGCGACGATTGAGGATCACGTCCTCAACTGGCTCTTTCAGGTCCGCTGGAATCTCGTCGTAGATCGCAAGCTGACCAGCATTGACGATACCCATATCCATCCCCGCACGGATGGCATGGTACAAGAACACCGAGTGCATCGCTTCGCGCACAGCATCATTGCCGCGGAAGCTAAACGACACGTTGGAGACGCCACCTGACACCTTCGCGCCCGGCAGGTTCTGCTTGATGAATGCGGTCGCCTCTATGAAATCGACGCCATAGTTCGCATGCTCCTCAATACCGGTCGCCACCGCGAAGATATTGGGGTCGAAGATGATATCTTCCGGCGGAAATCCAATGCCGATGAGAAGATCATAGCTACGCTGACAAATCTCGATCTTGCGAGCAGCGGTGTCCGCTTGCCCGTCCTCATCGAACGCCATTACCACAACAGCGGCACCATAACGCATACACTTGCGCGCGTGCTCGAAGAAGGGCTCTTTGCCTTCTTTCAGGCTGATGGAATTGACGATGGGTTTACCCTGAACCTGGCGCAGTCCGGCCTCAATCACCTCCCATTTCGAGCTATCGATCATGATCGGCACACGAGCAATGTCGGGCTCGGATGCAATGAGACGCAGGAACGTGGTCATCGCCTCGACACCGTCGAGCATGCCCTCGTCCATGTTCACGTCAATGACCTGAGCACCGTTCTCGACCTGCTGGCGTGCGACATCCACCGCCGTCGCGTAATCACCAGCTTTGATCAGCTTACGAAATTTGGCTGAGCCTGTGACGTTGGTCCGCTCGCCGATATTAACGAACGTTGGGCGCATTAGGCCGCTTCTTCCCGACAGGTCGGCCGTACACCGAGAAGGTGGCACAGCGCAAAGGCGAGATCAGCCTTATTCAGCGTATAGAAATGGAAGTCCGTAACGCCGCGCTCCATCAAGTCTAGACACTGTTCAGCAGCCACGGTGGCAGCGACCAACGCACGGGTCTTGGGGTCGCTATCAAGGTCACCGAACAGCCGATCATAACGGCTTGGTACGGTTGCTGAACAAAGCTTCGACATGCGCTGCAGCGCACCATAGTTGGTCACAGGCATGATACCAGGAATGATCGGTATGCTGATGCCCGCCGCCCGCACCTTTTCGACGTAGCGCTCGTAGAGATCGTTCTCGTAGAAGAACTGGGTAATAGCGCGGGTCGCCCCGCCATCGATCTTCTTCTTGAGAAGATCAAGATCAAAATCGAGGCTCGGGCTCTCCGGGTGCTTCTCAGGATAACAACCCACTGTGATATCGAATGGCGCCACGGCTCGCGCACCCCGCGCGAGGTCTGCCGCACCGGCATAGCCATCCGCCATCGGCACATAAGCCTCACCAACACCCGCAGAAGGGTCACCGCGAAGCGCAACGATGTGGCGTACACCGATCGACCAATAGTCGCGCAGGACCGCATCCACGTCCTCGCGTGTTGCATCCACAGTCGTCAGGTGAGCCGCCACCTGCAAATCGGTCTCTTCGATAATGCGCTTGACTGTGGAATGGGTTCGCTCACGGGTCGAGCCTCCTGCACCATAGGTCACCGAAACAAAGGTCGGGCTCAGCGGGCTGAGCTTTTTGATCGAAGACCAGAGTGTCTCCGCCATTTTCTCCGTCTTAGGAGGAAAAAACTCAAAACTTACGGAGAGGTCAGGCATGGACGGCTCCATCATGGGGAATAGGAATAAGGGACGGCGACTTATCAAATCGCCAAATCATGCTGGTCAGACCGCCGGGCGTTCCGGGGGCAACCGATTTCTCGTGCGCTAGCTCAAGGCCAGCCTCACGAGCATAGGCGACCATCTCATCGGATCCGAACCCCAAGCGACGATGAGCATACTCATCGCGCAACTCTTCGCGGGTATGCGGAGCAAAATCTGCAACAATCAAGGATCCACCCGGCGACAAGGCTTCTGCAGCCACGGCCATGGCCCGCTCCGGCTCAGCCAGGAAGTGCAGGACATGATGGAAGCAAACCACGTCGGCGCTCTCGGCGGCCACCTGGTCAGGCTTGAGGATATCGCGGCGACGGAGCGTGATCGAGCGCAAACCGGCCTGATCAAGGTTGGTGCGCGCAACCGCCAGCATCTCCGGCGATGCATCGTAGCCAATGCCGTGGTCAAACCGCTCCGCGAATAAAGTCAGCATACGGCCCGTACCGGTGCCGAGATCCAAGAACCGGTCGATGGTCGCGGGCGCTATGTCCAACATGGCCCGCTCGATGATATGATCATCGGCGTGCAACCGACGTACCGCATCCCAGGCAGCAGCGTTCTCAGCAAAGTAGGCCTGAGCCTTCTCTGCCCGTTCGGCTCGAATTTGCTGTAGCGCTCGGAGATCAGGCTCAAGGTCATCGCCGGCGAGCTCATCGATCAACGTGGCCAACCATGGCGGCAAGCTTGCAAGCCGATAGAACCGCCAAGATCCCTCTTGGTAAGGGGCAACAATCCCGGCGCTAACAAGGATCTTGAGATGGCGGCTCACCCGCGGCTGCAGCTGATCGAGACAGCGAACCAACTCACTCACCGTGAGATCGCTATGCCGTAACAGCGCAACAATGCGCAGGCGGGTTTCTTCACCCACCGCGCGCAATTGATCGAGACTTAGAGCAAATTCCACAGCGAAAACCCTTCGCGCATGCGATATAAAGAAATCTTTATATCGTCAATCGAAGGGCTCGCAGATTTTTGCCGAAATGGCGGAAAAATTAGAAGCCGATGCCAATGCCAAACGAAATGACCGGGTAGAACTTAAAGTCTTCGATCTCGTCGTTGATGTTGGCGACCTCGCGAGCGATCTCCTCGTCCAGCTGGGCACGCAGGGTAGGATCGGTATCGGCCAAGCCACCTTCGGACCGAAGGCTGAATTCTGGCGAGTCGCTTACGATCACGCCTGCGCGCAGCACGAAGCTAATTGGAATGAAGCCGCGGGTCGTGCTGTCAAAGCCTAAACCGCCATAGAAGCCTGAATCACCGAGGCTACCGTTGCCGATAAGGCTGCCGAACTGCTCGGGCGTAAAGGTCACGTCGCCGATTTGGGTGTCTTCCAACGGCGTCGCGATAGCCTCGAATTCTCGCTCACCAAAGACGTAGCCTGCGGTGATGGTGAAGCTCCGCAGGATCGGTAGCGGATGAAGATCGGCGTAGAGGCCGAACTGCGTGAAATCGAGGTCGGTGTCATACTCAACGCCATCGAATTCGATGTCTTCGGCCTCATATTCCAAGTAGTTGATGCCGCCACGAAGCGTGACCATCGGCATCACGTCAAAGTGAACGTTGCCGCTGAGACCAGCAGTCGAGACAGAAGCGTCCACGCCGATGCCAGCCGAAGCTGTACCGATCAGGGCCGCCGTTGAGGCAGTGAGCACTAGAGCAAGACGGCGCATTCTGTTTTCTCCCGGAAACGTTGACTGCAAACCCTGCCCAGTATGCATGTTATGAATTAACGCACGGTTGTGCCGATACCACTTATTGGAGCAAACCGGGTAGCGTAACGTTTCGCACCGAACGGCCGAACACCTGGCCAAGACATGAGGAGAGGCCACCATGGAAGCCATCAACGCGTTTGTTCTGAGCCTGAGTGAGAACTATGGTGTGAACCCTTGGATCTTCGGCGTTCTCTACATCGGCGGAATTCCACTGTTTTTGGGCGTCACTGCCTGGCTGGTTGCGCGGTTGCGGCAGAAGAAATCGATCACGGTGCAGGCCATCCTGGCCGGATACCTTGCGATCCAGCCATACGTTTATGTGGCGCTGGTGGGAGAGAACATTCCTGTTTGGGTCTGGGGCGTGATCGCCGTGCTGGTCGGGTTGGGCATTTGGTCCACGCTATCAACCATCAAAAAGCGCAAGGCTGAGGTGGCCGCAGACGCGACCAAAAGCGCCCCCGCCAGCTCATAAGGCACTTGAACTTTTGCAGAGAACCGGAGGCTGACTGTAGCGCCGTCAGCCTCGCGCAAGAATCGGCGCACATCTGCGCCATGTCCAAACTGTATTTCACCTACAGCGCCATGAATGCCGGGAAGTCGGCGATCTTGCTGCAGGCCGCTCACAATTATCGCGAATCCGGCATGACAGTGAGTCTATGGACGTTCCGCTCAGCCGACGATGATGCTCACGAACGGCCGCTGATCAAATCGCGCATCGGCCTTGAGGCTGAGGCCCATCCCTTCAACCCCGAGACGGATCTGTTCGAAGCACTCTCCAAAGAAGTGGCCGAGCACAAGATCAGCGCCGCTTTCTTTGACGAGGCGCAGTTTCTTACGAGCGATCAGGTCTGGCAATTGGCCGAGGTCGGCGACGAGCTAGGCGTTCCTGTTCTTTGCTATGGCTTGCGCACCGACTTTCAGGGCCAGCTCTTTGAAGGCGCAGCGACCCTGCTCGCCATTGCTGACGACCTGCGCGAGGCGCGCACGATCTGTCATTGCGGGCGCAAGGCGACGATGAACTTGCGGCGAGACGATGCAGGCGACGCGGTGATCGAGGGCGATCAAGTGGGCTTGGAGAAGTCCGATTACATCTCGCTTTGTCGCAAGCACTGGCGTGAGGCGCTGGGCCGCTGAGGTCCCCTCTTTCCTGTCCCAAGACTTCGTGACACTATCGCGAAAAACTTCTTGGGAGGATCACCATGGAATTGTGGTCTTACGTCACTGACCACCCGATCGCCGCCGCCAGCGTCGGCCTCGTCTTGGCCGTTGGCCTTGCCATCCCGGCCTTCCGTCGGAGCTCGGACAAGCCCGCGCTAGCCACCAAAATGGGTGCGGAACGGACCGAGGTGGCTGCTTCAGCATTGGCGGTACACGAACAACTCATCCACACCCTCGCCCAGCCTGGCCCCTCGATCACCAACGCAAGCGTCGCCGACGTGCGCTCTCGATTGAACGGCCTCAAGACTTCGTCAGGTAAGGCAACACGCAAACAAGCGACAGCGTACACGGATGAAGCCGAAGCCGTCATTCAAGACATGGTGGCGTCCTACATGAATTGCCGCAACGCTCGTCGCCGCTGGGGTAGCGTCACATCAGCCTTCATCACGCTCTACCGAGCGACCGGTGCTCCCGATGCTGATCAAGTTGCGGCTTGGGCTGCGGAGAAGTCTATCGCCGAGCCAGGTGCAGAGCCGCCAACGGCCCTCAAGGCTTCGGCAAAAGCGGCCCCTATGATGCGCCGCAAGCGCTAGCGACGACGCAAGCCGCCGAGCAGACCGCGCATCAGCTCACGGACCAGCGTGCTGGACACGGTCCGGGTGGCTTGCGCCACGGCGCGTTCGCTCATGGACATGCGGCTCGAACGACGCCGGGTCGTCGTCTTTTTCCGCTTTTCGCGGGTGGCCTTCTTTTCAGCTTTCTCCGCTTCAGCGGCCATGCGGTCGGCACGCTCCGCCAACATCTCGTGCGCGGAGTGTCGGTCGACCACCTTCGCGTACTGCGCACCCAGACCATCGGCGTTGATGATCGCGGTACGCTCCTTCTTCAGCAGCGGGCCGAGGCGCGAAGCGGGAGGACGGATCAACGTCCGAGCGACTGGCGTCGGCACGCCTTTCTTCTGTAGCGTACTGACGAGTGCTTCGCCTACGCCTAACTCAGTAATGATATCGCGGGTCTTGAACGCTGGGTTCGGACGGAAACTGTCGGCCGCTGCCTTCACGCGCTTCTGCTGGGCAGGCGTGAAGGCACGCAAGGCGTGTTGCACCCGCGTACCCATTTGACCGGCAACGCCGTCGGGGATATCACCGGGATCTTGCGTAGCGAAGAAAATGCCGACGCCCTTGGAGCGGATCAGACGGCAGACTTGCTCGACCTTCTCCAGCAGCGACTTGCTCGCATGATCGAACAGCAGGTGCGCCTCATCAAAAAAGAACACGAGCTTCGGCTTCTCGGGATCACCGACCTCAGGCAGCTCTTCGAAAAGCTCCGACAGCATCCACAGCAGAAACGCACCGTAGAGCCGTGGCGACATCATCAATTTGTCAGCCTTCAGCACATTCAGGACACCGCGACCATCCCTCTCGGTACGGATCAGGTCCATGACATTGAGGGCAGGCTCGCCGAAGAACAGCTTGCCGCCCTGGTCTTCCAATTGCAGCAAGCGGCGCTGAATAGCCGCCACCGTCGACGGCGAAACATTGCCATACATCGCCGACAGCTCGGCCCGGCGCTCAGAGACATGGGCCAGCAGCGCGCGCAAGTCATTGAGGTCGAGGATCGGCAGCCCGTCATCGTCGGCAACGCGGAACGCAATCGCCAGAACGCCCTCTTGGGTGTCATTGAGATCCAGCATCTGCGAAAGGAGAAGCGGCCCGACCTCGCTGACGCTGGCGCGGATCGGCAGGCCGCCCTCACCGAAGAAATCCCACAGGCGAACGGGAAAGCTCTCACCCTCATAATCCGGGAGCTGAATGGTCTCAGCGCGCTTGTGAAGGAAGTCCTTATCCGCCCCAGCAGCAGCCAGGCCCGACAGGTCACCTTTCACGTCTGAGACAAAAACCGGCACGCCCGCGCGGCTGAACGCCTCGGCCATGATCTGTACCGTGACAGTCTTACCCGTACCGGTCGCGCCCGCCACCAAGCCATGGCGGTTGCACATTTTCAGAGGGAGTTGGACGTCGTCGCCGTTATGGTCGGCGCCCATCAGAATTGACTTTGGATCAGACGTCAGCATGTCAGCCTCAAGGTTTTGCAACCTTCTCGGTAAAGGCGTCCGAACCTTGAGGCAAGCTGACGGACAGCGACGTTAGGTGTGGATCACACGCCCATAAGCGTCGAGTGCTGACTCGTGCATCATCTCCGACAGTGTCGGGTGCGGGAAGATGGTATGGAAGAAGTCTTCCTCCGTCGCTTCCATGGCCATTCCGATGCCGTAGCCTTGGATCAGCTCGGTCACCTCAGCACCAATCATGTGGGCACCTAGCAATTCGCCGGTCTCCGCATCGAACACTGTCTTCACGAAGCCTTCCGGCTCACCCAGCGCAATGGCCTTGCCGTTCGCTTGGAACGGGAACTTGCCAACCTTGACCTTCTTGCCAGCGGCCTTCGCTTTCTCTTCGGTCAGGCCCACTGATGCCACTTGCGGGCTGCAATAGGTACAGCCCGGGATACGGCTGACATCGAGGGGGTGCACGGAATTCGAGCCAGCGATCTTCTCGACACAGATGACGCCTTCATGCTCCGCCTTGTGGGCAAGCCATGGTGGGCCGCAGACGTCGCCGATGGCGTAAACGCCCTTCACACCGGTGGAGAGCCACTCATCAACCTGGACGTGGCCGCGGTCGACTTTCACGCCGACCTGCTCAAGGCCAATACCTTCTGTGTTCCCCACAATACCGATGGCGAGGATGATCCGATCATACTCTTCCGTGGTTGCCTTGCCTGCTTTGTCAACAATGGTCGCCTTGATCGTTTCGGCGCCCTTCTCGACTTTGTCGAGCTTGGCTTCGGTCATGATCTTCATGCCTTGGCCTTCAAAGGCCTTGCGGGCGAAAGCTGAAACTTCTTTGTCTTCCGCAGGCAGAATACGGTCGACCATCTCCACGACCTTCACATCCGCACCCAGAGCATTGTAGAAGCTAGCGAACTCAATGCCGATGGCGCCAGAGCCCACGACGAGAAGGCGCTTAGGGAACGTGTCCGGCGTCATGGCCTCGCGGGCTGTCCAGATGAACTTACCATCGGGTTCAAGCCCAGCTGCTGGGATCGTCCGTGCACGGGCGCCGGTAGCAATGATCGTGTTCTTGGCGAGGTAGGTGGTCTCTTTGCCGTCCTTCGCCTTGACGATGATCGAAGGCCCCGAGCCGTTCGCCGCCGCCAAGCGTGCCTCACCGTCGATCACGGTGATCTTGTTCTTCTTCATGAGGTACGCGACGCCACCGGCGAGCTGCTTCGCGATTTTGCGCGAGCGCTGGACAACACCCTCGAGGTCGAAGCCGATGTTCTCTGCCTTCAAACCATAGGCACTGGCGTGCTTCATGTTGGTATAGACTTCAGCGGTGCGCAGCAGCGCCTTCGTCGGGATACAGCCCCAGTTCAAGCAAACGCCACCCAGGTGCTCCCGCTCCACGATGGCCGTCTTCATGCCCAGCTGCGCTGCACGAATGGCCGCCACATAGCCGCCAGGGCCCGCGCCAATAACAATCATATCGAATTGGGTATCAGCCACAGCGAACTCCTTTGCGCACTCAATTGACGTTTCGCGTTCAATCAGCACCTGCGCCATGGTGCAAGCGCGAACCTCACGAAGGTACTACAGTTTTTTCTTCACCCGCGAGCGCTTCTTGAGGTTCGCCCCTCGCCCGGGCTAGGCCAGCCCCGCGAAACGAGACGAGCCCATGACAGAAATCCTAGTCGATGCCGACGCCTGCCCGGTGAAGGATGAGATCTACCGGGTCGCTGAGCGCTACGGCCTCAACGTCAAACTTGTGGCCAACGCCTTTATGCGCATCCCGCGTGAACCTTGGGTTGCGCTCGAGGTGGTGAGCGATCACTTCGATGCAGCGGACGACCGAATCGTTGAACTTGTCACGGCTCAATCTATTGTTATCACAGCGGATATCTTGCTCGCCGATCGCTGCCTCAAGGCCGAGGCCGGCGCCGTGCTGGCGCCGAACGGCAAGCCCTTCACCGCTGACACGATCGGCGGTGCCATCGCCACCCGCGCCATCATGGCCGATCTGCGCGGTAGCGGCGATCAAGTGGGCGGCGGCCCGCCGCCTTTTCAGAAGAAGGACCGGTCACGGTTTCTTTCGGAGCTGGACCGCGCCGTGAACCGGCTCAAACGCTAGCGTCCCCGTCGCAAGCTCACACGAGAGTCTTACGGCAGCGAGATGATACTAGCTCCTTTCTCGTTGGACATCCGGTCTTGCCACCAACCAGGATCAAAGAACGCCGTCGGCGCTTGAATAATCGGCGGATACCGGCACGCTGTGGTGGGTTGTTCGGGAGGAACGCATGGACTGGTCGCCGCTTTTATCTGCTCCTTGGTTCATTCAAGCGCATGCACTCGCTGCGATGCTGGCTTTCTTTTTGGGCATTGTGCAGTTCACCGCGCCCAAGGGGACCCTGCCCCACCGCACCCTCGGTTCAATCTGGGTCGTGGCGATGGCCATCGTCGCCGTGTCATCAGCCTTTATCCTCGCCCCTCCCGCCGAGGGCAAAAGCCTCATTGATCGCATGTCGTGGATCCACATCCTCACTGCCGTGACGACGTTCGGCTTGATCCGCGGCTTAATCTTCATCGTCCAAGGCGGCCCGAACATGAAAAAACACGCGAAGCCCTTCGGCGCCATCTTTCTATTTGGATTGATCATCGCTGGGATTTTCACCTTCGCTCCCGGCCGCATCATGCATGAGGTGTTCTTCGGATGAGTGACGGCTTTTGTTGGGACGATCCTTTTCTCCTTGACGATCAGCTCACCGAGGAAGAACGTGCGATTGCGCAGACCGCACGAACGTATGCGAACGAACACCTTCTCCCGCGGATTGTCGAAGCTAATCGCTTAGGCGTTTTTGACCGTTGCATCATGACGGAGATGGGCGAGCGTGGTCTGCTCGGCGCCATGGTCTCGCCTGAATTCGGCGGCGCTGGGGTCAACCATGTGGCCTACGGATTAATCGCCAAGGCCATCGAGGCTGTGGACTCCGGGTACCGTTCAGCGATGTCCGTCCAGTCTTCCCTGGTCATGTACCCCATCGAAGCGTTTGGTAGCGAGGAGCAGAAAGCAGCCTATCTGCCCAAGCTCGCCAGCGGCGAAACGGTCGGCTGTTTCGGCCTCACCGAACCGGAAGGTGGCTCAGACCCTGGCGCGATGAGGACGCATGCGGAGCGGGTTGACGGCGGCTTCATCCTCAACGGCTCGAAGATGTGGATCACCAACGCGCCCATCGCTGACGTGGCGCTCGTTTGGGCTAAGCTCGACGGTGACATTCGTGGTTTCTTGGTTGATCGTGATACGGAGGGTTTCACCACACCGACGATCGAGCACAAGCTGTCTTTGCGAGCATCGATCACGGGTGAGATTGCCCTCACCGACGCTTTCATCGCTGAGCATCAGATCCTTCCCCATGTCCGTGGGCTGAAGGGTCCTTTCTCCTGCCTGAACAAAGCGCGGTACGGGATTGCCTGGGGCTCCATGGGTGCAGCGGAGTTCTGTTGGCATGCAGCCCGTAATTACGCCCTCGACCGAGAAGTCTTCGGCAAGCCCATCGCGGCGACCCAATTGGTGCAGAAGAAACTCGCTGACATGCAAACGGAGATCGTTCTGGGCCTGCAAGGCGCCCTACGACTCGGCCGAATGCTGGACGAACGTACGGGAAGACCAGAAGCCATTTCTCTCATGAAAAGAAATAATTGCGGCAAGGCACTGGATATCGCCAGGCTCGCCCGCGACATCCACGGAGGGAATGGTATCGCGGACGAGTACCACGTGATGCGGCACGCAATGAACCTCGAAACCGTCAATACCTATGAGGGCACGCACGACGTGCACGCCCTTATCTTGGGTCGGGCGATGACCGGCCTGCAGGCCTTTAGCTAGCCGGGCTCATGCTGCGCCAAGAGCTCTTCAAGCCGGTCGACAGCGGCTTCTAGACGGTCGGGTGCAGCGCGAGCTGGTGTGGGCTGACGCGCCCCAGCAGCACCGGCAATTGCTGCCATCACCATACGGATCGTGGCCTCGTAATCGTCAGGCTTACTCCGGCGACGAGCCAGCATCGACCGCGATGAGTATTCGAGGCAGCCGAAGAATAAGTCCCTCAGGTTCCGCACTGGCACTGTCGCAGGAAACTGTCCCCGATCGATGCCTCGCTCGATGACCCGGTCAAACTCCTTGACATAGTCACGGCGATTGTCCGGTGCATCGCCGCCTTCACTGCCATAATGGACTGCAAAAGTCAGTTCAAAGAGGGCCCAGTCGTCGAGGATGCGCGTCAGCGTGAAGCGCGCGAGGCTCTCGAGCTGGTCCATCGGCTCATCGTGTTGGCCCACGGCCTTCTTGGCGCCAGCGGTGAGACCCTGCCAATGCCGTTCGACCACCGCAGCGAACAGCGCTTCTTTGTTCCGGAAGTAAAGGTAGAGCGTGCCCTCAGCAACATCCGCCGCTTTGGCGATCTCCGCCATCCGCGCAGCCCGGAGGCCGCCTTGCAAGAAAGCGTCCGTAGCCGCAGCCACGATGGCCTCTTCCTTGGCCGCAACGCGCTCGCGTTTCGTCTTGGTCCGTACAGTCATAGCCCCATCTGCCGCGCCGCGAGGTCGCGCATGATCTCTTCCGATCCGCCCCCAATAGCCATGACCTTCACCTCGCGATAGATCCGCTCCACGCGATTACCGCGCAAGTATCCCGCCCCACCAAGGATCTGCATCGCCTCCGACGCACAGAATTCTAGCGCCTTCGTCGCGAACACTTTCGCCTTCGATATCTCAGCGACAGGGCTCTCACCCTCATTGATCAGCCAACAAACTTGATTGAGATAGCCGTCGAGCGCGTCCACACGCATCGACATGTCCACGAGCTTGTGCCGGATAACTTGATGCTTGATCAGCGGCTTACCGAACGTCTCACGTTCTCGCGCCCAAGATACCGCATCATCATAGAGCGTCTGGCACGCACCAAGACAACCTGCGATCAACGCCACGCGCTCAAGGTTAAAGTTCTGCATGATCGCCATGAAGCCCAAATTCTCAGGGCCAATCATGTTTGTCTGCGGAACATAGACGTCATCGAAATAGAGCGTGGCCTGGTCCGAACACCACCAGCCCATCTTCTTATCGAGCTCTGTACGGGTAAAACCCTCCGCACCCCACTCAACGAAGAACAGCGAAACACCAGCTGGACCGGCTCCGCCCGTGCGAGCGCCGACCACGAAATAGTCCGACGTCATCCCACCCGTGATGAAGGTCTTGCTACCTGAAAGGCGCCAACCCTCGCCGTCGCGCACGGCCTTCGTCTTGAGGTTCGCGACATCGGACCCACCCGACGGCTCTGTGATGCCAAGGCTGCAACACTTCCGTCCTGAGACAACCTCCGGAACCACCCGGTCGCGAATGGAAGGATCAGCGTGCTTCACAATCGGATCAATGGAGATCGATCGCGCGCCGAGTGCTGCGCCGACCCCACCGGCGCCGCAGCGTGCCAACTCTTCCCCCCAAATCCGCCGCATAAAGACATCGTCGAAGCCGATGCCGCCAAGCTCTTCCGGCACGGCGAACCCGAAAACGCCCAACGCCCCCGCTTTCTCGTGGAGCTCCGGCGGAATTGAGCCAGCCTCATCCCAATCGTCCACGAACGGGGTCACTTCCTGTTCGACAAAAGACCGCACACTCTCGCGAAAGGCCTGCCGTTCGGCGGTTTCAAAGGGACTGCGCATCTCGAAATCTCCAAAATGGGTGGTCTTCACTAATAATGAGGCTTGCTCATTTCTCTCGTCAAGGTCATATTCACAGTGTCAGGGAGACTCGAATGATCAGGATCGGCGGTGCCAGCGGGTATTGGGGCGAGAGCGCGATGGCGACACCGCAGCTGCTCAACGCCGGTGTGGACGTCCTGATCTATGACTATCTCGCCGAGATCACGATGAGCCTCTTGGCCCGTGCGAAGATGAAGGACCCGAGCAAAGGTTACGCGCCAGATTTCGTCAGTACGGCGATGGCCCCTCACCTGCGCACCATTGCTGAGCGCGGTGTGAAGGTGATCAGCAATGCTGGGGGCCTGAACCCAGAGGCCTGCGGCGCGGCCCTCCGGGCATTGATCAAAAAGTCCGAACTCGATCTCACAGTCGCGGTGGTGACCGGCGACGATCTCATTGGTCAGCTTCCCGCCATTCGCGATACGCAGCCTCGCGATCTTGACACCAACGAACCCCTCTCGCCCGCGGCTCATGTCATCAGCATGAACGCCTATCTCGGCGCCTTCCCGATTGCGAGGGCTCTTGAGCAGGGTGCCGATATCGTCATCACAGGCCGCGTGGTAGATAGCGCTCTATCGCTCGGCGCACTGATCCATCGCTATGATTGGCGAGCGGACGACCTTGATAAACTCGCGGCAGGCAGCTTGGTGGGCCATCTACTCGAATGCGGTCCGCAAGCGACAGGCGGCAACTTCACGGACTGGCGCGACGTGCCACGGCGGGAAGCTATCGGTTATCCCATTGCCGAAGTGGAGGCCGACGGCACAGCTGTTATCACCAAGCCCGAAGGCTCTGGCGGCCTCGTGTCTCGCGGCACCGTCTCCGAGCAACTGGTGTACGAGATCGGTGACCCCTCCGCCTACCAATTGCCTGATGTCACCTGCGATTTCCGTACGGTGACTTTGGAAGACATCGGTAACGACCGGGTGCGCGTAACCGGCGCCAAGGGCTCAACGCCACCGCCCGACCTAAAGGTGTGCGCCACACACGTAGCAGGCTGGCGCGGCGGTCATGTGTTCAGCTTTTACGGGGATGAAGCCAATGAAAAATCGAGAGAATTTGCTCGATGCGTCTTTGACCGGTCCAACGCTGCTTTAGCGGCACGCAACATGCCTCCTTACACGGATACATCCGTTGAGGTTCTTGGCAGTGGTGCTCAATTTGGTGATGATCATGATGCGGATGAGGTGGTCATCAAGATTGGCGTGCGCCACTCCGATGAGGCCGGCATTGGCATCTTGCTGAAAGAAGCCATGGGAATGGGTTTGGCAACACCCCCTGGACTCTGCGGCTTCGCTGGCGGGCGCCCCAAGCCATCGCCCGTGGTGCAGCTGTTCTCATTCCTAACACCCAAAGACTCTGTAGACCAACACGTTATCGTTGGTGAAGAAAGCCCGCGACCGTGGGCGTTCGCACCACAGCCAACAGCAGCCACAGTCGAGATCGCCGACCCTCCCAAACCGACGGACCTGGGAGACCTCGCCGAAGTTCCTCTGATCGATGTGGCATGGGCTCGATCTGGAGACAAAGGTAACAGCGCAAATGTCGGTGTGATTGCTCGGCACCCTGACCTCCTACCGTATCTCTGGGACCAGTTAACCGAAGATCGCGTAGCCGCTCAATTCAGCCATGTTCTGGAGGGCAACGTCCGACGCTTCGCTATGCCCGGCGCTGCTGCGATAAACTTCCTCCTGACCAAATCGCTCGGCGGTGGCGGTATCGCCAGCCTGCGCAATGACCCACAAGGCAAGGGCTTCTCTCAAGTTCTCTTGCGCCTACCCGTTCGTGTACCCCAGACCCTCCTCAACGAGACCAAAGCATGACGACATTCACCTCCCGCATCGATGCCGGCAGCGAGGACTTTGCGAAGAACCGCGCCGATATGCTCGCACTTGTCGATAGGCTTAAGGAACTGAACGGCCGCGGCGAGAAGATATCATCCGCAAAAGCCGATAAGTTTCATAAACGTGGACAATTGTTGCCACGTGAGCGCTTGGCCCACTTACTCGATCCGGGCATGCCGTTCCTGACCATTGGCAATTTGTCTGGGTACATGCTGGACACGGATAAAGAGGAACGATCTGTTCCAGGATCAACGATCCTCGCGGGCATAGGCTATATCGCCGGACGGCGATGTGTGGTCACCGTTGACGATAGCGCCATCTCCGCCGGCGCCATAAAGGCAGGCTCGGCCTATCGTTTTATGCGATGCGAACAGATCGCACTCGAACAAAAGTTGCCCTTCGTACACCTCGTCGAGAGCGCTGGCGGCGATCTGAAAAACTATCTCGTTGAAGGATTTGTTCAGTACGGGGCTATTTTTGCCAATCTCGCTAGACTGTCGGCTGCGGGCATTCCAACGGTCGCATGCCTCCACGGCTCCTCCACAGCAGGTGGCGCCTATATGCCAGGTTTATCAGACCACGTTGTGGCCGTGAAGGAACATGGCAAAGCTTTCCTCGCTGGACCACCGCTGTTGAAAGCTGCCACGGGCGAAGTCGCCGATGACCAGAGCTTGGGTGGAGCGGCTATGCACGCGGAGGTTTCGGGCCTGGTTGACTACCTAGCCGATGATGACGCCCACGCTATCCAAATGGTTCGTGACGTCGTTGGACGCTTGCCCGAAACGCCGTCGACACACCCAGGTGATTACGCAGCGCCAACACTTAGCACGGACGAAATAGCGGGAGTGGTACCCACCGACTATCGGCGCCCCTACGACGTTCGAGAAGTGATCAGCAGGCTGGTCGACAGATCGTCGTTCACTGACTTTAAGGAGCGCATTGGTTCAGCAACGGTGTGCGTGTTTGCCGACATTATGGGGCACCGCTGTGCGTTGATGGGCAACAACGGACCCATCGACAACGCGGGAGCCCACAAGGCCACGCAGTTCCTTCAACTCTGCGACAGCACGCACACCCCAGTCATATTTCTGCAAAATACAACAGGTTATATGGTTGGAACGGAAACCGAACGCGGCGGCATGATCAAGAATGGGTCCAAGATGATCCAGGCCGTCGCCAATATCAGCGTACCTCGCATCACGATACAGATCGGCGCTAGTTTCGGCGCCGGCAATTACGGCATGTGCGGACGAGGCTTTGAGCCCGATTTCTGTTTCACGTGGCCCAACGCCATGACAGGCGTCATGGGTGGCGAGCAGGCCGGCAAAGTCATGCGCATCGTCGCTGAGCAAGCCGCTGCAGCAAAGGGTGAAGAACCGAACACGGACATGCTAGCCTTCCAAGAAGCCGCCCTCAAACACGTCTTCGACAATCAAGCCGACGCCTTCACCACATCGGGCCGTAACCTTGACGACGGCATGATCGATCCTCGCGACACACGGCGCGTCCTCGGATTCGTGTTGGGTACCGTGACAGAAGCAGCGCGCATTAATGCTAAACCCAACAACTTCGGCATTGCGAGGGTCTAAGATGACAATCAAATCCCCCTCCGAGCTTTTGATTGCCGAAGCTGAAGGCCGCTGGCTGACCCTGACCATGAAAGATGCCGAGCGCCGCAACGCTCTCTCCGAAGACATGTCAGCCGCCCTTTCGTCCGTGCTTGAGCAGGCCACAGGTGATCGCTCCCTACGCGGCATAACCTTACGTGGCGCCAATGGCGTTTTTTGCTCCGGAGGCGACCTAAAAGGCATGGGCCGCTTCATCATGGGGCGCGACCAGCAAGCTATCCATCAGATGAGCCAAGCCGGTGGCAGGCTGTTTGCACAAATACAGCAACAACCTCAAGTGGTTGTTGCTGTCATCGATGGCCCCGCCATGGCCGGCGGCTTGGGCATGGCTTGCTGTGCTGACCTGATCGCGGTGACGCAGTCGGCGAAGTTCGCTCTCACCGAGGTCAAACTGGGTATTCCACCAGCACAAATCGCGCCTTATCTCGTTGCACGCCTAGGGCTCTCTACAGCAAAACGCCTTATGCTGACGGCCGCAACGTTCGGTGCAGAGGAAGCGATGCAAATCGGCCTGGCAGATCATATGGCAGCGGACGGCTCAGATCTCGAGACTTGGCTGGCAACCATCAAGAGCCAGGTTCTGCAATGCGCCCCCGAGGCACTGGCAGCGACAAAGCGGATCGCTCTCCAGGCGGCCATAGCAGCGCCCACTTCGTTGCAAGACGATGCAGCAACAGCCTTCACAGATTGTTTGCTGTCTGAGGAAGGAGCCGAAGGTATCGCGAGCTTCCTCGGTAAACGGAAACCAAATTGGGCAGAATGAGCATGGCTGTGATCAACACTCTCCTCGTCGCCAATCGCGGCGAAATCGCCCTAAGAGTCATGAAAACAGCCCGTCGCATGGGGCTGCGGACCGTTGCGGTTGCATCAGAAGCGGACGCCAACACACCTCACGCTCAGTTTGCCGATGAATGCGTGACAATCGGGCCAGCACCATCCGCACAGAGCTATTTGAACCAGGCCGCCATTCTGGAGGCAGCCCGAGCGACAGGTGCTGATGCTATCCACCCAGGCTACGGTTTTCTTTCGGAAAATGCCGGTTTCGCTCAGGCCGTCGCCGATGCGGGCCTGGTGTTCGTCGGTCCTCCACCATCTGCTATCGAACTAATGGGTGACAAGGCGGCAGCCAAGCGGTCGATGGTTGAAGCGGACGTGCCTTGCATCCCAGGCTATCAAGGCGCAGACCAGGCCGACCAACTCTTCATCGATGCCGCAAACGCGGCCGGGTTCCCGGTGATGGTGAAAGCCGCGGCCGGCGGCGGTGGCCGTGGCATGCGGATCGTTCGGTCGCCTGACGACCTAGTCGCCGCCTTGGCTGACGCTCGCCAGGAGGCTCTATCAGCCTTCGGTTCGTCGGATCTGATCCTCGAGAAAGCCGTCGAGCATGCTCGGCATGTTGAGGTGCAAGTCTTTGGGGACAACCACGGTAACGTCATCCATCTTGGTGAGCGTGATTGCTCGATGCAGCGCCGACATCAAAAGATTGTCGAAGAAGCACCCTCACCAGCTGTCAATGCTGAGCTGCGTGGACGGATGGGCGCTGCTGCAGTCGCCGCCGCGAAGGCGGTGGATTATAGTGGCGCGGGGACCGTTGAGTTTCTACTCGCTGACGACGGATCATTCTACTTCCTTGAAATGAATACAAGACTACAGGTCGAGCATCCCGTAACGGAAGAGATCACAGGCCTTGATCTTGTTGAGCTTCAGCTTCGGGTAGCCAGCGATGAAGCCCTCGGATTAAACCAAGAAGATATCAGTCTGAACGGGCACGCCATCGAAGCCCGTCTTTATGCAGAGAATCCAAGCGAAGGCTTTTTGCCCTCGACGGGACCAATTCAGCTATGGCAGCCTGCTGACAATTGTCGGACTGACGCAGGTATCGAAACGGGTGGCGCAGTAACGCCGTTCTATGACCCGATGGTCGCGAAAGTCATTGTTCACGGTCGTTCTCGCGAGGAAGCTTGCCGTAAGCTCATACAGGCCCTTCAAAAGACAACGCTATTCGGCATCGACACGAACCGAACATTTCTCATCGACATGATTGGAGCCAAACGCTTCGCTCAGGGAGAAATGCGGACCGATGACCTTGATCGCATGGCGGCGTTTACGCAGCCCTCTATCACGGCCCAGACATACGCTATCGCGGCGGTGCTGCAACACATGAAAGCACTCGTACGCAGGCAAAACGAAATTGAAGTACCGAGCGAACTTCTGAACTGGAGCAGTGCCGACCATCTCTACACGCCTTACCGCTACAATAGCGACGAAGGTGAAACGAACGTTCGGGTCTCAAGCAGCGGCTCTGGCTACGCAGCTCAAGTCGGAGACGCAGACATCAAGGTTACGGTGACCGAACTGTCTGCTCACTTTGGTATTCTGACAGTGGATGGCAAGCGGGTGGCTGTTCAATTCAGGCATGAAGACGCCATGATTGACCTTCAGACAACCGACGGTGAATTTCAGCTTACAAACCTTCTAGCCTTGTCGGGCAGCAACGATGGAGCCGGCAGCGAAGGTGACATCACGGCGCCCATGCACGGTCTCGTAACAGACGTTTTCGTCAACGTGGGCCAGAGCGTTACGGCCGGGCAGCGTCTGGCACTCCTCGAAGCCATGAAAATGCAACATGAAATTAAGGCGATGGTCGACGGCACCATAACGGAAGTACGCGTCGAAACAGGATCGCAAGTGAGCACAGACGATCTGATGATTATCATCAGTAATCAGACGGAGGTCAACGAATGAAGTCCCCTATTTGTGACATGTTTGGGATCGAATTCCCTCTACTGGCCTTCAGTCATTGCCGAGATGTGGTTGCGGCCGTTTCGAAAGCCGGCGGCATGGGTGTCTTTGGCGCCGTTAATCATACACCGGAACAACTGAAGGAAGAGCTTACGTGGATTGACGACCACGTCGACGGCAAACCCTACGGGCTTGACTTGATCGTCCCTACCAAGAGTGTATTGCAAGCTGGCCCAGTCGACGAGCAGGCGCTCCTCGGAATGATCCCAGCAGAGCATAAAGACTTTGCCGCAAAGCTCTTAGAAGATGGCGGTGTGTCGACAGAAGATTTGGACGAGAGCCGGCTCGACCATACCCATTTCTTGAGCAACCTAACGCCCGATGGAGCAACAACGGCGCTCGACACTGCCTTTGAACACCCCGTCAAACTTCTGGTGAATGCTCTCGGTGTGCCCCCTCAAATGATGATCGACAAGGCCCGCGCTAACGGCGTCAAAGTCGGCGCACTCGTCGGTTCGGCGGCACACGCTGCAAAGCAGGTTGAAGCCGGTGTCGATGTCCTCATCGCAGCGGGTGGCGAGGCAGGCGGCCATTGTGGCGAGATCTCGACCTTGGTGCTCGTCCCTGAAGTCGTCCGTGTAGCGCAAGGCACCCCCGTACTAGCCGCTGGCGGCATTGCCACAGGCAGCCAAATGGCGGGGCTCATGGCCATGGGCGCGGCCGGCGCTTGGTGCGGGTCGGTTTGGCTCACCTCAGCCGAGGCTGAAACCAGCGAGTCGGTTAAGGACAAGATGATCGAAGCGAGCTCTGCGGACACAGTACGCTCTCGTTCGCGCACAGGTAAGCCATCGCGCCAGCTGAAAAGTCCTTGGACTGAAGCTTGGGAGACGGAAGGCCCGCAAGCTCTACCCATGCCGCTACAAACCCTAGTGTCCGAACCGGCTCTGCGGAAGCTCGACAAACTTGCTGACGGAGGTCACGAAGGTGCGCGCGAGCTCGCCACCTACTGGGTGGGCCAGGCTGTTGGTTTGATGAATGAAAAAGAAACGTCTGGTCAGATTGTCCAGCGCTTCAAACAGGAATTCGCCGAGGCCTTTGAGCAATTGAGCGAGGCGATTGGCGCATGATCCACGAGGCTGACGATTTCTTGAAAGAGACCACCGGGTTGGCGAAACTGCTACTGGACGCAAACCTGGACCTCGACCAACCAACGCTGTTCAAATCATGGACGGGCACACAGATTATCCGTCACCTCCACTGTTGGAACGAAGCAGCACTGCTGTCGACCGAAAGCACCGAAGCCTTCCAAGCGATGTTGATGGAGGCTCTGCCGAAAGTCGCCGCGGGTGGCATGCGAGGGTATGAGGACGAAGCCTTCCAACACCTAACCGGCAGTGAACTGATCTCAACGTGGCAGGCATCTGCCGAAAGGACGGCTGGTGTCTTCCGGTCGATTGATCCTGAACGACGGCTTCCCTGGGCGGGTCCACCGATGAGTGCGCAATCCTCAATCAGCGCACGGCTGATGGAGACATGGGCCCACGGACAAGCTCTTTATGATCTAGCAGGTCGCGCACGCATCGATGGTGATCACATTCGGCCGATTGCAGAACTCGGTGTCCGAACATTCGGTTGGACCTATCAGGTTCGCGGCGAACAGAAGCCATCTATCAAACCCCATGTGCGTCTAACCGCTCCGTCAGGAGCGATCTGGACCTTCAATCCTGAGCACCCGGATGAACGCATCGAGGGCTCGGCTACAGCGTTCTGCCAGGTCGTCACACAAACGCGGAACATCGCTGATGTCGATCTTGTTGTGAAAGGCGATGTTGCGACAGATTGGATGCATAAAGCTCAATGCTTCGCCGGGCCACCAGAAGCGCCTCCTGCACCCGGCCAACGTCATATGACCGAACACGGTTAATCCGTATTGACCTTAAGCTGATCCAGGCCGTTGCGCACCCTGGCTACGCGACCACCAATACCGCGCGCCACGAACAGCAGCGAAAATTATATACAGATAACAACACGCAGCTTAAGCCTAAAGGCTGCGTAACTAATTGTTTTCATGCCAATTCACCATTTTCTGTTTACGCGTCATAGCTAATCAAAAGCTCTCATTTCACGCCATCCGTGTAGGGTGCAATCAATACTCGTTTCCTAACTCTCGGTACGAACAGCTTGCCAACCTCAGGTGGCGAGACGCCTGTGCCTTGAAATGGCCGCAAATGCGTCCGCACCCAGGTCATATTCCCCAGGCAAGTCTCACCGGGGTGAATAATTGGTGCCGCTGTGCGCACCTGGGAGATGGACATGAAACTGAGTTGGACGGCCCTGGCGATGACCACCGCCGTAGCAGCCATTTCAGCGTGTAAACCTGTGGCCGAAGCGCCGGAGGAGCCGCCCGTTGTCGAGGAGCCGGCGCCTGTTGCTCCGATCGCGCCTCCGGCCCCTCCTCCACCTCCACCTCCACCTCCTCCGCCGCCGCCGCCGCCACCACCGGCTGCGCCACCAGCACCACCGCCCCCGCCGCCTCCTCCTCCGCCTCCTCCGCCTCCTCCGGTGGCGATGGAAGCCGAGCTGACGGACAAAGAAGCCTTTCGCTTCTCACAGCAGGCCACCTTCGGCGCGAATGCAGAGGATTTGGCTGAACTTAAGGAGCTCAACCTTTCAGCGTGGATTCAAGATCAACTCGAAGAGCCTCACGTGCCGTATACGCCAAGGATTGAGGATCTCCGGAATGCGGAGGTCCGCATTCGGGAAGACATCCTGCAGACGCTATTCTGGGAGCGTGCGATCCATGGAGAGGATCAGCTGCGTCAGAGAATGACGTATGCGCTCTCGCAGATCGTCGTCGCATCGCTCCGAGATCCTCAAATTGCAGAGCATATCAGCGAATTTGGTATCTATGCGGACCTCCTCCAGGACCATGCCCTAGGCAACTACTGCAGCCTCATCCGCGACATCTCTTTCAACCCTGTGATGGGGATGTACCTGACACACCTTGGGAACAGAAAAGAAGACGTACAGAACGGGTTCGTCCCTGACGAAAACTACGCTCGCGAGATTCTTCAGCTGTTCACCATCGGTTTGGAAGAACTCGACGAATCAGGTCGTGGCTTGGGTCATGCAACTTATTCGCAAGATGACATTGAGGGTCTGGCCGAAGTCTTCACAGGACTAAGTTGGGCGGACACGGACTTCGACCGTCCGCGTGTCACCGATAACAACCGGTACCTTCCCATGGAGAGCTTCCGCGCTCAGCATGAAGATCGGGCCAAGACGTTTATGCAGACCACGGTCAACGTCGGCAACGATGCCGTGGATAGCATCAACGCTGCCTTGGACTACCTGCTTGAGCATCCAAACGTTGCGCCGTTCATTTCGAAGCAACTTATCCAAAAACTGGTGACGTCAAATCCGTCGCCTGACTATGTTCGGCGAGTTGCTGAGGCGTTCTCAGCCGGCCAATATGAGCTGCCCAATGGCGATTTCGTGGGTACGGGTCAACGTTGCGACTTGGCAGCCACAGCAGCAGCCATCTTAACGGACCCCGAAGCCCGCGGTGAAACCACGGACGAGAATTTTGGTAAGATCCGCTCACCTTTACTCCGTGTTGCACATTTCATTCGTGCCTATCGGAATGAGAAGGACGTGACGACTTCTGGGGTTTTGCCATCAGGCCGGTCCCTCGACAATCTCGATTCCGAGAGACTGCTGGAACAGAACGCCTTTGCCGCTCCATCAGTGTTCAACGACTTCCGGCCTGGCTATGTTGCGCCAGGTACGGAGTCCGCAGAACTCGGACTGAAAACGCCTGAACTGCAGATTGCCAGTGCGCCAGCGATGGTAGCCTACATCAACGTGATGAGGTCGTTCATCGAGATCTTCGAGATCGAGGATGGCGAAGATTTGGTCGCGGACTTTGACGTTTCGTACAATTACGAACTCGCTGCTGAAGACATACCCGGCTTGGTGGATCAAGTGATCGCCGATCTGATGGGCGGTCAGTTCAGCGAAGAGAACCGTGCACGGATCATAGAAGCTGTTGAAGCCGTGCCGGTTACTCAGAAGCAGCCGGAAAAGACAAATGCTCGTCGGTGGACCCTTGCGGCCCTCATGACGGTCACATCACCAGAATACATGGTTCAGCAGTAGGTGGGGGCTCATATGTTGTTATCACGTCGTCGTTTCTTACAAACTTCCGCTCTGGGTCTTGGCGCCACTGGACTCGCACCTCTTGCTGCGCGAGCGGCTGACCAGTCTGGGTACAAGGCCCTCGTGTTCATCTTCCTCAACGGCGGCGCTGACGCGCACGACATGTTGATTGGGTATGATCAGCCTTCATACGATAACTGGGCATCGGCCCGGAGTTCGATCATCGCCCAGATCGATGAGTTCGGGGAACGGGGAAGTCGGTCCCGTGACAACCTGTTGAAGCTGAACCCCAGCAATTCAGGGGACTTTGGTGGCCGCGAGTTCGCCATGCCCCCAGAGATGGCCGGGATGCACAACCTGTTTGAAACAGGGCGCCTCGCTATTGTTCCCAATGTCGGTCCGCTGCTAGAGCCGACCTCACGGTCGATGATCGACGCGGAAACAGCGCTCCTGCCCGACAGGCTCTTTTCGCACAACGACCAGGCGTCAACCTGGACAGCATTTTCCGGTGAAGGCGCCAGCAACGGTTGGGGCGGCGCCATGCTTGATGCTTTCACCCAAAGCTCTCCTTACACGGCGGTTTCGCTCCGCGGCGAGAATGTGTTCTTGCAAGGACGCCAAACGAGACAGGTCGCCCTGAAGCCTGATGGTGACATCAAGCGAGCCTTCGGTACTGAAGACGAACTGTGGGGCTCCGCAGAACTATCCTCTATGCTGACAGACTATCTCAGCAACCCGAGCAACAACACGTCGAATGTTCTGATGCGTGACGTCATCAACGCTCAGGGTCGAGCTATTGCAGACACGGAGCGTTTTTCGACGGTCTTGAGTGGGCAAACCCTGGGCGACAGTGTCGTCGTTCCGAGAAACTACCTCTCTGAGCAGTTGGCGATGATCGCCAACGTCATCGCCTCACGCTCTCAGCTCGGCGTTTCGCGTCAGATTTTCTTCGCACGCCTCGACGGATTTGACACGCATAAGAACCATGTCAGCGCCATGCCTGAACTGCTTCGTACGCTGTCTGAAGCCGTAACGTCATTCCAGACAGCCCTCGAAAATGCTGGCCTCGCCGACCTCGTCACGACCTTCACTGGCAGTGACTTCGGTCGGTCGCTTGTCAGCAACGCGACAGGTACCGACCATGGTTGGGGTGGCCATCACTTCGTCATCGGCAACCAGGTGGCTGGTGGACGCATCGCTGGCAGTGTACCGAGCTTCGAGCTGGGGAATGACCAGCACTGGAAACGCGGCACGATGATTCCTCAGATCGCTGTTGAGCAATATGGCGCGGAAATGGGCAGCTGGTTTGGACTTTCGAACAGTGAACTGAACGAAGTGTTTACCAACCGAGATCGGTTTGACACAACACCGCTCGGCCTCTTCACTTAACAAGCCAGGAACAGGTCTGCGGGGCCCACAGATCGTTCCTCGGAAGAGCATGAACTTGCCATCTTCCTGACAAGGTCAGCAGCCAGGTGATTGCTGACCTTCTTGGAGAAGTGCATGACCAGGTATGTTCGGCTTGTTCGTAGCAGTATGATGGCGGGGCTCTCTATCCTCGCCCTTTCGGCTTGTTTTCCTAACGAGGAACCGGATTCCGAGACGGCATCTGGAAGCGGATCATCGAACGGCCCCGGTGCGCAATTCACACCGCCAGCCGTAATTACAGATGCAGAAGCGTTTCGGATTGCTCAGCAAGCAACGTTTGGCGCATCGCCCACAGACTTGGACGGACTGAAGAACGCCGGCTTCGATGCTTGGTTTCAGGCGCAACTCGCTATGCCTTATGTACCGTATAGGGATCGTATTGAAGAAGAGGCGCTTTCAAATTGGGTCAGCGACAACACTTTCCAACGGCTATTCTGGGAACGCGCAGTTCACGGAGAAGACCAACTCCGTCAACGCATGGCCTACGCTCTTTCTCAAATCGTTGTGGTGTCATTGCTAGATCCACAGGTGCGCGGTCAACGATTGAGTTTCGCAACGTATGCCGATTTGTTACAGGAACAAGCACTCGGCAACTATTGCCAACTGATCCGCGATATCTCTTTGAACCCGGCAATGGGTCTGTTTCTTACCCATTTGGGTAATCCCCGCGCTGACGAAGAAGCTGGTTTTGTTCCTGATGAGAACTATGCCAGGGAAGTGATGCAGCTCTTCACCATTGGGTTGGAGGATTTGGACCCCCAAGGCCGACCAACAGGAACGGAGTCGTATACCGGCGATGACGTGCGGGGCCTGGCAGCGGTGTTTACCGGTCTGGGTTGGGGTGACACGGACTTTTTCTACCCCCGCGTCAGCGACTTCAACCGCTACCTGCCCATGGAGAGCTTTTTGGCACAGCATGAAGAAGCGCCAAAATCGTTTCTCGGCACAACAATCGATCTTGGTACCGATGCCATTGTCAGCGTTGAAGCAGCTCTGGACCATTTGCTGGGCAATCCCAACGTCGCTCCATTCATCAGTAAACAGCTTATCCAAAAACTAGTAACGTCGAATCCGTCACCAGCCTATGTCGGACGGGTCGCTGAGGCTTTCGAGGCAGGTAGCTTTCGCCTCGCATCAGGCGAGACCGTCGGCACTGGAACACGGTGCGATCTCGCGGCCACCACGGCAGCGATACTAATGGACCCAGAGGCTCGAGAAGAGCCGACCGACGTCAACTACGGAAAAATCCGCAATCCTGTTCTGCGCTTGGCGCAGCTCATTCGGACCTTCCGCGTTGAAGCAACCGTGACGAGCTCCGGTGAGATCCCCCGAGCATGGACACTCGACCGGCTAGAGGATGGACGTGCGTTCGGCATTAATGCCTTTGTCTCTCCATCGGTCTTCAACTTTTACCGTCCCGGGTACGTTGGTCCGGGAACGGAGAGTGCAGCACAAGGCCTCGTAACCCCAGAATACCAGATTGCGACTACGCCTTCGATGGTGGGCTATATCAATACGATGGAGGATTTCATCGATGGCCCTCCACTCAGCGATTCAGCTCCTAATGTTGCCCTCACGAACACCACCGCGCTTCTGACGCTTGCTGATGACCCCCAGGCACTGGTCACGGAAATCGACCGGATCATGACAGGTGGCTTGATGTCCACGGAGAATATCCAAACCATCGAAGCTGCTGTCGATGCGGTGGCTGTAGCGGGTGGCGACTTAGATGGCGATCGGCGCCGGAGGGTAGAACTAGCACTGCTGATGGCAGTCACATCACCCGAATATATGGTTCAGCGGTAGGAACGGAGTTAGATATGTTTTCTCGACGCGGCTTCCTGAAGAGCTCCGCCATGACCTTTGGCGCTGCCGGTCTCGCACCCGTGGCAAGTCTAGCAGCCGACAGCTCCGGATACAAAGCACTGGTCTGTGTCTTCCTCTACGGCGGCTGTGATAGCCAGGACATTCTGATTGGTCATGATCAGTCATCGTACGATGCTTGGGCGACAGCTAGACAGTCTATTCTCGAGCGGTTTGAAGAGAGCGGCAATGCGAGCGCCCGGGCACGCGAGAGCTTACTCGCGCTTGCCCCCTTGAATGCTAGCCAGCTGAGCGGTCCTCAGGTGGCACTGCCCCCAGAGATGTCAGGCATCCACTCTCTATTCAACCGACAAGCAGCGGCTTTCGTCCCTAACGTCGGGCCTTTGCTCGAACCAACCAACCGGCGCGACATCGAAGACGGATTGGCGCGGCTTCCTGCTCGTTTGCAATCGCACAATGACCAACAATCCACCTGGCAAGCGTTTTCAGTTGAGGGTGCAGGGCAAGGTTGGGGCGGCCAAGTTCTAGATGCCTTCAACAAATCGTCCCCATACAGCGCGATCTCTATCTCAGGTCAGGCGGTTTTCCTGTCAGGAAACCAGACAAGACAATTGCAGCTATCATCATCCAACAATATTAGGCGCGCCTACGGAACGGACCGGCGGGTTTATAGTAGCGACGAAGCGACTGATCGCTTGAGGGCCTTTTATGCCAACAGCGCAGCGCATCTGCAGAATCCCATGATGCGTGATTTGATTAGCACACAAAGAAAAGCCATCGACGATACGGAGATGCTTGCAACGGTGCTCGACGGTATTTCATTGGGAGAACAAATCGAGCTGGAGGACAACCGTCTCTCATCGCAACTGGGTACCGTTGCCGATCTCATCGCGGCGCGGAGCGCACTCGACGTGAACCGTCAGATTTTCTTCGTGGGCATGGGCGGTTTCGATACGCACAATGATCACGCGACGCGCATGCCAGCCCTTCTTGGTCAGCTATCTGACGCGGTGACGAGCTTCTACAATGCGATTGAGTCGGCGGGGCTGGCCGATCAAGTGACGTTGTTCACTGCGTCCGATTTTGGCCGCACCCTGACAGCCAATGCAACCGGTACCGACCACGGATGGGGTGGTCACCAGCTTGTTGTGGGTGGTTCGGTACGTGGCGGTCGTATCCATGGCTCGGTTCCATCGTTCGATTCAGGACACGAGCTTGAATATAGAGATCGTGGTGCACTGATCCCGCAACACTCGATCGATCAGTATGCTTATTCGTTAGGCAGCTGGTTCGGATTGAGTGAAAGCGAGCTGAATTCCATCTTCCCCAATCGGGGTCGCTTTGATCTGCAGAGCCTGCAACTCTTCTAAGTCTGCAATCGAACTCAGTGAAAGTCACGACTCTTTGGAATCGTTCGAACATTCCTAGGGTGCCCATGGCGAGGTGCGGGTTCAGGCACCGGCCGCTTCACCTCGTCAGCATGGGAGATAACATTTTTCATAGGATCACGTAGACTATCCTCGGATAACCGCTGAAGATCTTCGGTTCGATCAAAGAGCTTCTGCGCAACAATGTGTGTGACGTTATCGGCACGCTGTACAAGGCCACGAACTTCAATAATCCGTGCTCCCATCACCACCGCTCGATATCGTTGGAAAACCTTCTGCCAAACCACAAGGTTAGCAACCCCAGTCTCGTCCTCGATGGTGATGAAGACGACGCCCTTCGCCGAACCTGGCATCTGGCGCACAAGAACAAGGCCTGCCGTCTTGACCCAACGGCCTTTACCACTTGAGGTCGCGCTCGCTGTACTGAGCAAGCCCTTGCGAGCGTAGTGGCTGCGAAGAAAGGACAAAGGATGCGCCTTCACGGATAAGCGCGTGGTCTGATAATCCTGCAGGACTTCCTCGGAAGTGGGCATGGTTGGCAAGCTCACAACCTCCTCCGCTCCCTGATCAGGAACATCGCCAGCCTCGAAAAGGGGGAGAGCCTTGCTGCCAGGCTTGCCTTTCACAGCCCAAAGGGCCTGACGGCGTGATAGAGCCAGCGAGCCAAAAGCATCGCCACTCGCCAATAGTTCCAGGGTTCGTTTGTGAAGCCCCGCACGCCGACGAAGGGCATCAACATCTTCATAACCGAGTCCCCGCTCCTCCGTAAGGCGATCAATTTCATTCTCTTGCAGGCCGTCCACCTGACGGAAGCCGAGCCGCACCGATGGATCCCCCTCCTCGCGATGCTCAAGACTATTATCCCAGTGCGAAGCATTCACATCAGGTGGCAGCACGTGCACACCGTGCTCGACAGCGTCCCGCACTATCTGGGCAGGGGCATAAAATCCCATAGGCTGGCTGTTCAACAGCGCCGCGCAGAAAATCTCGGGATGATGGCATTTTAGCCAGGAAGAGACGTAGACCAACAACGCGAAACTGGCCGCATGGCTTTCCGGAAATCCGTACTCACCAAACCCTTTCACTTGATCAAAACAGCGCTGGGCGAAATCCGCGTCATAGCCACGAGCTACCATGCGATCCACCATCATGCTTTGGTAGTTAGAGATAGTCCCAACACGGCGGAAAGTGGCCATGGCCCGCCGCAGACCATTCGCCTCTTCTGGTGTGAACTTGGCGGCATCAATGGAAATCTGCATGGCCTGCTCTTGAAAAAGCGGTACACCCAAGGTGCGCTTCAGGATCGCCTCCAGCTCATCGGGGGGGCCATGCTCCGGCGCTGGGCTCGGATAATCGACACTCTCGATTTTCTGGCGACGCCGCAAGTAAGGATGCACCATATCGCCTTGAATGGGACCAGGCCGAACGATCGCCACTTCGATGACCAGGTCATAGAACTTCCGTGGCCGAAGACGGGGCAGCATATTCATCTGTGCACGGCTTTCGACTTGGAAGACGCCGAGGCTATCCCCTCGACAGAGCATATCGTAGGTGGCTTTGTCATCGGGAGGGATCGAAGCGAGGTCGTGCCGAATGCCCTTATGCTCGGCGAGTAAATCGAATGCTTTTCGGATACACGTGAGCATACCAAGCGCCAGCACATCGACCTTCATGATGCCCAGCGCGTTGATATCGTCCTTGTCCCACTCAATAAACGTTCGGTCGGGCATCGCCGCGTTGCCAATCGGAACGGTCTCAACCAAAGGCCCCTCGGTCAACACAAAGCCTCCGACATGCTGAGACAAGTGCCGAGGAAAGCCGATCAACTGCCTGGTCAGCTGTAGGACCCGCCGCAAGGAAGGGTTCTGAGGATCAAGGCCACTCTTTTTCACCTGCTCCTCGTGGACGTCGCTACCAAAGCTACCCCAGACCGTACCGGCCAAAACCGAAGCAATGTCAGGACTCACCCCTAATGCCTTACAGACGTCGCGGACCGCTGAACGCGGGCGATAGGAAATGACTGTTGCGGTGAGTGCAGCACGGTGGCGGCCATATCGTTCGTAGACATACTGAATGACTTCCTCACGCCGCTCATGCTCGAAATCAACGTCGATATCGGGTGGTTCTTTCCTCTCCTTCGACAAGAACCGCTCGAACAAGAGATTGCTCGTGGCCGGATCAACAGAGGTCACCCCAAGACAAAAACACACGGCCGAATTGGCCGCAGAGCCGCGCCCCTGGCACAAAATTTTCCGCTCGCGTGCCCAGGCGACGATGTCATGCACTGTAAGAAAGTAAGGCGCCACTTCAAGCTCATCGATTAGCGATAGCTCTTTCTTTAACAAAGCTGTGACGTGGTCAGGCACACCGTAAGGGTACCGCCAATCGGCCCCCTTCCAGGCTAAGTCCTCGAGGTGCGCTTGGGGATGGCTTCCATCCGGCACCGGCTCGTTGGGGTAGCAATAAGAAAGCTCATCAAGAGAAAACGTACACGCACGAACGATATCCATTGTCCGGCTCACTGCATCCTCATATCCCTTGAAAAGACGCCGAACCTCCGTAGCCGGTTTGAGGTGACGCTCAGCATGTGCCTCCAGGTGATAGCCAGCCTCATGGACGGTGCAGCCTTCACGAACACACGTAAGCACATCCTGCAGAGGTCGCCGGTTCGGCGCGTGATAGAGCACATCATTAGTCGCAACGAGAGGGATATTCGCCTGCTGACTAAGAGAGGCAAGACGGCTCACCTGCTCGCGATTGGCACCGTGATAGGCATAGTGTGTCGCAAGATAAACGCGCCCGCGCCACCAAGTACGGAACGTCTCTAGATGAGCACCGAACGCATCGTCATGATCCGTTGGTGGCATAATGACGAAGACCTGCCCTTCACTATACCGATGAATATCAGCAAGGGTGATATGGCACTCGCCCTTCGCCGTATCACCCATCTTGCCTTGCGACAGCAGAGCCGACAGTCTGCCATAAGCAGCTCGGTCCTTCGGATAGCAAAGCAGCTCTGGACCATCCCTAGGCACCAGGCGTGCGCCGACGAGAAGGCGCATACCCAATTCCTTGGCCGCCACGTGAGCGCGCACAACACCGGCCAGCGTGTTCCGGTCAGCGACGCCGATGGCGGTTAGCCCTAGAGCCTGGGCCATCTTGACGAATTCCTCTGGGTGCGAGGCACCATAGAGAAAGGAGAAATTCGTCGTGACCGCAAGCTCGGCATAGTCACTGTCGTTGGTCACGGAAACAGTCCGTGTATGAACCATTGCGGCGGACCACCGCGGCCATCATCATAGAGACCATCGCGAAAGACCCAGTATCGTCTGCCGCTTTCGTCCTCGACCCGGTAATAATCCCGGGCCCGCGCGCCCTTCTCCGTCAGCTTCCACCATTCGGGAGCAATTCGTTCAGGGCCGTCAGTCCGCTTCACCCGTCGCGACACCTTGCGCCATACGAAGCGCATGGGCGGACCATCGGGCACCGCGGCGAGGACCTCTATCGCTTCCGGGCGTGGGAATAACGTCAGAGGGCGAACCTTTGCCTTCGGCTGACGTATAAGTGGTCGCGGCAGCTCTCCCTCGAAGGGAATCGTCACCTCTGCTCGCTCAGGCACATGGCTCTCCACAGCTCGGCGAACCTGCACCGCGCCATCACCCAACCGGGCGTTGAGCTTATCCGCTAGCTGAGCAACTTCTTGCAGATCGAAGTCATCCCCTGCCATATCCGCCGACAAGGGCTTGACCGCTTCCGTCATCGCACCCGCCCGGTGAGCCGTTAGAAGCAAGGCATCAATGCCGAACTCAGGGTCAATCGTCTCCACACGCTCTTGGAACAGATGATTGATCCGCTCCACCTTGCGCTCAGGGCGCGCCGTAGCAATTGAACAAAGCGCCGAGGTGCCATCGGTGCGAAAGGCATGCAAGGTAAAGCGCTGCGCCCCCTGCCCCATCTTACCAAGGTGCTCTGCCAACTGATGGATTAGCTTCTCCAATCCCACCTTCACACCATCCGATGACAGAAGGGGCTCCGCGCAGGCCAGTCGCGCGGCATATTGCGGTTGAGGCAGCAAAGGATTGAGCGGCTCACGGATGTTCCCCAGAGCCTGATCCAAACGCAGCATCACGGCATCGGAACCTAGCTTAGCCGGAAAGCGCCGTTTCAACGCGCTGCGGTCGAGGCCATAGAGCTGGCCAATTCGGGTCAAACCAAAGCGGCGCAGCAGGGTCAGGGTCTCACCGGAAATCCGCAAGGCTTCCAACGGCAAATCCTTGAGGCCAGCTTTCTCATCCCCAGCAAAAAAGTGTCCTCCCCCCGTCAGGGCCAGTGAATAGGCAGCCCCCACCGTGCCTGCCATCCCCATGCTATGCGGAATATCCGCCGCATAAAGACGTTTCGCCATGGCCTGCATCATCGCCTCCTCACCGCCATGCAAGTGATCGCAGCCGGTAGTGTCGAGGATCAGGGCATCGATGCCGTCCACCATCACGAGGGGCGTCCACACCACCATCCAATGGGCAAGCTTCTTCAGCACCTTGGCGTCGGCTGTGCGGTCCACCTCCACTGAACCGATGGCGGGGCAACGGGCCCGCGCATCAGTGAAGGGCAAGCCATTGGCCACCCCCTCCGACCGTGCTGTCGCATTAGCGCAGACCACACGAAGACCGTGCTGGTTCTTCTCCACCATCGCCAAAGGCGTAGGCGGACTATCCTGTTCGTCGGGCGAGGAAAGGATAGGGGCTTGCGCCCGTTGCCACCTTGTGAGGGGCCAATCGATCAACTTGATCACCAGATAACGGCGCATGGTTTCCACCCAGACGATAAGTATGCCCCACCAAATGCGGCGCTGCTCGGCACCGCTCCAAGGTGACTTGCCAAAGAGGCTCCCCCGGGGCCTGCGGATCGTAGAGGTTCGGTGCCGAAGGCGCGGCGGCCACCCGCCAGCGGGCTTGCGCTGCGCTCGTTCCCTTAGCGCTGTGAGGCAGCAGTAGGATGGCCGGCGTGCCCCATTGCTCACTGGCGAGGCTCAGCCGTCGCGAAGCGGTGAAACTCGGCAACGGGGTCTCGGCAAGGACCAATGACACGGCGCGAGACTTGATCGCCTCTTCCGCCACCCACAGCGCATGGTCAGGCTTGCTCGGCTCCACAAAGAAACAGGCCGGCGGCGCCTTCCCCAAGGCACTGGCTGCCCACCGCTCGATCAGCGTCCCATGCTCACGGCGAGCGCCATAGCGCGTGATCCAAAGGAGGCTCTTCGCTCCTGCCTCACGCGCCGCCGAGAGAACAAAACCCAGCGCAGACGGGTGGTCGCCATAGGCCGCCTCCGCCACCTCGTGCACCCCCGAAGTACCTAACCCGAAAGGGAATTCGGCCTCGGCCTCCTTCCCTTCCGACGACCCCAAAAGAGCCCTTGCCTTGAACAAACGAACATTCATATGTTCATGATTTGTTCTCAAGCCAAAAGAGTCAAGACCCTGTTCTCCCAACTGCGTCAGGTGCGCCGTCGTTGCGCCGAGCGACCTTAGTGCAGGCTCAGCAGAATCTGGATGTCGCGCGGGGCGAGGCGGTCGAGCAGCGCGCGTTCTTCTTGGTTGAGGCTCGCGGTCTCTTTGATGTGCTTCTCGATGGCGAAAGCGATGTCGCTGGTAGGGCGATAATAGAAGTCGATATGCTCGCGGCTCAGCTCACTGACGAGACGCTCGAGCAGCTTCTTTTGCTTCTCAGAATCGAGGTCCTGGCGTTTCTCTTCCATATCACTCTCACAAGCTTTATCAGCTGAGGAACACCCTGCCGCGGCGAAAGACAAGCGACCGTTTAGCCGCAGGTCCCGTCCATGGCATTGATCCAATCACGGAGCAACGCTGCCCCCTCTTCATGGGCCAGGCCACGGCCAAGCTCCGGCATCATCGCACCGGGATCGGTCGAGGCTACGCGATAGGTGAGGATCGACGCCTCGGCATCGCCGGGCATGATATCCACCTTGCGCCCACCTGTCCCGGAACCGGCGGCGATCGGCGGCTTGCACCGCCCCAACGCGGGGCCCGTCGCGGTGAGCGTGAGATCAAGACCGGACGTGTCCGCTGGCCCTTGCGGGTTATGACAATGCGCACAGTTCGACGCGAGATAACCCCTAGCCCGAGCGTCCAGCGCTTCGGCCTTATCAGCCCAAGCGGGCATACGGACAGTCACAGCTTCCACCGGCCCCAGCACACCCTTATCAGCCCAGTGCGTCAGCTGGTTCTTCGGGCCGTCGGCGAAATCGTAGGGCCGATCCAACTGGGCCGCCGTGGGCCCCAGCGGCGTGATCACCTTGGTGGTCGCGTTGGGTGCATGGCAAGCCGCACACTGAATTTCGTTAGGCACGACGTAAGCAAACTCAGAAAGGCCCTCATCGCTCGCCAGCGTTACGGGCACCACCGCCCCCGTCCGCTTCAGCCGGGCCTCCGTTTGCTCCTCATTCCAGACGTAGGAGATCGGATGCCACCCGTCCTCGCGATGCACGAGCAGCCTGGTTTCGATGAGGCGATGCTCAGCCAGCGCGAGCGATTGACCGTGGTCAAAGCTCTCAGCATCAGACTGCTTCAATGCCACACCATCCTTATAGGGATAATAAAAGGTCTTCGAGATGACCGTACCCACCGGAAAATCGCCGACACCCTCGCTGGCAAAGCTCACCTCACCGCCGCCGGTCCAAACGGTCCGGATCTTGTGAGCGTAATCCGTGAAGAGTGGACTGTTCAGGGCATAAGGCAGCACACCCTCGCCGATGACCAGTTGGTCCCCCTGACGAGCCACCACACCCCACGCCGACAGCGTGCCCGGGTTCTCTGAGGCAAAGAATGTCGGCCTGGGTCCCGCCTCTTCCGTGCAGGCACCCAGGACCAACAACAAGCTGGCGACAGCCGCTATCATCCGCATCGTGAAGACCTCTTACAGCGCAGCGGCCAATTCCACCGCAGCCAAGGGCTCCAGCGAGCAGCGGTGCGGCTCCGTCTCCACCCTAGGATCAGCGGATTCATTCGGCACGTCCGCATTGAAGACTTCCGCCTCGTCGTCCGCGATGCAGATCTCGTGCGAGCGATCTTCCGGCGCAAAGCCATCCCACAGCACGTGGGGAAACCGCCCCGTCGGCCCAAACTTCAGTACCCGCGCCGCTTGCAGCATCGCACCATCGGGATTGCCGCCACCGCCCTCCAGTTCATTGTCGTGAACATGGATCCGCTCAGGATAAGGATCGAAGTCATCAGACCAACTGTCATCGGCATAGTTTGTGCTGTAGACAGAAGAAATAATCACGTTCGCTGTGCGATTGTTGCGCACGACGTTTTCAAAGATCTCGACGTCATCGTGGCTGCTCACCACGATACCCGACCCCGCAGGGATTGAGGCCACGGGCGTGCCGGGATGACCGAAGTTACGATAATTGTTCGTGTAGACCTCGTTGTTATACACCCGAACACGGCCACCTGACTGCGAAAGGTTGGGCATGTTGAACACGAGGATACCGCCCGTATTGCCCGTGGTCACATTGCCGTAGACGTCAGCGTCCTGGGTGTTCTCAATCTCGATGCCAGCGACGTTCTTCTCAGCTCTGTTGTTCCGCACCACGACGTTCTTTGACTGACCCACATAGATCCCAGCATCCGACGCCCCAATGGCTACGGAGTCTTCGATCAGGACGTTGGTCGTCTGAACAGGATACATGCCGTAAGCGCCGTTCTCGGTCTTCGGCCCACCCGTCCATTCTGTCCGGACCCGGCGGATCGTCACGCCATCGGCCTCATTGATCTTGAGCGCATCGCCGATCGTGTCCTCAATGGCGAGGTCTTCGATGGTGAACTGATCGCCCGTGACCAGCAGCCCCTCGGCGCCCGCCACCTGCCCAGCGAAGCTGAGGATCGTCTTGTCCATGCCCGCGCCGCGGATGGTAACGCCGTCCTGGGTCAGGCTGAGGCTCCGGTTCAGGCTGAACTTACCCTCCGGCAGTTCGATCACATCGCCGGGCTGCGCATCCAACAGCTGAACCTGCAGCTGCTCTTGGAAATCCGCTGCGGTCTCACCCGATGTTTCGGTATGCGAGCCGCCACAGGCAACGAGGGAAAGGCCCAGGGCCGATGACAAAAGTAGACGCATGCGACAAATCCTCCACGACGAAAGTGAACGACGTTCACTTTCTTGGCAAGCCCCGCTAACAGAGGGGCATGTCGGTTTCATCGCTCAGTCGCAGCAAGCCCCAGCAAGCGCGCGCCGCCAAGACGCGGCAGGCTCTGCTCCAGGCAGCTGAACACCTGCTGGCCGAGCACCCACCGGAGGCCATCAAAGCCAGGCAACTTGCCGCGAAAGCCGAGGTCCCGGTGGGCTCCCTCTATCGCTACTTCGCCAATATCGACGAGCTGTTCTCCGCGCTGCTCGATGATTTCAACCAAAGCACCCTCGACGCGCTGGTCACGGCGCCGTCAAAGGACTGGCGCGCTGATGTCCGAACGGTGATGCAAGCCATTGAGGCGATCCACCAACGCCATCCCATCTACGGCGTGCTCATGACCTACCTCCCCAAGGGAGGGCAATCCGAAGGCGCCATCGCGATCGCCTTGCGCTCGCGCCTATCAGACCCGGCGCTTGACCTCTCCGCATTGGACGTCGATGGCATCGCCACAACGGTCACCGCGCTGATTGAGGGAGTGGAGCGAGAATATCACAGGCTGGAAGAGCCCGGGTGTTCAAGGCTCTTTGCCGAGGCTAGCCGAGCCATCGAGGCCTATCTCGCCACTTATCTCGAGCATTGAGGCGATCGCAGGCCACTTCTTGACGAAGGGTCAAACTTCCGTGGCTAAAGCCACCTTTGGACGGAACACGCCACGGCGATCTCGGTGGCATCGATTGAGGGTTGAACATGAGCTTGAGCAAACACTTGGCGCTGCTGGAAAGCGAAGCGATCGACATCCTGCGCGACGGCGTGGCTGAGGCTGAGAACCCTGTGATCCTGTTCTCGGCGGGCAAAGACTCCACGGTGTTGGCCCACTTGGCGGCTCGTGCGTTCTATCCAGCGAAACCGCCCGTGCCGCTGCTGCATATCGACTCCACGTGGGAGTTCAAAGAGCTCCTCCAGTTCCGCGACGACTTCGCAGCGGAGCATGGTTTCGATCTGGAGGTGTACGCCAACGAGGAGGGCCGCGCCCAAGGCCTGAACCCCTTCGACCACGGCAACACCTACACCACTATGATGCGGACCGAGGCGCTCAAACAGGCCCTCGACAAGGGCAAGTACGACGTCATCTTCGGCGGCGCTCGCCGCGACGAAGAAGCCACCCGCGCCAAGGAGCGTATCTGCTCCGTGCGCGGCGAGGGCCACGTCTGGGAACCACGCCGTCAGCGCCCTGAGCTTTGGGCCCTCTATAACTGGCGCATGAGCCCAGGCGAGACGATCCGTGCCTTCCCGATCTCCAACTGGACCGAACGCGACCTATGGGCCTACATCGTCGCCAAAGAAATCAAACTCGCGCCGCTCTACTACGCCGCTGAGCGGGAAGTTGTGGATCGCGATGGCACCATGATCGTCGTAGACGACCACGAAACCATGCGTTTCTTCCCCGGCGAAAAGCCTCGCAAGGAAATGGTCCGTTTCCGGACGTTGGGCTGCTGGCCGGTAACGGGGGCCGCGCCTTCTACAGCAACCGACACTGCACGGATCGCGTACGAGAACCAAACCATGGGCAAGTCCGAGCGCATGGGCCGCGTCAGCGACGCTGGCTCTCTCGAAGACCAAAAGCGCCAGGGCTACTTCTAAACGCCGAAAGCGTACACCGTTCTCGACCGATACTCCTCTCCCGGCATCAACGTGGTGCTGGGAAAGTTCGGCTTGTTGGGTGAGTCCGGAAAGTGCTGTGTTTCCAGAGCCAGGCCTGCGTGTTGAACATAAGGCACACCACCTTTGCCGTTGAATTCACCGGTAAGATGGTTGGCCGTGTAGACTTGAAGTCCAGGCTGGTCCGTCAGCACACGCATCGAACGGCCGCTCACTGTGTCAATCACCTGCGCGACCTCGCGGCACTGACGCGGCCCCTCAGGATGGTTGAGCACCCAATTATAATCGAAACCGGCCTGCACATCAGGCGTGGCGCCCGTTTGGCCAATGATATCGCCCAAGCGTCGAGCCTCACGTAGCTCAGCGCTGGTGCCCGACACCGGGGCGATGTCGCCTGTTGGGATCATGTCTTCATCAACGGGCGTGTACTGATCTGCATCCAGTTGAATCGTGTGATCATAGACCTGGCCCGAAGCGTGACCCGACAGGTGAAAGTAGCTGTGCTGACTAAGGTTCACCAATGTTGGCGCATCGGTGGAAGCGTGATAGTCGATGATCAATTGACGATCGGCAGAGAGTTGATATGTGACCTCGACATCCAGCGCACCAGGAAAGCCCTGATCGCCGTCGGGAACCCGCTTGGTAAGCCGAAGGCCCGGCCCCTCCGGACCTTCAAACGGTTCACCGGCCCAAACAACCTGATGAAACCCCACCAACCCACCGTGCAAAGCATGCTTCGCCCTACCCTTCGTGAGCTGATGATCTGCACCATTGAGCGTAAATCGTCCGTAGGCGATGCGGTTGGCATAACGCCCTAGCAACGCACCAAAGCAGCCGGGTCGTATAAGATAGTCGTTCGGATCATCAAAGCCGAGCACCACGTCAGCAGACTTGCCATTGGCGTCGGGCACCCAAAGTTCGGTGATGATCCCGCCAAGGGCGGTCACGGCGATCTCGAAACCGTCCGGGTGCCCCCAACGCCAGCGCGCTACACTTTCGCCACTGGCCAGGCGGCCAAACTGATCAATCTTCATCGACAAAAACTCCCAGCCGAACGCATCAACTTAGCCATGCTGTGTTGGGAGGAAAACACGGGATACCCGTGGCGACAATGGAGCGGGCGATGCGATTCGAACGCACGACCCTAACCTTGGCAAGGTTATGCTCTACCCCTGAGCTACGCCCGCTCATTGACGAGCCGCGTATGAAGCAAAAGAGCTCAGCCGGTGCAAGCGGTTCTTTGCCCAATGTGCATTTTTTTTGCCGCGCCACTGCTACGCCCTGAAAAAGCAGGCGTTGAGATCACTCAAGGCCATCGCTAGGCGGCCTCTATGCACGCTGAACGATTGTTGATGGCCCGGTTCGACGAGATGGGCATTGCCCACGAGACGCTGGAGCACGAACCCACGCATACCGTGGCAGAAAGCCGCCATCTCGCTGAGAGCCTACCCGGCGGACGCTCCAAGTCGTTGCTGCTAGAAGACAAAGATGGCCGCCTAACCCTCGTGACCGCACTGGGCGCCAGCCGCGTTGACTTGAAGGCCGTGGGCCAAGCCGTCGGTGCTCGCGGCCGGCTGAGCTTTGCGAAGCCGGAGACAATGGTCAGCGTTCTCGGCGTGGAGCCAGGCCACCTCACGCCCTTCGCCCTGGTCAATGACAAGGCTCAGCGGATCGGGTGCATGGTCCTCGACGCGGATCTGCTCGCTCAGGACCCAGTTTGGGCTCACCCCCTGCGCAACGACGCTTCCACCGCGATCAGTGCCCGGGCACTAGAAGCCTTTTGTGCGGTCCATGCAAAGCAGGTCATCAAGCTAGCCCTTGCCGAACCGGCTTAGACCCGCCATCTCCGCCACCAATCAATGATTTCTCCTAAGGAGTTCGGGATGTCTTCCACGCCCACGATGGGTGGCGCCACGCCCCCAGCAGCCGACCTGATCAAGGATGCCACCATCGAGACTTTCCAGGCCGATGTGCTTGAAATGTCGATGAAGGTCCCTGTGGTTGTCGATTTTTGGGCGACCTGGTGCGGCCCCTGTAAGACCCTCGGACCGATGCTCGAAAAGGCCGTCACTGAGCTTGGTGGCCAAGTCCGCATGGTCAAAGTCGACACCGACAAGAACCAGATGCTGGCCCAACAACTACGGATCCAATCTCTGCCAACCGTGATGGCCTTTGTTGGCGGCCAGCCCGTCGACGGCTTTATGGGCGCGGTGCCTGAGAGTGAAATCAAGACCTTCCTCGAGCGCACGCTCGCCGCTGCTCAGCAAATGGGCCTCAGCGGCGCTGCGGCAGGTGGTGAACCCTCTATTGCTGATGTTCTTGCTGCGGCTAACGAGGCTCTCAACGCGGGCGACCTGTCCGCAGCGATCCAACTCTTCGCCCAGGCTGGCAACACTGCGGAGCCTGGCTCTGACGAATTCGTTGAGGCCCTGGGCGGTGTCGCCAAGACCCAGCTGGCCGCCGGCGACGTCGAAGCCGCCCGCGCCACATTGTCGCAAGTACCTGAAGATAAAGCCGACCACCCGTCGCTGTCGCAGCTGAAGGCTCAGCTCGATCTCGCTGGTGATCCTGGCGTCGCTGACGAGCTTCAGCCCCTGCTCGCCGCACATCAGGCAGACCCCGCAAACCAAGAGGCTGCCTACGCTCTAGCCGAGGGCCAGATCGCGGCTGGCCAGTCCGAAGCGGGCATGGAAACGCTCTTGGACATGATCGCTAAAGACCGTGAGTGGAACGAAGCGGCGGCTCGCACGAAGCTTTTGACCGTTTTCGAAGCTCTCGGCGCCGCCGATCCCCTCGTGAAAACCGCCCGTCGCCGCTTGTCTTCGCTGCTCTTCAGCTAAGTCATAGTGGGCTGAGCTTGTCGTTAGGCAGGCTTAGGAGACAGGACGGGACAAGCATCGATGCGTAATGACGACGAAGCTCAGGCTTTGCCGAACACGATACCTATTTTTCCGCTGCGCGGTGCCATCCTCCTCCCTCGGGCCCAACTCCCGCTCAACATTTTCGAGCCTCGCTATCTTTCGATGGTCGAACAGGCGATGGCCCATCGTCGCCTCATTGGCATGGTGAGGCCGCGGCACGACGACGATGTTGACCCGAACCTCTATGATGTTGGCTGCGCCGGTCGGATCACGAGCTTCATGGAGACGGGCGATGGCCGCTTTCTGATCACGCTGACAGGCGTGTCGCGGTTCCGCATCGAAAGTGACCACCTGACGCCAAAGGGCTTCCGCCAAGCCGCGGTGGATTGGTCAGGCTTCACGTTTGATCTCCATCATGACCCCGAAGGAAATGACGCCCTCCGTGAGCGCATCATCGATCTCTTGGTTCGCTACCTGGAGAACGTGGGACTGAGCGCAGATTGGGACTCGATCGAGGGCGCTTCGGCTGAGACGATCGTCAATTCTGGGGCCATGACCTGCCCCTTCGAGCCCGATGAGAAGCAATCTGTGCTCGAGGCACCGACTGTTCAGCAGCGCGGCGAGACCCTCATT
>JABSRH010000199.1 GCA_013215175.1 Parvularculaceae bacterium | reverse complement strand
TTCGGTTCCAGCGGCCAGTTCGAAACGCTGCGCGGCCTCGATCCAGAATTGGCGTTGGTGTCCCCGACTTCGCTGTCCTTCCCTATCGCGGTCACGCTGCGCGTGGACTGGCGGGTGGTCTATGCTCAGCAGACGGGAGCCCAAGCGCTTGCTGCCGAAGCGCTAGACATACTCGATGATCTGCTTGCGTCCTATTGGAACCTGGATCTCTATCTGTTGAGGGCGGGCGCAGCCTATCTCGCCGAAGAACCGCACGCCTTTATGGAGTCCGTGGCAACGGCGAACCGCCAGGTGCATGCTCGTATTCGCTCGTTGACGGCGGAGGGCGAACGCTTCCCTGAACTCGAAGGCCAGGCGCTGAAGCAACGGTTGAGCAACATGAAATCGCAGCTGGCAAGCTTCACCGCGGATGATGAGCGCCAGCGTGCCCAGGAGATCAGCGCGGAGATCGATGCCGTGCTGCAGCGCCTCTAAAACGAGCACAAAACTGTTCTTCAATGGCAGTTGAACGTGCCTCCGAAATCAGCTCTGGCCTTCCCGCCGCGATTCTATTGTAGTACAGTTTTGGAATCACCACCTGCCCCGGGAGCCGGATATGATCGACCGCCTGTACCCCATCGAAAACGAATTTGCCGGCCACTACATCGCCAACACGTGGCTCAATGACCGCGATGGCGGCGAAGCACCGGTGGTGAACCCCGCGACGGGTGGCGAGATCGGCACCTACGCTCTCGGGTCCGAAGCGCTGACCAACAAGGCGATCGCCGTAGCGAAGGAAGCCTTTGAAACGACGACCTGGTCGAGTGCACCGCGCCAACGCGCTGACGCCCTGCTCAAGTTTGCCGCGAACATGCAGGCGCGCCGTGATGAGCTGATCAGCACGGTTTCTTACGAGAACGGCAAGATCCTTTTCCAAGCTGCGATGGAGATCGACATCTGCATCTCGGAGGCCAAGTTCTATGCAGGCCTTGCGCGGACGATCTTTGGCCGGATGTCCGAGATTGCACCGGGCAATCTCTCGCTGCTGGCGAAAGAGCCTATTGGTGTTGCCGGCATCATCGTTCCTTGGAACGCACCGGCCACCCTTCTGGTTCGGTCTCTTGCGCCCGCTTTGGCAGCCGGCTGCACGACCGTGATCAAACCGGCGCCGCAGACTCCGTTGATCAACAAAAAGATCATCGAGTGTCTCGACGGCATCGAAGAAATCCCGAGCGGCGTCATCAACTCGGTGAACGAGAACGGGGCTGAGGTCGGCAAGGCCTTGGTCAAGTCGGCCGATGTGGACGTCATCAGCTTCACCGGCTCTAGCGCTACGGGCAAGGCCATCATGCAAGCCGCAGCGGGCACATTGAAGCGCCTATCCTTGGAGCTCGGCGGCAAGGCGCCAGCCATGGTCTTCCCCGATGCCGACATGGACAAGACCATCGATCGGATCACCAAAGGCGCCACAATCATCTCTGGTCAGATGTGCGTCGCGATCGCTCGGGTTCTGGTGCACAAAGACTGCTATGACGAGGTCACCGAGCGCCTCAAGGCCTCACTCAGCAGTCTGAAGGTCGGCCCTGGTTATGAGCAAGGCTCGCAGATGGGACCGCTGATCGACAAGGGAAACCAGGCTCGTGTCAAAGCCATCATCGAGCAAGCGGAAAGCCAAGGACGCATGGTCGTTAAGGGCTCCCCGCTGGATGATGAGCATCCTGGCGGCGCCTTTGTCTCACCTACCCTGTTCCAAATCGACGACCCCAGTTCAGAGCTTGTCCAGGAGGAACACTTCGCACCCGTCGTATCGCTCGAGCCGTTTAGCGACGAGGCCGACGGAATCGCGAAGGCTAACGCCACGCGATACGGCCTGGCTGCCAGTGTCTGGACCCAAGACGTCGACCGCGCTCTGCGGACAACCAAGCGGATCAAGTCAGGTACCGTCTGGGTGAACTGCCACAACCAACTCTCTCCTGAGTCGGAGACAGGCGGGTACCGCGAAAGCGGTTTGGGTCGCTTGCATGGCGTGGAAGGCCTCGACGACTTCCTCGAAACCAAGAACATCTATTTCGACGTCGAGCAATAATTCATCTTTGGGCGAACAAAAAAGGCGCCCTGGTTGGGCGCCTTTTTTGTATTGTATCGCCGAAGGAAGCTTGCCTAGCCGTGGCGAGCGAGGGGCGTCGTGCCTTCATCAGTCACGGAATAATCGACGGGGATCGCGTCCCAACCATTCCAACGCTTTTCCCAGTAGGCGTTGTGGAGAGTTGTGCAGATTTCACCCGGACCCTCGCCGTGGCCTAACAGTTGGTTATCAACGCGTGAGATCGGCATGATGCCGCCAGCGCTGGACGTGATGAACGCCTCGTCCGCGTTGCGCAGCTCAACTTCGGTCACGACACGGACTTCCGTTTTGAAGCCAGCCTCCTCGGCTAGGTCGAGTGCCGATTGACGTGTTACGCCTTCGAGACAACCAAGGTCGGGCGTAGCGACGACGCCATCCTTGATGACGAAGATGTTTGAACCCGGCGACTCGGTCAGCACACCCTCACCATCGGTGAGTACGGACCATTCCGCGTTGTTATCGCCGGCTTCGTAAAGAGACATAGCCAGGTCGAGGCCGTGGAAGTTCTTGGCCCGAGGATCAACGGCCTTCGGTGGGATCCGAATGTGGTTCTGGCTGACCCACAGGTTGATGCCGCGGCCACGCTGCTCATCGTTGTTGATGAAGATGTAGGGCGTCACGAACGCATAAAAGCGGTTGTTGAAGCTATCCGGGTTCAGACGATCTGATGACCTCGCCGGCATAGAGCCGCGGGTAACGCCCCACCAGACATAAGCGTCCTTCAAGCCAGAAAGAGCCACGATCCGATTCAGGACCTCACGCTCTTGTTCCGTCGTGAGCGGGTTGCGCAACCGGATGCGTTCGAGCGAGCGGGCAAAACGCTCTTGATGCTCTTCCATTCGGAAGAACTGGCCACGAACGACGGTAACAACGTCGTAGACAGCATCAGCGCGATTGAAACCAAGATCCGTGATCGGAACTTGAGCCTGATCCATCGGGCAATAATGGTCGATGATGTAGGCAGCGCCGCGCTCATATTCGGGCGCGTGCGGCAAACGGGCGTGTTCAGGATGCGTTTGCATCACTTCGGCGACGGGAATGATCGTCATAGCTGCTCCTTCTATCGTACCCCCCGGAAAAGACAAAGGCGCGGCTGTCCTTTGAGGAACAGCCGCGCCAAGAATGTCAGTGCGGCGTTCGATTAAAAATCGACACCAAGGCTAACACCCCAAGTGCGAGGCGTACCGGTGAACAGGATGGCGTTACCGATATCGAACTCTTGCATCAGCGTATAATAGGTCTCGTTCAACAGGTTCTTGCCGAAGACCGACGCCGTGTAGTTTTGGTCCGGACCAAAGCGGTAGGTCGCGACACCATTGACGATCGTATACGCATCGTCGGTGACAAAGGCTGGATCAACAGCGATCTCGAGAAGATCGAAGTTCCGCTCGCCAGCGTAGTTGATGTCACCACCAACCGTTAGCGATGAACCGTCGGAGAACTCAAACGCTTTTTCCAAGCTAGCGCTTGCTGAGAACTCTGGCGAGTTGGTCAGCTCACGACCTTCGCGGATCGTCAGGGCACCCCCGGTAAGCTCACCAAGCGAATCCTCTTGAACTTCAGTCTTGAGGTAGCCAGCAGCCAAGGTGGCCAACCAACCACCGCCTGGCGCGTAGGTAGCATCGAATTCGATACCCGAAGTCGACGAGCTAGCAACGTTCACGACCGTGGAGACTGGGCCGGGCAACGTGACCTGCTGCTGCTGGTTGTCATAGTCGTTGTAGAAGACAGCGACGTTCGTCACGAGGCGGTTGTCGAGCAGGCTTGCCTTGAAGCCAGCTTCGTAAGCCCAAACCGTTTCAGAGTCAGCTGGCTGGAAGAAGCCTCCGTTCGCGATGGCGTCAGGAGCATCCGTGAACTGACCAGCCTTTTGACCACGAGAGACGTGAGCGTAGATCAGTGAGTCATCACCAGCTTCGTATTCGAAGCCGAGCTGGCCGCCCCACAGGTCCCAATCATCGCCGAAGTCGCGATTGATGTAGCTGCCAGGCGCACGGAAATCCACGAGGTTCTCAAACAGGAACGCATCGGCATCGTTGATGTCGAGAGCATCGAGACCAACGGCGAACTGGTATTTCGCGTTACCTTTTTTCTCTTCGTAGGCATAACGCAGACCAGAGATCAGGGTCAGGCGATCCGTGATGTCGATGTCGAGCTTGCCGTACACCGAGTACATCGTGGTGTCGTGATCAACCAAGTTGTTATCCGAGAACGAAGCCGCCGGGTCGAATAGAGCGATCGGCACAGCGGTCGAGAATTTCGTACTTTCCCAGAACGCAAACGCACCAGCGATCCAACGGATGGCGCCAGAGCCGTCCGATGACAGACGGAGCTCTTGAGACCATTGCTCCGTGTCCGACTTCTGGCGGAAATTCACGAAAGGAACGGGCAGGCCGTCAGCGTCTTCCCAGTGGTCGTAGTCGTTGTATTCAAAAGCTGAGATATACTTAAGCGTTGGCCCACCCAAGTCCCAGTCAGCGGTGAGCGACGAGCCCCAGGCGTTGATGTCATCGCGGTCATCTCGAAGGTCAGACGTGACCACATCGTTGTCTTCGAGGGTGGCGCCACCGAAGCCGTCGACACAGCTTGTCTCGAGGTTGTCGAGGTCGATATCCGTACAAGGAGCGCCGCCAAAGCCAGTGTCGGCAAAAAGACCATGGGTCTTGATACCGCGCTGGCCGCCATCACTAAAGCCGCCGTGCAGATCGAGACGAACCGTGAATTCTGGCGTGAATTCGGTAGCGAACTGGGCACGAGCCATCGTCTGCGAACGTTCGCCCTGCTCGTCACCTGTAGTCAGGTTGTCCCAGTACCCGTCGTGATTGATGGACTGGATGGCAAAGCGATAAGCAGAGTTTTCGCCAATCGGGCCGCCCACGGCAGCTTCGAAATTCCGTGTACCGAAATTACCCGCGGTAACATCTAGGTAGCCATTCGTTTCGCCACCGATTTCAGGCTTACGCGTCACGAAGTTGACCGCGCCACCAGTGGTATTTCGGCCATACAGAGTGTTTTGAGGACCGCGAAGAACTTCAACGCGCTCAAGGTCAAAGATGAACAAGCCAGCGGCCTGAGGAGAGTTCTACACCACCTCGTCCTGGAAGACGAGAACAGGCTGCACACTGATAGGCGAGAAAGAGAGGAAGTTCACACCACGGATCGAGAACTGG
>JABSRH010000198.1 GCA_013215175.1 Parvularculaceae bacterium | reverse complement strand
TGTTGAGCTGGACTTCTCGCGCCCCGGCAAACCCACTGATAACGCTTACGTCGAAAGCTTCAACGCTCGGCTGCGATCTGAGTGCCTGAACGCGTCCTGGTTCTTGTCGCTCGGTGATGCCGCCGAGAGACTCCGGCAATGGCAGACCGAGTTCAACACCGAGAGACCCCACAGTGCCCTCGGAAACTTGACGCCCCAGGCCTTCAGAGCTCAGAATAACCAAGCCCGAAGGGTTGCATAGCACCTGGTCGAAAAACCGGGGGAAGACCAACTTGAAGCATCCCTGACCCGCGCTCTGGATGCCTCCCCGGGGAACAGTGGGGTCGTTGAAGTCGGCGCGCGTCCGGGAAGCGAGTGGCAATATTCCGGAGGCGGATACACGATCCTACAATTGGTGATCGAAGAAGTCTCTGGTCAGCCCTTTGCGCAGTTCATGACCGAGCGTGTGCTCAGTCCACTGGGAATGGAGCGTAGCACCTTCGATCACAAACAGGCGCTTGCGCTGGGACCTGCTCAAAACTTTGACCTGAACGGTAGTACAGAACCGTTCCGTTGGTACACGGCCCTCGCAGCCACATCGCTGTTCACGTCAGCGGATGATCTCGCAGCCTTCATTCAGGCACAAACCATACCGGGTGGGCAGGCCGTGTTATCTCAACGGACCTTGGATCTGATGCGGGAGCCACACGCCTCCCAAATGGGTGCCGACATTTGGGGACTTGGACCGATGCTGTACGCCCCAAACAACGACGCTGGGCATATCATCGGCCACGATGGTAATAACGGCCCGGCGATCAACACGGTCGCACGCTATGACCCAGCAACCGGACACGGCATTGTGATCCTTTCGACGGGAAGCGACACCCTCGCCACACGACTGGCCGGCGAGTGGGTGTTCTGGAAGACTGGCAACATCGACAATTTGATGTTCGTGATGTCGCTCCAATCGATGCTTTTGTGGATGGGCGTCGGCTCAGCATTGATCATCGTTCTTGGGGCTATCGTTGGTGTTAGACGATGAACGACCAAATACGGAGTCAGTCTAGCCCACGTGGCAGACTGGCCTGGGAATTGGTTCCCCCGCACGATGAGCGCAGCGTGTTGTTGCGCGAGAGGAGGAAACCGGAAGGTTGACGAAGTCCGCTAACTGCTGGTGGTCGAACTGGGCATCGAACCCACTCAAGCTACTGTTACATAGACAATAACAAGGCCCCATGCACCCGTCCCGGCGGCTGCGGAAGTGGACAAGCGAAAGAGGTGAAAAAAGTTTGACCGAATTCCCTCAGATTTTTCGTTTTTCCTAGTAGGGCAGAATTTATCCGAACTGCCCACCAACTGCGTCCTGGGGGCAATGAGAATGATCAAACGAGTTTTAGTGATTGCAGTAGCTAGTGTTTTGGCATTGGGAGGCCCAGCACTGGCCGCCAATCTTATTGTGAATGGTGACTTTGAAGCGGGAAACACAGGCTTCAGTTCAGATTATCTATTTACGACCAGCAATCGAAATCCAGCACAGTACACCGTGGGCACCAATCCTCGGGCGTGGAACAGCAACCTCCGCTCCTTCGGCGATAACACGACGGGCAGCACCAATATGATGATTGTCAACGGCAGCCAGTCTGTCGGGGACGTGGTTTGGCGCCAGTCTGTAGCAGTTAACCCTGCCACGAGCTATGACTTCAGCATGTTCGTGCGATCCGCCTTCTCTGGAAGCGGTGACAGTCAGTTGCGGATCAATGGGCAAACCGTTGGCGACCCGTTTCTTGAAGACGATGTGACGGATTGGCTCGAGATCAAAAGATCGTGGGAATCTGGCCTGAGTAGTATTGCCCTCATTGAAATCATCAACCTCGGGACAGCCTTTGGCGGGAACGACTTTGCGTTTGATGACATCTCATTTCTCGAAGGGGATACGTCAGCAGTTCCTGTACCTGCAGCCGCGCTGCTGTTCGTTCCGCTCGCCGCTGGAGTCCTTCTACGGTCTCGCAAAAAACTGTGAGCCCCACCCGGTTCAGTGACGAGGGGCACTGGACCAACCCTCCCCGCCAACCATGTTCATTGGCGCTATTTTTGCTAAGATGATCATTGATAAGCATACGGTGGGGAGGGCTAATTCTCATGGCAGATGGTGAAGCGATAGGCGGCTCTTCATTTGAGCTAGATGTGTCGAAGACTTCGATCTCGTCTCAACACCAGCTTATCGAAGCCATCCACGCCGATCTCGTTTCGGTTGCCTCAGCACTTCTTCGACGTGGAGGCCGTAAGGTGTCGCTGCATACTCATGATCTGGTCGGTGAGGCCGTGGTGAGGATTCTTGGGTCCAAGTCGGTATCCGTCAATGATCGCGCACACCTTTTGGCCCTGGTGGCGCGCACCATGCGGTGTGTGCTGATTGACGAGGTACGATCTCAGCAAACGCAAAAGCGCAAGGGACAGATCATTACACTGATCACGGGGCACGGAACAGAGGGGCAAGCCGAGAGGGTTGATCTTCTCTGCCTTGATCATGCTCTTCGCCGCTTAAAGGTCCTCGATCCTCAGCGTGCGTTGTTAGTGGAGTTGCGCTACTTTGGCGGGATGAGCATTGATGATACCGCCGAAGCGCTCGGAATCTCGGCGTCGTCCGTCCGGCGCTCCTGGAAAACAGCTCGCGTCTGGCTGCACCAAGCGATGGCGGAGGATAAAGCGTCTCGTGTCGATGGCTGACGAAACGGAGAAGCAAGCTCTCGCGCTTCTCGACCTTGCCTTTGGTGAAGCGCTTTCGGAGCGGGTCGCGTTCATTGAGGGCCAATCTGGCTACAGCGATGAAGCGAAACAGCGGGCATTGTCGTTACTGCCAGCTGAGGAGAACAACCAAATCGCGACCGGTGGTGCCCTACTCGATGCGAGCGAAGGCCATTTACCTCCCGACAAGGCTGGACCTTGGAAAATTGGTGAACTGATCGGACGGGGCGGCATGGCATCCGTCTATCGTACTGAACGGGACAACGGCGACTTTGAGCAGCGGGTTGCGATCAAGTTTGTGACTGCTGGTCGAGCCAACGAAAAACTGATCTTCCGTCTCCGCCAGGAGCGACGCCTTCTCGCCACCTTAAACCATCCCAACATCTCCCAGTTCATTGATGGTGGCGAAGCGCTCGACGGCACACCGTACATCGTGACGGAGCTGGTCGAAGGCACCACGCTCCAAACCTTCATTGAGCAGAACGAAGTCAGTCTCAAAGAGCGGATGCGCATCTTCGAAGCGGTGCTTTCCGGTGTTACCTACGCCCACAAACGCAGTGTGGTTCACCGAGATCTATCGCCCGCAAATATTCTCATTCGGAACGATGGTGTCGTGAAGATCATCGACTTCGGCATTGCGATGTCGACGGATGATATGGAGGATACCGTCGCACGCCAGAGTGTAACCGAAGGCTTTACTGCGCCCGAGCGTATCGCTGGTGGGACCTCCACCACGGTCAGTGATATCTTCTCTTTGGGCAAAATCCTGACATGGCTTCTCGGCGATCTATCCGTGCCGCGGCATCGAGACTTAGAAGCTATCGCCACAACAGCAGCAGCCGCGGCACCGGACCAACGCTATGGTAGCGTTGAACTCCTTGGGTTGGAGCTTGAGCGCTATCGAAACAAACGCTCTGTGCACGCACGGGGGCGGGAGCTTGGCTATAGGCTTTCTCGTTTCTCAGGACGGCATCCCCTCTCTTTAACGAGCGCGGGTCTTGTCATGATCGCAGCGCTTACGGCCGTCGCAGCTCTCGCGGTCCTGTATGTTCGAGCGGATCAGGCCGAGCGCGAGGCGGTTGCTCGGTTCGACTCCCTGAGCGAGCTTTCTCGCACTGTTCTCTTTGATATCTATGATGCAGTGGATCGTATTCCGCTTACCGACGATGCACAGGTGCTGGCGACAACGATTGGTCGGCAATATCTTGAAGAGCTTGAAAACGATCCCCGCGCTTCCTTGAGTCTGAACCTCGACATCGCTGAGGGCTTCACGCAACTCGGACACATCATCTCGGACAGCAACAAAGACTTCTTCTTTGATCCTGAAACTGCCGAAGAGCATTGGCAGGAAGCCGAGAGACGCTTGGATGCTGTTCTGGACAGTGACCCTCCAAACGTCAGAGCACTGATTGCCAAAGCGCAACTGATTCAATGGCAAACACAGGCTGACATTTTCGCACAAGCAGACAATGAGGCAGCCTTGGCTCGCTATGACCAAGCTGACGCCCTATTGAACCGAGCCCTTCTTCTCGAGCCCCTCCATCCCGATGCGTTGTTAGTTCAGGCAGCCATACGATCCTCTTCTGGCAATGCCCTCATGGCCTTAGGCCGGAATTCCGAAGCCCGTACACTGCTCAGTTCATCTCTTGCGGAGCTAGAAGCGTTGCCGAGCGCTGTTTCGAACAGCCGAGGTTTCCATCTAGCTCGATCCAATCAACGACGAACGCTGGGTCGGATTTTGACCTACAGCGACGAACCCGCTGAGGCCGTGAGCATACTGACGGCCTCTGTCGTGAACCTCGACGAAGCTGAGCTTGAGACAGGCCCCGATCGGATCACGCGGCGGGCACGCTCGCTAGCGCATTGGCGCAGGGCGTACGCGCACAATCAACTGGGACAGACCCAGCTGGCCATAGACGACTATGAAACGGCGATTGCCATCACGGATCGCCGACTCGCCATCGACCCAGAGAACAAAGACGCAGCTTACAATGCCGTCGCATGGTCGGCGGAGATGAGCCTTCCCCTCTCCTCTACCGGTCGTTTTGCGGAAGCTGAGGCAGCGTTAGATCGTGCCGGTTTTTGGTACAAAGAACGCTACGATGCTAACCCTGCGGACCCTAGACGAATACGGACAATGCTCGTTCACAACGCTCAACTCATGGAGCTGCATAGGGCTGCGAACCAGCCAACAGAACGGTGCCAAGCAACTGCTGAGCTTATACGGTACACCGACGAGCTAGCTGGCTTGGGAAAATTGAGCCCGGAAGATGCTGCCGGGGTAAAACCCTACCGCGCAGAACTCGAGGCATGCAGGTCATAGGGCCAAGTACGTACAGGCGCCCGAGGATTTCAAAGCAGGCTTGGTCGGGACAAGGGAACAGCCAACGAACACTGTGTGGCAGGATTGTGGCAGCAATTTCGCACGTTCCTGACCTGTTCCGGCGAAATTGCCGATATCTCCTCACATTCCCCAATTAGGGGATAGAAACCAAAAGATTGAAATTGCAGGGTAAAATTGGTGCGGTGGGACGACCCTACCTTGAACACCTTTTTTGAGATTCTGGGACATTGGGAGGCCCAGCTTCAA
>JABSRH010000197.1 GCA_013215175.1 Parvularculaceae bacterium | reverse complement strand
GAAGAAAGAGCGCAGCTCGATTGTCGAGAGCGGGCTCGAAATCCAATGGGTGACGGGTACGGACATCCAAGAGGAACACCTCGACGCCTTTTGGTGGTTCTACCAAGACACCGGCGCGCGGAAGTGGGGCTCACCGTATCTCACCCGCACGGCCTTCACGCTCCTCGCCGAGCGCTTGGCTGATAAGATGGTCTATATGTTCGCCAAGCGCGGTGATGATTATGTAGCAGGCGCCCTAAACTTCATCGGTGGCGATACCCTCTTCGGTCGATATTGGGGGTGTTCGGAGCATGTGCCCTTCCTGCATTTCGAACTCTGCTACTACCAAGCCATCGATTTCGCCCTCGCCCACGGCCTGAAGCGGGTGGAAGCGGGTGCGCAGGGCGAGCACAAGCTAGCGCGCGGCTATGAGCCCGTCGCCATTCGCTCAGCCCACCGCATGATCGACGACGGCTTTCAGGATGCCGTCAAGGGCTATCTCGAGCGCGAAAAAGAGCATGTGGAACACGAGATCGACCTTCTCAAAGGCTACACACCCTTTAAGAAGGGGGGATGAAAACCGTTGCTCACTTCTTCGATGCAGCCGAGGCCCATCTCGCATTGCATTATTTGCGATCGCATGACCTCGATGTGAGCTTGGCCGACGAACACACGTACCGTGCAACAGCGTCAGCCTACGTGGGCAACGGAGGAATCCGGCTACTTGTGGCCGACGCCGATGCGTACCAAGCTAAGACGCTACTTGATGCAACGCGTCGCCGCTCTCGGTTCCCGACATGTCCGGAATGTGACAGTAAGCAAGTAAAACGCTTATACGCAGGCGGACCATTAGCTCGTGCCTGGGCTGCCTTGACCGAGTCTTTCTCCTATCCCTCCACCAAAGGGTCATTTGAGTGTCGGAGTTGCGGAGCCACCTGGAAGGAAACAGACGATGAGCCTTCAGACGACGTATGATAGCGACAACATCTTCGCCAAGATCATCCGCGGTGAGATGCCGAAGGTCGCTGTTTACGAAGACGACACCACACTGGCCTTCATGGATGTCTTTCCGCAGTCGGAAGGTCACACCTTGGTGATCAGCAAGACCGCCTCGTCCGTGAACCTGCTCGACATGCCCGCCGATGCCTTAGCCGATGTGATGGCCACGGCTCAGAAAGTGGCCCGAGCGATCAATAGAGGCCTCAAGCCAGACGGCATCCGACTGGTGCAGTTCAACGGTGCGCCCGCTGGTCAAACCGTTTTTCACACTCACGTTCACCTCATCCCCATGTGGGAAGATCGCCCTCTCGGTCGGCACGCCAGCGACATGGCGCCGGTAGAGGAGCTAGAAGCGACAGCAGAAAAGATAAGACATGAGCTCTAATTCCCTCAGCAATCGGATTATCGTGGTGACCGGGGCTAGCCGCGGCATCGGCCAGGCGGCAGCGCTCGCCTGCGCCAAGCGCGGCGCTACCATCGTGGCCATGGCGCGCACCGTGTCAGGCCTAGAGACCTTGGACGATCAAATCAAAGAGACCGCAGGTCAGTCGGTGTTGATCCCCGCCGATCTTTCCAACGAAGAGATGCTGAGCCGCCTTCCCGCCGCGCTCACCCAACGCTTCGGTCGCGTCGACGGCCTGATCTTGAACGCGGGCAGCTTGGGACCACTCACGCCAACGGTCGATATTCTGGGTAAGGAATGGCACGAGACCTTCACGGTCAACCTGCACGCCAACCTGGCGCTGATCCAGCTGCTGCATCCGCTGCTCTCTGAATCCGACGCCGGACGCATCGCGGCGGTGAGTTCCCGTGCTGCCCGTGTGTTCAAGCCGTTCTGGGGCCCCTACGCCGCCAGCAAGGCGGCTCTCGAAGCGCTTATCCAGACCTACGCGGCTGAGCAAAGCGAGGGCACCATCAAAGCCAACCTGCTGGACCCCGGCCCGACGGCCACCGCCATGCGTAAAGAGGCCATGCCGGGTGAGGACCCTGCAACGATCCACCCACCCAACCTCATCGGCGAGCGGCTAGCGGATATGGTCGAACCGACCTACACGGATAATGGCGATCTCGTCACCATACCACGGCCTAACGGCAAGTGATTACTCCGCGGCAATCGCATCGATAGGCGATTGCCCGCGAGCCAGCCTACACTCCGCCCACAACGTATCCAGCGAACGCACCAGGTGCTCCACGTGAGCCTCGGTGTGCAACGGCGTCGGCGAGAAGCGCAGGCGCTCCGTCCCCTTTGGCACCGTTGGATAGTTGATCGGCTGCACATAGATGCCGAATTCGTTCAGCAGACGGTCGGACAAAGCCTTGCAGTGAACAGGGTCGCCCACGAACAGCGGCACAATATGGCTTTCACTGATCATCACCGGCAGGCCACACTCTTCGAATGCCACCTTCAAGTGCGCTGCACGGGTCTGGTGCAAGGCGCGGATGTCTTGGGCATTTTTCAGCACACGCACTGATGCCAAAGCACCAGCAACGAGCACAGGCGAAAGCGCCGTCGTAAAGATGAAACTCGAGGCATAAGACCGAACGGCATCCACCAACGCAGCCGAAGCAGCGATGTAGCCGCCCATCACGCCGATGGCCTTGCCAAGCGTGCCCTCAATGCAATCCACCTGGTCAAGGACGCCGTCACGTTCCGCAACACCGCCGCCATGCAGGCCGTAAAGACCCACACCGTGGACTTCATCGAGATAAGTCAGTGCACCGTATTTCTTGGCCAGTGCGCAGATATCGCCGATGGGCGCGATGTCGCCATCCATCGAATAGACGCTCTCAAACGCCACGATCTTGGGCCGATCTGCAGGCAGTGCAGCAAGCAGCTCTTCAAGGTGGTCGAGATCGTTGTGCCGCCAGATCTGCTTCTCACAACGACCGCCGCGAATGCCAGCAATCATGGAGGCATGGTTCAGCTCATCCGACAGGATCACCACGTCCGGCAGGAGCTTCGCCAGGGTCGACAGCGTCGCCTCATTCGCGATGTAGCCCGACGTGAAGAGCAGCGCTGCTTCCTTCTGGTGCAAGCTCGCCAGCTCTTCTTCCAGCATCACGTGGTAGTGCGTCGTCCCCGCGATGTTGCGCGTTCCGCCCGCGCCAGCCCCGACATGGTCGGTCGCTTCTTTCATCGCCTCCAGCACCTCAGGATGCTGGCCCATGCCTAGATAATCGTTGGAACACCAAACGGTGATGTCCTGCGTGCTGCCATCGTTTTTATGGACGACAGCTTCAGGGAACGAGCCGCGCTTGCGCTCCAAATCCGCGAACACACGGTAGCGGCCCTCATCGCGCACGGCGGTGACGGCTTGGGAAAGAACGGACTCGTAATCAAAGGTCATGGGCACCGGCTAGCACAACAATACTGCCGTGCATCATACGTAATTTTGCTACCCAATATCGGAATTATCGAACGTCTCGCTCGGTGACAAAGGGACGCCCTGCCGGATCGGTACCTTAGAGCTGGTAGCGGATCTGGTCGGCCCAGAAACGTTCCAAGCGCTCGAGCGTCAGGTTGGTCACATCCATCATCTCTGCGGACACATCGCCAACCTTCTCCAGGCTGCCCAAGTGACGTTCAAACAGCGCTTCGATTTTGTCCCGCACATCGAAGCCCTCAGGTGTCAGCGAGACACGAACCGAACGGCGATCACGCTCAGAGCGCGAGTGCGAGATATAGCCAGCCTCGACCAATTTCTTGAGGTTGTAGCTGACGTTAGAGCCCAAGTAGTGCCCACGGCTGCGAAGCTCGCCAGCGGTCAGCTCAGAGTCGCCGATGTTGAAGAGCAATAGCGCCTGCACAGCGTTGATGTCCGCTTGATTCACGCGCTCTAACTCGTCCTTGATCACATCAAGGAGTTGGCGGTGCAACCGTTCGATCATCGTCAAAAGTCGGAGGTAGGATGGATGGATAGCGCCGTCTGTATCGTTGCTGGTCATCTCGTGCGCAGTTGCTTGGTTCTGCATGGTATCAGCCTGTTCCGTTCGTTCCGCCGTCCTGCCGTGTCCCAAAAAGGCCACGGCAACATGAAAAAAGTGAGAACACAACAATCACTTTTGGTTGGATAACCTTAATCACACCACCTTTTACGAGTAATGAGGCCCCATGTATTTATCGTCTTATCCCGCCAGTCGCTTGCGAAGACTACGAAAATCCACCCAGATGCGGCATCTTGTCCGCTCCAACACCTTAACTTCATTGGATTTAATTCAAAGTTTAATCATACGCGAACAGTCGCAATTTTCTGAAATTGCCGCCATGCCTGGTATTGAAAGGCAAACCATTGAGCAGGCGGTCGCCTCTGCTGAGCGCGCGCTCAGCCTCGGCATTCCTGCCCTCGCCTTGTTCCCCTTCACTGGTCCCGACGACAGGGATTCGGAAGGTAGTTTAGCCTTCAGCTCCGACAACCTGATGTGTCGGGCAGCGCGTGCCATAAAAGACGCCGTACCCGAGGCTGTAATCATCGCAGACGTCGCATTGGATCCTTACACGGAGCATGGCCACGACGGCCTGATGAACGCGGACGGCACGATCCTCAACGACGAGACCATCGAGGCCCTGTGTCGCCAGGCGATCGTCCTGGCTGACGCTGGCTACGACATGGTGGCGCCTTCAGACATGATGGACGGGCGCATCGGCGAGATCCGCAAAGCTTTGGACGCAGCGGGCCACCAGGACGTGGCCATCCTGTCCTACGCTGTGAAATACGCATCCGCGTTCTACGGCCCCTACCGCGATGCCGTGGGCAGCCGAGGCGCGCTAAAGGGTGACAAACGCACTTATCAGATGGACCCAGGCAACGCCGAAGAAGGCCTTCGCGAGGCTGCGCTCGACGTCAAAGAGGGCGCGGACATGCTGATGGTGAAGCCGGGCCTCGCCTATCTCGACATGGTCACGCGGGTGAAGGACGAGTTCCAGATGCCCACCGTCGCTTTCCAGGTTTCAGGTGAGTACGCCATGCTCAAGGCCGCCGCGGCAGCGGGCGCGTTCGATTTCGATCAAGCGCTCATGGAGAGCCTACTGGCCTTCAAACGAGCTGGCGCTGACGCGGTGATCACCTACGCGGCCACACACGCGGCAGAGCTGCTGCGTCGCGGCGATGCCGACTAGGGACTAAGCGTCACCCTCGTCGATCATCGGTCCGTCGAGATATTGGCGGCCCGCATAGATGAGCGGCTGTCCTGGCGTGCTGTCGAAATGGACCACTTCGCCGACCAGGATGGTGTGGTCCCCGACCTTGAACCTGTTCGCCAGCCGGCAATCGAACCCCGCCACTCGGCCTTTCAGCAGGGGCGCACCGGTTTTGAAGGTCTCACCCTCACCGTCGTGGAA
>JABSRH010000196.1 GCA_013215175.1 Parvularculaceae bacterium | reverse complement strand
AATTGGCCTACTCAATAGATCCAAATGCTGCGGTCCAGATTGGAGCCAACGGCAACATCGCAGTCATCCCGCCGAACGAACTCTGCGTCGAAGCTGCCGAACTCAGAAATGATGGCGTTTCCGCCCCTTATGAGTCTGCCGCAGTAGGTAAGCCGGCTCACATCGGCCTGTACCCAATCCCCCTCGAATGGGAGTTGGGTGAAGTTGTCGTTCGCCATCGTACCAAATTGAACGCCGTCGTTAAAAACCGGATGCACAGGCGTTCCTGACGCTACAACGGTCGTCAGGCCAGTTCCTGAACGCGTGTTGAGGCGAAACACAACGAACTCATAAGCGCCGTCCTCAGATGGGAAACGCCGCTCCGCCGCCACCTCAGTCATGACGATTTCGTATTCCGACTGCGGAAATGGTGAAATATCATACTCGTAGTACAGAAAATCGAGCACCATGAAAGGTGCTGCAAATACCGTCAGCAATCCCACCACTGGCAAAAACGTGCCCCACAGAAACCGGCCCATAAAATCCCCCTTGGTTCTCTCTGGGTTATCCTGTCCGAGCCGAAACCGAAACGGGCAGTTGCAGCTCGAGGGGCTTTGTTCACCAAACGCGGCGAGATTTTTCAGGAAACTCCCATTTTCGTTACAACGCAGACGGGTAGTGCAACGCTTCCTTATGCGATTATAGGTTGAATGCTTTCATGTCGGATGTGAACTTCAAACCGCAAAGCTTGCTTCCCCGCTACTTGATGGCGGTGGGCCTCATCGTCGTCTTGGTTCTGGTGAGCCACAGCATCGGCTTCTTGGCCCTGCGCGGTGGAGAGGAAGCAGCCACCGCAATCAACGTCAGCGGCAAGCAGCGGCTTCTCGCGCAGCGCATCGCGCACATGACCAGTGAGGCGCACAACCCGGCAATCGAACCTGAAGAACGCGCCTTGGCTCAAGAACGGCTGGAGACCACGGCGGCCCAGTTCACCCAAGGGCACCAAGCTCTCACCAGTGGCGGGTCGCTTGGCCTCACGTCTGAGGGGGCTGAACGGCGCGGTGAGGTTTATCTCGAGACAAGAGACGGTACCGCACTGCGGGACCATGTCGCTCAGTTTCTCGTGAGGGTGGATTCGGCCACCCGCGGCGAAGCCGAGGCAGTGCGCTCGATCACGGATATCAACAACGTCGAAGCCATGGTGGCCGTCCTCGACCAAGCCGTCCAAGGCCTTGAGGGACAAGCTTCAAAAAGCGTCCAGCGTGCTAAATTCATCAGTACACTCAGCTTAATTGCAGCGATTTTGGTGCTCTGTGCTGAGGCGCTTTTCATCTTCGTGCCGGCCCATCGCGCCATCGCCAATTCATTCCGAAAACTCACCCAGGCGAACTCGGCGCTAACGCAATCGAAAAGAGATCTGCACACGGCGTTAGGGGACGCCGACATCGCCCGTTCCCACATTGAACACTTGCTGGACGAGCACGGCCAAGCGCTGCGTAAAGCAGCCACCGATATTCGTTCACCTCTTGCGACGCTGGACAGCATTCTCGGTGAGCTATTCGAAGAGGCGCCGCTTCAGCATCGCTCGCGGGAACTAACCCAGGCGTCCAACGCTGTCTTGAAGATGCGCACCACACTGACGGATGTGTTCGAGAAAGACCAAGGCATCAGCGCCCTGGTGGAACTCGACGATGCGCCGATCAATCTACAGCAATTCCTCGAGGCCCTCGAATCCGTGGCCAACATGTGGGCTCGCCGCAAGGACATTAGTGTCTCCATCGAGCGTGACGAACGCCTGCCAGCCGAAGTCATCATGGACTGCCCCCGTATGGAGCGGGTGCTGAGCAATTTACTGAGCAACGCCGTCAAGTATACGGAGCGAGGCTCGATCACCCTCACGGCCGCCCCAGCTGGGCGAGGTCTCATTCGTTACTCAGTGAAGGACACGGGCATTGGCATCTCTGGTGATGTCATCGAGCGGTTGCTTCGCGGTTATCCGGGTGAGGACCAACAGCTCGCCACGGCCAGCACAGGTACTGGTCTAGGTCTGTCGATTTGCCGTGAGCTGACGGAATTGATGGGCGGCACGATCCGTGTGGAATCGGTGTTGGGCGAAGGCAGCACATTCAGCGTCACGTTACCTCTGAAAACCGTTGAACCAGAAACTGCCCGCGGCGCTGCCTAAGGCTTCCGTCAACGGAGTATAAAAAAGCCTCCCCGGCGGGACCGAGGAGGCTTCCTTGTTCCGAGGAACAGAGAATTCGCTAGGCGAGGGCCGCTTTGGCTTGCTCGGCAAACGCTTCGAAGGCTTGTGGCTCTTTCGCAGCGATGTCGGCGAGCATCTTACGGTCAACCTCGATGCCAGCTTTGGCGAGGCCGCCCATGAACGTCGAGTAGGTCAGGCCGTGCAGGCGAGCAGCAGCGTTGATCCGTTGGATCCACAGCTTGCGGAACTCACGCTTGCGGGCCTTCCGGTCGCGATAAGCGTACTGGCCGGCTTTCTCCACCGCCTGGTTGGCAGCTGAGAAGATGTTCTTGCGACGACCACGATAGCCTTTGGCTTGGCTGATGATCTTGCGGTGACGGGCGTGGGACGAAGGTCCCCCTTTGACGCGTGACATGTGGGCTCCTCCTTAGCGTGCGTAGGGCATGTACTTTTTGACGATGCGCTGATCGCACTCCGCCATCGGTTTCATGCCGCGCTTCTGGCGAATTTGCTTAGGGGTGCGCTTGATCATGCCGTGGCGCTTGCCGGTGGCGAGAGCCATGATCTTGCCGGTGCCAGTGACCTTGAATCGCTTCTTGGTCCCCGACTTGGTCTTCATCTTGGGCATTTTCATCTCCTTCATTCAGGCGCGCCGAGGCAATGCCGTGGGCCAGGCACGCGCAGGAACGAGGCGTAGAGCATAGGCGTGGAGGAGAGTCTAGGGGCGCCCTTCTTCGAGGTGGCAATACCAGACCGGCTCTTCCGGAGAGCCCGCAGACGTGGGTAGACAACCACCTTTCAAACGGTCGCTTGAACAACAGCAAGGATATCGCCGGTGGTTTGACTGAGATGGCCGGCGCTACCAAAGTCGACAGAGAATAGGAAAAAGAGGAACATACGGAGCAGCAGTTGAGATATGTTTTGCTGATGATGGGGTTCTCAATAGCACTCTTCGGTCGAGCCCTTTCTGTCGTTGGCTCTGCTGTCGATGAAGATCCGAGCAAGGGGCAATTGCCCGTGACGCCATCTCAGGCGGCTTTCATTGGGGACATGGCATTGCTGACGGGTGGAGTCCTTGTCTCCATAGGAATACTCGCTCTGATCTTGCACGTGGCCAGGAATTAGTCTGCCCTAATATCAGAACGCTCGGCCTCAGCCCTCATCCAAATCCAACCCCGACGCCAGCACCGTGATCCCGTGGGCGAACAAGGTCGTCGCCCAGCCGAGCGCGGGCCAGATGGTCCAGGACTCGCCTGGTGTACCGACGATGTCCATCACCACGAGGGGACCCATGGCGCCGAGGAAGACGAGGAGGTGGATGAGGAACATTTTTCGCGCTTGACTTTGCATGGCTTCTTTCCGCTGGTCGGCCAATTCGTTGGCCTTGGTTTCAGGGTCCACCATCAGCGCTTCCACGCCGACGGCGTAGGCTGCAGCCAGCGCGCGAGCGGTCTCTCGTGACACGCCCTCGCCTCGCTCCAGCCTCTGAATGGTGCGGAGGCTCAAGCCCGAGGTTGCTGCCAAATGGTCCTGCGACCAGCAGCGCTCCTCGCGCCATCGCTTCAATTTCGCCGTGTCCAAGTTCATGTCGGTGGACATTGCTGCCGTCTCCACATCATTCAAGCCTCAAATCTGCCTCTTCCGGGCCCGCCAGCGTGACGACAGAGTACCGCCAGTGACCCGCCAGCGATGAAAAAAAGCGGTGTCATAGGAAAAATCTGGCCCTTCCTTGCCTTGTTATCCTTGCCGACTGAGTCTTAGGGGGAGCCGACGCCGTTTGGGGACTCGCATGGACCGCATCACCATCCGCACGCCTGACGACTGGCACACGCATCAGCGTGACGGTGAGATGCTGAAGGCAGTGGTCAATTACACGGCGCGCCAGTTCCGGCGAGCGATTGTCATGCCGAACCTCGTCGACCCGGTCATCAAGTCCGCCGATGCCGCGGCTTACCGCGATCGCATCCGCGCAGCGCTGACACCGGAGAACGCGGGCTTTGAGCCGCTGATGACCTGCTACCTGACGGACACGATTGATCCCGACGATGTCGCCCAGGGTCATGCGGACGGAGTCCTGACCGCGGCCAAGCTCTATCCAGCGGGGGCGACGACGAACTCCGATTCCGGCGTGACGGATGTCGCTAACATCTTCCCAGTGTTGGAGCGGATGGAAGCCATCGGCATGCCGCTGCTCATCCACGGTGAGGTGACCAGCGACGACATCGACATCTTTGACCGCGAGGCGGTGTTCATCGACCGGATCTTGCGCGACCTGGTCGAGCGGTTCCCGAAACTCAAGGTGGTTTTCGAGCATATCACCACCAAGGACGCGGTCGACTTCGTGAAGGAGTCGGGGCCGTTGGTGGCGGCAACGATCACGCCGCAGCACCTGCACATCAACCGGAACGCGATCTTTAAGGGCGGCATCAACCCGCACCAATATTGCCTGCCGGTGGCGAAGCGAGAGCTGCACCGCTTGGCCCTTCGCGAGGCTGCCACCGCGGGTACGGCGAAGTTCTTCCTGGGCACCGACACCGCGCCGCACGCACAGCACGCGAAGGAAAGCGCCTGTGGCTGCGCGGGAATCTTCAACGCTCCGTATGCGCTCGAAAGCTACCTAGCGGTGTTCGATGAAGAAGACGCTATCGAGCACTTTGAAGGCTTCGCCAGCCTGCACGGTCCGGCGTTCTATGGCTTGCCGTTGAACGAAGGCACGGTGACCCTTGAGTGCGTAGAACATGAGATCCCCGCTACCATCGGCGGCGGCGATACCCTGACCGTGCCATTCCACGCAGGCGAGACCATTCGCTGGCGGATGGTTGAGGCTTAACCGTCGTTTTCGGTTGAGCAAGCGGCGAAGGCTGCCCTGGCTGCCTCATCCAGCTGCCGGTCACCGCTTTCGCTCAACCAAAGTTCCTTGAGAACGCCAGCCAGGCTAGTGTCGGCGAGTCTCTCAGCAGCTTCGAACAGGGCCAGTGTGGCGCTGTCACCCAGAAGTGCGTTCCGAACCAAGGTCAGGGCCGTTTCAGGCGCGCGCTTCGCTAGTCCGTTGAGTGCCTCGTCTCGAATGGCGAGGTTCCAGTCACTCGCCACTCTCTCCAGCGCGGCACATACTTCTGCCGTGTTGATCTCGGTCTGCGCG
>JABSRH010000195.1 GCA_013215175.1 Parvularculaceae bacterium | reverse complement strand
ATCGGCTCGCCGATGTCACGGGGGGAATTTACGAACTTCAGCTCCCTAGTTTAAACTCGGGCAGTGCCATCTCGTCAAATGTGCTTCCGGGTTCAAAGCCTCATGGAATTCACGTTGAGCCCCTGCCGACATCGGTTAATGGCGATGATGGTGGTTTTGGGGTGATTGACCATAATCCGCAGCAAGGAGCAATCTCGATCACAACTTGGAATCGTTCGCCATCAACGATGACGAGCTACGCTCCATCAGGTGAGGTATTGAGCGAGGTCACCAGCAATGTCTGGGAATGGTCACCGAAGGCATTGTGTGCAGCTAATGATTTCGCATCTCTGACCTTCGAGGATGATCCAGACACAGAACTGTTGGGGCCGCAGTTTAAAGGGTACGTGACGCTGGACAGGTCAGAATGTGAGAGGCGTTGGTGGCATCTGATTATCAAGCGAATGGATGGAGCTGTCGCAGACCTTGGAACGGCCCTGACCGTTCGACGAGGTCTCGCCCTTCCCAACGGTATCGCGGTGTTTGATGAGCAGTTTTGGGTTGCCGAGATGCGCGGTAGGCGCCTCACGCACCTAGAAAGCGGCCGCACGATCCCCTTGCCGGGGGCGCCGGATAACCTCAACACGTCGAACGAAGGGATCGTGGCCGCGCTACAGCCTTCGCTGTGGCGGTTTGGGCTCTACCGTTACGGGCACACGCAGCGGGCCGCGACACGGATTGTCTTGGTTGATCCGGACACCGAGGAGATTGAGTTGTTGTTTGAAGACCCGTCCGGACAGTTGTTTTCAGGCGCGACAGCAGCTGTGCTGGGCGACGACTTCCTTGTGGCGAGTTCCGTCCGTGGAGAGGCCTTGCTGGTCTGCGGAGAGCCTGGATGAGCCAGCGGATTCTTGTCACCGGCAGCACTGGGTTCTTGGGGCGGCATCTGTGCCAGATGATCGGTGCACGGGGCGATACGCCCATCGGTCTGGACCTTGAGACGAACCCCGACGCGCCCTTTTTGCAGGTGGTGGGATCGGTGAACGATCCGGCAGCTTGGAAGACGGTGGGCGCGGTGGATGCGGTGATCCATGCCGCGGCGCTGACGGATCTGTGGCGACCGAACCCGGAGGAATTTGACCACGTCAATCGCGCAGGCTCCGTCATGGCGGCGCAGTTTGCGCATAAGCTTGATGTACGGATGGTGCTCGTCAGTTCGTACACGGTACTGATGCCGACTGGCCGAGAAGATGAGCGGACGCTAACCGGGCGTGAAGCGAGTGAGCCCAACGACCTCATAGGGCCCTACGCGCATTCAAAGCGGATGGCGGAGCTGGAAGTGCGAGAGGTGCACAGCAACAGCGTCGTGGTGCGGCCCACGGCGCCCATTGGCCCTGGCGATCATCGGCCGACGCCGCCGATGCGTCTTGTGCGCGACGTGGTGGCTGGAAAGCTGCCTGGCGTGATGCAGGGTCGGATCAATGTGATCGACGTTCGCGATGTGGCAGCGGGCGTGTTGGCCGCGCTTGATAAGACGCAGGCGGAGGGTCCCTATCTTCTCTCGGGGCATGACCTAAGCCTCAAGGCCTTTGCAGCCTCAGTGGCGGAGGCAGCTGGCGTGAAGCCGCCCGCGCTGGAGGTGCCTGTGGGTCTAGCCAAGGTTGCGGCCCATGTGGATGAAGGGTTGGCGAAGCTCCGTAGTCGCCCTGTAATGGCACCGCTCGACGGTGTTCGCCTGGCGGCGCAGCCTGTTTCGTTTGATGCAACCTATGCTGAGAAAGATCTAGGTTTTAAAGCGCGACCACTTGATGAGACGATCAAGGATGCCGTCGCCTTTGCTCGTCAGGAATGGGTGTAGTTGCGGCCTTTCCAGGCGTTGCCACGTCCTCGCATGTGGCGCCAGCCGGACAACCAGGTGAACCATCCGTAGACGGCAGCAGCGAACGGAAGCATCACAGCGAATGCTATGCCTTCGCCGTAGATCTTGGCTGTCGGCTTGTAGGCTACGGCCATGATCAGCCAGCTGAGGGCCCCCGTGATCGCGAGCCAACCCTGGCCGGCGGCGAAGCCGATGAGGGTCGCTGCGACCGGGGCGAGGTAGACGAGGCCTAAGCCCATCAGTGTGCCGATGAGAGCTAGCGGGTTGTATCCCAGTTGGGCGTAGGCGGTGCGGGCGATCATGGCCTCCATGGCTTGATAGCTTTGGTTGTCGCGCAGGCTTGTGGCTTGGCCGAAGGCTGATGAAAGGTAGAGGCCGATGCGCGTACCCGGAGCGCTAGCCTTCACCTTTTCGGCTAAGGTGCAGTCGTCGATGAGCGCCTCGCGGATCGCTTCCATGCCGCCGATGGCTTGCAGCGCGTCCCACCGGATGAGCACCACGCCGCCCGCCGCGCCCGCCACCGAGCTCGCCGGATCGTTGATCAGCGGGAAGGGGTAGAGCTTCTGAAAGAAGAAGATGAAGGCGGGGACCAGCCATCGGCCCCAGAAGCCAGAATTGTCGAGTCGTGCCATGATGGACGTCAGCGCGAGGCCATCGCGCTCCGCCACGGCGACGAGCTTGGTGAACAGGGTCTCGTCAACTTGGATGTCGGCGTCAGTGAAGAGAACATAGCCTGGCGTCTGTTCGCGGGCGCTGATCACTTCGATGGCATTGTGAAGCGCCCAAATTTTGCCGCTCCAACCAACGGTTAAGGGAGGGACGTCGAGGACCTCGACCGGTCTCGGCCCCTCCGTGTTTTCGGCGATCTCGGCGGTGCCATCCGTCGAGCTATCGTTCGCTACCACGATATCCAGCGAACCTGGATACTTTGACATCTGGTGCGCGCCGACGACGGTGCCGATGGTCTCGGCTTCGTCGCGCGCCGGAATCACCACCGTCACATCGGCCCATTTGCTAGGCTGTTTTGCAGCCGGAAGCACTTGATCCGCGCGCCAGAACTGGCCTCGAAACCCCAGGAGGTAGACCCAGATGGCGAGAGACAGGGCAGAGATAATGAGCATAGGTAACCCTTCGCTGGACCGACGCGAACCGTCTACGTAAGGTTCATTATGATGCAGCGCACCCAGAGATATTTCGAGCTGTGTGGAGTTGGGGGATGGTGAGGCTCTATCGCGATGAAGAGGTTCAAGCCTCGTCGGGAAAAGGCGCAGGGGACGAGAATTTTCCCGTGGGCTCGTTCCTGATTGCACCCCCACATCGACCCCATGTGAAGGCCTATTACGACTTCGCCCGCGCTGCCGACGATATCGGCGATGCGCCGCATCTGTCGTCCGATGAGAAATTGGAGCGGCTCGAGGCTTATCGCCAGGTGCTGCATGGTGAAGCGGAAGGTCTGACCAAGCCCACGGCGCTGCGCGCGTCGCTGCTTGCGGCAGGCGTGCCGTTGGAGCGGGGTTCGGACTTGCTCAGCGCGTTCTCACAAGACGCCGTGAAGACCCGCTATGCTTCGTTGGACGAGCTCCTCGATTATTGCCGCCGGTCGGCCAACCCTGTGGGACAATTCCTGCTCGACCTGCACGGCGAGGATCGTGCGCTGTTCCCAGCGTCGGATGCGCTTTGCACCTCGCTTCAAATCCTCAACCATCTGCAGGATGCGGGTGAAGACTTGCGTGAGATCGACCGAAGCTATCTTCCCCAGGACTGGCTGGCGGAGATGGGCGCTAGCTTTGATGACGTGCTTGCCGACGCGGCGTCGCCGGGTTTGCGCCGGGTAATGGATCAACTGCTGGAGGTTTGCGCTGAGCTCAACGATCAAGCTGGCGACCTTGTGCGCCACCTCAAGAGCCGCCGCTTAGCGGCCGAAAGCGCCGTGATCCTCCGCCTGGCAAAACGCTTGCATCTGCGCCTGTCAAGGAATGACCCTGTGGCGGGACGTGTGGCGCTGACGAAAGCCGACTTTTTAGCTGCGGGTGCAGGCGGTATGTTGGATACAGCTTTTGGTGGGAGAAAGGCGGCATGAATGATCTGCTGACAGATCTTCTCCCTCGCCAAGTTGACGGCGCACCGGACGAGGTGGTCTCGGCCATAACCAAGGCTTCAGGAACCAGCTTTGGCGCGGGGATGGGAATCCTGCCCAAGCCCCGCCGGGCGGCGATGCATGCGATCTATGCCTTTTGCCGTGTGGTGGATGATATCGCCGATGGTCCTTGGTCGGCTGACGAGAAGCACGAGGCCCTGAATGCCTGGCGCGGCGAAGTCGGCGCGTTGTTCGCGGGCACGCCAGCTTCAACTATTGGCGAGGCGCTGCTCGTCCCCGTGGCTGATTATGGTCTGCCGCAGGCTGAGTTTTTAGGCATGATCGACGGCATGGCCATGGATGCCTCAGGGCCGATTGTTGCGCCAACGCGCGTAGACCTCGCTCTTTATACCCGCCGCGTGGCTGGCACCGTCGGCATCATGTCGATCCGTGCCTTTGGAGCGTGGCAAGGAACCGAGAGCGATGAGTTCGCGTTGGCTCTCGGTGATGCTCTTCAGCTTACGAACATTCTGCGTGACGTTGAAGAAGACGCTGGCATTGGTCGCCTCTATCTTCCTTCGGAGCTATTGACGGAACACGAGTTAGCTGGCGCGTCGCCTGCCGACGTGGCCCGGAGTGGTGCGCTTCCTGCCATTCGTCGTGCACTGGGTCAGGAGGCCAAGCGCCATTATGATCAGGCGAGGCAGTTGGCTCCGCTCCACAGCCGCAAGGCTTTGCGGCCTGCACTGATGATGATGGGCGCCTACGAAGGGTATCTGGAGCGCATCGAGACCCTCGGCTGGCGGCTCGATCCTGCGCGGCCACTCCTATCTAAAAGACAAAAGCTCTTTCGCGGTCTGCGCTATGCAGCCTTCGGGCCGGGCCCGGCGGTGGCAGCATGACGGGTACGTTGCATATCGTGGGTGCCGGTTTGGCCGGCCTCTCCACCGCGCTCAACGCACTGGCGCTCGGGCAACGCGTTGCTGTTTATGAGGCCGCTGGCCAAGCCGGTGGGCGTTGCCGCTCGTATCACGATAGCCGCCTCGATCGTGTCATCGACAATGGCAATCACCTGGTCTTGTCGGGCAATTCTTCCGTGCAGGCCTACCGGCGACTCGCAAAGGCGCCGGATGATACAATGGTGACAGCCGAAGCGGCACGCTTCCCCTTCGTTGATCTGGCTACGGATGAGCGCTGGGTTGTCGATATGAACGATGGGCCTGTCCCTTGGTGGGTGTTCAACGCGAAGCGCCGCCCCAAAGGGGTCGGCCTTGGTGACATGATCCGTGCCGTGCGTTTATTGCTCGCGAAAGAGGACGATACGATCGCGGGCCTTTGCGGCGGTGAAGGTCCGGCCTATTCCCGTTTCTGGGAACCCATGTCGATGGCCGTCATCAACTTGCCGCCGGAGAAAGCTTCTGCGCAATTGATGCGGGCCACGGCGTTAGAAGCCTGGCGCGATGGCCGTCTGGCTCGGCCGATGTTTGCCCCTCAGGGCCTCGGCAACGCCCTCGTTGAACCTGCGTTAGAGGCCTTGTCTCG
>JABSRH010000194.1 GCA_013215175.1 Parvularculaceae bacterium | reverse complement strand
TCTGCGCGAAGCACTGATGACCGGACCGCGTGCGGACTACGGCTGGCTGTCCGAAGAGAGCCAAGACGATCTCGCGCGCCTGCAAAAACCCCGCACGCTCGTCGTCGATCCCATCGACGGTACCCGCGCCTTCTTGAGGGGCGATGATCAATTCACGGTTTGCCTCGCTGTCGTCGAAGCAGGCGAAGCCGTCGCCTCCGTCATCTACGCCCCAGCGCGTGACGAGCTCTACGCCGCCGCGAAAGACCTCGGCACCACCCTCAACGGACCGAATGTCCAGTCCAGCGACCAATCAACGCTGGAAGGTGCCAACATGATTGGCGCAGATCGCATGTTCAGCCACCCCGGTTGGCCGCAGCCTTGGCCATCCATGAACGTGGCCTACAAAAACTCCACCAGTTACCGCATGGCCCTCGTTGCCAGTGGCGCCTTCGATGCCACCATCGCGCTCGCTGCCAAAGCCGATTGGGATGCAGCGCCCGGCACCCTCATCGCCCAAGAAGCGGGCGCCGTGGTCAGCGACCACCTGCAACGCGGCTTTGAGTTCGGAAAGGCAAATCCCCGGCAAGCAGGCCTTGTGTGCACCGCCGCACAACTCTATCCGGAGGTTGTGAACCGATTGTCGCACCTACCCAGCGATCTGAGTAGCCTGCGCCCCTGATCTCTGGAGCTTTTTCATGAGCGAAGACCAACCCAAACAGCTGCTTCACCTTGTGTTCGGCGGCGAACTGACCAGCCCCCGCGAAGCCCGTTTCAAGGACCTCGACGAGGTCGATATTGTCGGCATCTACCCGAACTTTGCCGAGGCGGAGAAAGCCTGGCGCGGCAAGGCGCAGGCCACGGTGGACAGCGCCCATACCCGCTACTTCATCGTGCACCTGCACGAGTTCCTCGATCCGGACGGTGACGGGCTGCTCTAGCAGAAAAAGAAAAAGCCGCCGTGGAAACGGCGGCTTCGGATCTTCCTAACGGCCTGTGGACACTACGCCTCGGCGGGCTCGAGCTCCGTCCAACCACGGCGCTTAGCCGACGATTGCATGGTCGCCGTGGCGGCCATCATCAACGGGAACGCCACCAGCAGAAGAGCGGCTGCTGCCAACGCGGCAAAGACGGCGCCGATCGTTACCACGAACGAGCCCAGAAGCGCTTGGACCCTGGGGCGTTGCACGAGCACGCCAGAGGGGGCGGCGGGAAGTAAATCCGACGTCATCCCGCTATGATGACCACGCACCGGTTAAAATGCAAAGCCCCTCTGGCCAAATCTGGGCGGTTTTGGCCTACAAATTGGCCAGAACGTGCTCAGCGGACGACACTTCAAAGGCGCCAGGCTCTTCGACGAACAGCTTTTCGACCTTGGTACCGTCGAGTACCATGGCGAAGCGTTGAGCGCGTTTGCCCATGCCAAAACCCGTGCCATCCATTTCGAGGCCAACAGCTTCCGCGAAGCTTCCGTTGCCGTCAGCAATCATCGTGATGCCCTCAGCGTTAGCGCTTTTACCCCAAGCGTCCATGACGAAGGCGTCGTTCACCGAGATGCAGGCGATCTGATCAACGCCCTTGGCGCTCAATTCGTCTTTTTTCTCAACGAATCCAGGCAGGTGGCGTGCTGAGCAGGTTGGCGTGAAAGCGCCGGGAACAGCAAACAGAACCGTCTTTTTGCCAGCGAACAGCTCTTCGGTGGTCGTCGGCTTAGGCCCCTCACCAGTGGCTTCAAACAGTTGGACAGCGGGCAGGCTTTGGCCAGTTTCAATCATCGGGACAGACTTCCTCTATTGGGCAATCGCACCCTTCATTTGGTGCGCAGTCGCGATGGGGCCAATCGATCAGAACCGCAAGCGCAGATGTTTGTGCGACTGAAAAGCATCACGTTAGCTTGATAGGTTATTTCGCCGCATGGTGAAGTGGGCTGGCGAGGCCGAAGGCGTTGGGCATGACCTTAGAGCGCTCTCCACCGCTGTTGGACTTCTCCCGCGGTTTCACCGGGCGCCTCGTCGTGGCGATGCCCCATCTCGCTGACACCCCGTTCGAAGAAGCCGTTTGCCTCATCTGTAGCTACAACGAGGAGCATGCCTTCGGCGTGGTGGTCAACAAGCCCATGAAGGGCGTGACCTTGGCAGACATTGTCTCGGACCTCGGCGTTGAATGCGATGAGCTGTCAGCCAAGAGGCCGCTGCATTATGGCGGCCCCGTTGATATGCAGCGCGGCGCCGTGCTGCACAGCCTCGACTACCGCCAAGAGGACACGATGCTCATCACGCCTGAGGTAGGGCTCACGGCATCGAAGACTGCGCTCAAAGCACTGTGCCATACCTCTACCGCACCGGCCAACGCTTGCCTGATCATGGGGCATGCCGGATGGGATGCTGGCCAGCTCGATGACGAAATTAAGCGCAACGACTGGCTCACACTTGACCCGAAGCGAGAGATCATTTTCAACGAAACTTCAGATGTTTGGGCGGATTCTCTCCACCTTCTTGGCATCTCTGATTTGACGCAGCTAAAGGGCGAAGACCGCCCCGGCGGCCGACCCAACTAACGCCCTCTCAACGCAAGCCTTGGGACTTCAGCGACCGCACCGATGACGGCGCTGCCGGGTGATGTGGCGCGGGTGCAGGTGCTGACTGCTGCGCCGGAGCTGGTGATGGCGTTGCTGACGGGGGTACAGCGGCGTCTGGCATCGCCACCGGCGGCAGTTCTTGTTGGCCAAACGGACGTCCCGTGGCGAACCGAGCCCCCTGATCACGAGCCGACTCCGCCTCACCACCATCGTGAATGTCGCGGATAAGAACCGGCACACCAAAGCGCTTGTTCAAGGCCTCGACAACTGACCGGCGACGACGCTCCAACTGAGCATCCATGGCGTCGATCCAGATCATATCGGGGCGCAGCTTTCCGAGCTTATTGCCACCGTCACGGACGATGAACGCCGCCCCGCCACCAGCGGCACGGATGTCCTCGGTCGCCCGTTGGATCGCACGAGGCGATCCTAGGCTGGCGACATCCAGGCCCACGAGGAAAGCACCCCGCGGCAGCTTGTTGGAAGTCACGGCCCGGCCCACGGCACTCGCCAGCACGTCGGCTCGAGCACCCAGCGCGTGCCCATCAATGACAGCAAAGGCACCACTGCGAGGATCTTGCTCGATCATCGCGGCCAACTGCATGGCCGCCTTATCAATGAGCTCGCGCAATTCCTCGGCATTCTTCGGACTGCGAGACGGTGTGGCGTCAAAACCGGTAGCACCGCGATCGCCCAGTCGCACGACTGGTCGGGTTTCGAGATCCAGCATCATGCCCGAGCGGGCCATCGGCTCTTGGGCAACGGCGGGTTCAGGCGCCTGATAAGCCTGCTGCGGTGTTGTCGGAGCCGATGCAGGCGCCGCGGCTTCGCGGATTTCACCATCAAGGCGCATCAAGATGCCGTCATGATCCACCTGACGGCGGCCCACGAACCGGAAAGCGGCCGCTTGCGTTTGCACAGCGATATCAAACGGCCCAGAAACGGGATCGCCACCGCCGAGCACATGCTGATCAAAGTCCGGCAGCTGGCGTGGATCGATGCGCTCGCGCAGGCCCTCCGGCGTCAAATCGAGGGGCGAGCGGGCCGCAAAGGCGCGGAGGACATCGTCGCCGCAGCGAACCTCCTGATCCGCCAAGGCATCCCAAACATACTCGTCGGCTTGCGTTTCTAGCGCAGCACCAGCCCCGGCGCTCCAATAGCTCGACACTGGATCGACCGGCCCAGTCTCAGCAGGCTCAGGATCGGGGAACTGAGGCGGCGACTCCAGCGGCGACATGGCCTCGGCGCGGTGGTTCGCCTGCACCCCCTCGATGAAGGGCGGCAGCTCTTCTTGAGGCTCGGCCTGGTAAGGCTCGGGATCGCCCATACTCGCTGCGAAGAACGGATCATCGTTCGCATCGGCTCGACCATCGTCGTCATCAAAGCCCTGGAAGAGCGGTCCCGGCTCCATCGCCATGGATGCACCGTAGCCACCCGCAGCCGCTGCCGCAGCGCTGCCCAGTCTCACTTCGTCGGCCAAAAACGGCGCGGCCAGGGCAGCCAGCAGGAGCGCACCGGATGCCACGCCAGCGGGCGCGACGGTCATCCAAAGCCCATCGAGCATAACCGAGAACGTATCGAGCATGAACGCGCCGGAAGCGACGGCCACAAAAACGCAAAGCACGAGGAAAATACGCCCAAAACTTGGCCGGAACACCGCAAACACCAGCGTCAGCACCGCAAACAGCGATGCCGCGATCATCGCCAGCTTCGCTTCGTTGGCGTAGCCCATACCCGTCGCGCTCAATCCGCCGAGCGTGATGAGAACACCGATCACCACCGCAGAGAGCCCGGCCACCAGCAGGTTCTCACGCCCCGTATGCAGCACGGCGTTGACGAACAGCACCAAAGCACTGGCTGTCAGGCAGCCGATCAAAAGGCGCGTGCCCCGGGTCAAAAAGTCCAAGCTTCCGAAGAGCATAGCCATCGACAGGGCAAAGAGGGCGACCAGGGCGAAGCCAGCGGCTGCCGTGCCCGAGCGGCGCACGAGCATGAGCACCAACATCAGCACAGCGCCCGCGCCAAGCCCGCCGACGATCACCATCTCTGCGAGAGAGTAATCAGACGGATGCATGGCAGCGGCTTGCTGCAGAGCAGCGCCGTAATTTCCGAAGGACAAGGCGTCGCCAAGATCGCCCATCATCACACCCACATAACCCACTTCACCCGACCTTGTAGGTAGGGTGCAAAAGGGCCTGAACGCAAGGCGTAGTTAGGTTTTCGTTAACGTTCAGGCGCGGTGCTGGCGCATGCTGGCTTTCACAGCGTCGATATCGTTGCTCACCACCGAGAACTTCTCGTTGCGGCTGAAGAGGTCATCGCCGCCTACGGGTAGGTCAGGCATTCTTCCGCTGGCCGCTTGCACGGCATCGGGGAACTTCGCTGGGTGCGCGGTGGCCAGGGTAACGATCGGGCCTTGCAAGCCATCAGCCCGAGCATCTTCAGCAGCTTTCAAGCCAATCGCCGTGTGAGGATCCACCAGCTCACCCGTCTCTGTCGCGATACGCGCGATGATATCCGTGATCTCTTGCTCCTTAGCGCGGTAGGACAGAAACTCATCCTGCAAGGCGGACAACACCACAGGCGGCAGGGTGAACTTCCCCGTCGACTTGAGATCTTCCATCAAGCCTCGGGTCAGGTCGGCATCGCGGCCAGCCACCTCAAAGATCGCCCGCTCAAAATTGCTAGCGACCTCAATATCCATCGACGGGGCTGTTGTCGGCTTGACGCCGCGTTTGTCGTAGACGCCTGTCCGCAGGGCCCGATCGAGGATGTCGTTCTCATTCACAGCCACGATGAGCTTACCCACCGGCGCGCCGAGCTGCTTCGCCACCCACCCGGCGAAGATATCACCGAAATTGCCGGTGGGTACGGAGAAGTGGACTGGTCCCTCCCCCATCGCTCGGCAGGCAGTGAGGTAATA
>JABSRH010000193.1 GCA_013215175.1 Parvularculaceae bacterium | reverse complement strand
GGCTTCAGGTTCAGACCGCAAGCTTTCGCTTGTGCCATGATTTTGTTCTGACACAGCCGCTCATCCTCCTCCGTATACGTATGCGTATCGCCGTGGGCAGGCGCGTTGATCAGGCAAAAGTGCCTTTTGTCGTCGATGTCTGGCCCTTCGGCATCGGGCGCGAAGAGATAAACGGTGGGTTGCTGAGGGACTCGATGACGATCAAACACGTCGTCGAATTCAGCCCGATAATCATTTGAGAACAGCACGTTATGAACGGCCGGTTCAAAACCCTCCGTCTGCCCCAAGAACGACATTGTCACAGCGGACTGCGTGCGACCACTGGGGCTGAGCGAGGCGGGGTCATTCTTGCCCTGCGTAATAGCCCCATCGTTTGCCAAGGCCGCCCCGTCGCCGTTGTAAAGGACGAGGTCTGCGTCGCCGTGCTCGGCGAGCCCACTGACGCGACCACCGGAGATCGACATTTCCTGGATAGAGGCCCCATAGTGAAAACGTGCGCCTCGCGCTTCGGCCACGCGAACCAAGGCCGCGGCCAGTGAGGCCATACCTCCACGGACGGTCCAGACGCCTTCTTGTTCGATATGGGCAATCAACGCCAATGTCGCGGGCGCCTTGAAAGGCGAGGCACCGCAATAAGTCGTATACCGCCCAAAGAGCTGCCGAAGTCGCTCGTCTTTGAAACGCACCGAAAGCTCTTGCCACATGGTCAGGTAAGGGTCGCGGCGGAAGAGCCGTTTTGGCGGCACCTTCATAATCATGTTGAGCAAGCTGGGTTTGGCCTGCTTCACGAAGGGCTCGTAGACGGTATCCCACGTGGTTCCGGCCATCCGAAGAAAGTCGAGATAAGCGTCAGCTTCGCGCGGCCCGGCGAACGCCGAAATCGCTTCCGCCGTCTTTTCCTTGTCCGCATAGAGATCGAGCCGACTACCGTCAGGCCAAGCGTGCCGTGCCAGAACGTCAAGCGGCTGCAGCTGAATGTGGTCGTCGATCTCCTCGCCGCAGGCTTGGAAGATATCGTCGAACACTTCGCGCAAGGTGAACACAGTCGGTCCACAATCGATCGCACGGTTGCCCCACCGCACCTGCCGCACCTTACCCCCGGGCCGATCATCCCGCTCGTAGATATCGACTTGGGCAGAACGCGACAGCACAGCCGCCGCTGTTAAACCGGCGATGCCTGCACCGACGATGGCGACGCGCTTTTGGGGCACGGTTTGGATGCCTCCTCACGCACGCAGCTTGCACCTTAGTTTGGATGTAGGTCGAATACCTGGGGAGGCACGTCCATTTGACTTCCTTCGCAGGCGGCACATTTCACCACCTAGGGCTCCAGAAAGGTTGATCTGGGGTTGTGTTAGCATGCGCTGGTGTTGTCGGCGGTGGAGAGGCGTAGGGGTGCGTGAAGCGTTAGCGCGATGGCGCAATCGACTGTTCATGTCGCGGCGTTTCCAGCGCACCGCTTTGTCTTTGCCTATTGTGAAAGGCATCGCCAAACGGCGAGCGTCGGCTTTGTTCGATCTGTGTGCGGGCTTTGTCTACTCGCAGGTCCTTCTAGCGTGTACAGAGCTCAACCTGTTCGAGACACTGCGGACGGGCAGTCGGCCCATCGACGCACTCGCGGATGAAGTCGGCGTACCAGGCGAGGCACTTCTCCGATTGGGGAAGGCAGCGCAGGCACTTGATTTGCTCACGGTGACTCGGAACGGACAGTATTTGGCGCTTGGTGCTCAGGGCGCGGCCCTTTTGGGAAACCCGTCGGTCTTCGACATGGTTCACCATCATCGACTTCTCTACAAGGACCTCACCGACCCCGTACATTTGCTGCGACAGACCAAGGGCGAAACCCATTTGGGCCGATACTGGGGATACGCCCGGCAGCAGTTGGGCGTAGCCAACGACGACGGTGAGCCTGAGGCCTATTCACGCCTGATGCGAACGACCCAGGCCTTTGTATCAGAAGAAATTCTAGCTGCTGTGAATTTTGACCGATACCAGCATGTCATGGACGTCGGTGGGGGATCAGGAGCGTTCCTTAGCGCCTTAGGGCAGGCGTATCCGGAGCCGAAGCTTGGGCTGTTTGACCTTCCGCCCGTTATTCCTGAGGCGGAGAAAAACCTCACGGCCCACGGTTTGGCGGGCCGGTGCAACCTCTTCGCTGGGAACTTTCACGAAGATGATTTGCCGGCCAGCGCGGATTTCATCTCGTTGATCCGTATTTTGCACGACCATGATGATAGAGAAGTTGAGCAGCTCTTACGCAAAGTCCATGCGGCGCTTCCACCTGATGGAACACTGATGGTTGCTGAGCCGATGGCCGGCACCGAAGGAGCCCAAGCCATGGGTGACGCGTACTTCGGCATCTATCTTTGGGCGATGGGAACAGGCGAGCCGAGATCACAAAATCGCTTGGTTTCCATGATGCGTGAGGCAGGCTTTTCAAGGGTCAAGCCGAGAAAAACGCGAAACCCACTCTTAACAGGCGTCATACTTGGTAGAAAATGACTTGCCGCTCGATCGCAGCCACATAACTCACGGTCCAGATAGACAGTTTGATAAGTCGAATGGACGAAACAGCCCTCGAGCACCAGCGCAGCGATTTCGATCTGCCGGACACAGATATATTGCACGCTGACCTTCAGGTCGCGGCCCCAGTTTTTGCTCATGCCGTCTTGCTGCAGGGCGATAGCAAGGCTTCGGTGGAGCGTCTGGAGCTGCTGCCAGCCAATGATGATGACGTCCTCGTGGATGTCGAGGTCAGCGGCATCAGTACTGGCACGGAAAAGCTCTTCTGGTCGGGTGTGATGCCGCCGTTCCCGGGCATGGCTTACCCGCTCGTGCCGGGCTACGAGACCGTTGGTATTGTGCGGCACGCTTCAAACCAGCCCGATCTCGTAGGACAGCGTGTTTTTATCGCTGGTGCTCGCTGTTACAAATCCGCTCACGGCCTTTTTGGAGGTGCAGCCTCCACGGTCAGAATTGCGGCAGATAAGGTTTACCCGGTAGGCGACTTGAAGCCCGAGGAGGCGGCTATGCTATCGTTGGCTGCAACGGCCCTGCACGCCTTGCGTGGTCATCAGCCACCTGACTTGATCGTGGGTTTCGGTGTGCTGGGGCGTTTGCTTCGCCGCCTGACTTTGGCTTTGGGGCATCCTGCGCCAACCGTCTGGGAAATCGATCCATCTCGCTGCAGTGACGGCGCTGGCCTGGCGATTGCTCCTGACGATGATCCGCGTCGTGATTACGAGTGCATTGTTGACGCCAGCGGCAACGACACGATCTTCAACGATCTCATCGCCCGCTTAGCTCGAGGCGGCGAGCTCGTTCTGGCCGGATTCTACCCGGGCGATGTCCAGTTCAGGTTCGCGCCAGCGTTCATTAAAGAAGCACGTCTGCGCATCGCCGCTGAGTGGGCCGCTGAAGACTTGGAACAGCTGCTCGATATGATCCGTAGTGAGCATTTGTCGCTATCGGGATTGGTAACCCATCAAATGGTGCCGACCCAGGCGGATGAAGCATATCGCACGGCGTTCACTGACCCAAAGTGCCTTAAAATGTTGCTCGATTGGAGAAATTTCCGTGGATGATCTGTCAAGCGATCGCTTTCCGAAGTCTGATGAAGAGCGCCACAGCGCACTTCGCGCTGAGGCGGCTCTCGAACCCGATCCTGTGCATACTGAGCCAGCCAAAAAGGAAACACAGATCATCGCCATCTACGGTAAGGGCGGTATCGGCAAGAGTTTTACCTTGGCCAATCTCAGTTACATGATGGCTCAGCAGGGCAAAAAGGTTCTGCTCATCGGTTGCGATCCCAAAAGCGACACGACGTCGTTGCTCTTCGAGGGGCGTGCTTGCCCCACCATCATAGAAACCTCATCAAAGAAGAAAGAGGCGGGTGAGCCCGTTGGCATCGGCGATGTTTGTTTCAAGCGAGATGGTGTCTACGCCATGGAGCTTGGGGGTCCAGAAGTTGGTCGTGGATGCGGCGGCCGCGGTATCATCCATGGCTTCGAACTTCTCGAGAAACTAGGATTTCACGACTGGGACTTTGACTATGTCCTACTCGATTTCTTGGGTGACGTGGTATGCGGAGGTTTTGGCCTGCCGATTGCGCGCGACATGTGTCAGAAGGTGATCGTCGTCGGATCGAATGATCTTCAGTCTCTGTACGTTGCCAACAACGTTTGCTCAGCAGTGGAATACTTCCGAAAGCTGGGCGGCAACGTCGGCGTTGCTGGCATGGTCATTAACAAAGATGACGGCACGGGGCAGGCGCAAGCTTTTGCTGAAAAGGTTGGAATTCCTGTCCTGTCAGCAATCCCAGCGGACGAGGACATCCGTCGGAAAAGCGCTGCCTACCAAATCGTTGGCACGCCAGAAAGCGATTGGGGCCCGCTCTTCGAAGAGCTGGGAGTGAACGTTGCAGAAGCGCCGCCACTCCATCCAGAGCCGCTCATGCACGATGACCTTCTCGGTTTGTTTGCCGCCGAGGAGACGGGAGCTAGCTTCCAGTTAGAACCAGCGACCGTGCAGGACATGTGTGGCCGGGCTTCGATGGAAAAGCCTTCCCTCGAAGTGATCTACGAGGAGATTTAAGGCGATGGCTGACGGAAATCGTCCCATCTCAACTGACGGAGCCAGCGCTGCCAAGGCGCCGGTACCTGGCTGCCACGGCGGTGCTGAAGAATTGAAGGCAACCACGGAGCGCTCTGGCAACATCGAGCTGCTCAATCGGCTGTCTGAAGACTACCCCAAAGGGCCTCACGATCAGCCACAGAGCATGTGCCCGGCATTTGGCTCTCTCCGCGTAGGCCTACGCATGCGGCGAACGGCAACAATTCTCTCCGGATCTGCCTGCTGTGTGTACGGATTGACGTTCACGTCTCACTTCTACGGTGCCAAGCGTAGTGTTGGCTACGTGCCGTTCAATTCGGAGACCTTGGTTACCGGAAAGCTCTTTGAAGATATCCGCGACGCTGTTTACGCGATGGCCGACCCAAAGAACTACGATGCTATCGTTGTTACAAACCTCTGTGTACCAACGGCTTCAGGTGTGCCCCTTCGGTTGTTACCGAAAGAAATAAACGGTGTACGGATCATTGGTATCGACGTCCCAGGGTTCGGTGTGCCTACCCACGCAGAAGCCAAAGACGTACTGGCCGGCGCAATGCTCGCTTATGCAGCGGAAGAGGTGGCCTCCGGCCCGGTGCAGCGAGCCGCAGCGGATCAAGACGGCGCACCCAAGATCACCTTGCTAGGAGAAATGTTCCCGGCCGATCCGATAGGCATCGGTCAGATGCTAGAACCGATGGGGCTTGCGGTTGGTGCGACTGTACCCACGCGAGAGTGGCGAGAGCTCTATATGGCGCTCGACGGTGCCGCGGTGGCTGCAATCCATCCGTTCTATACGGCGTCGATCCGCGAATTCGAGCGTGCTCAGCGCCCGGTGATTGGCTCTGCACCTATAGGTCTTGACGGGACCATGGATTGGCTGGCGCAAATCGGTGACGCCTGCAACGTGTCGGACGACAAGGTATCTCGGGCACAAAATTCCGTGAACGCCGCAATCAGAGGCGCCCTTGATAGTGCTCCGATCA
>JABSRH010000192.1 GCA_013215175.1 Parvularculaceae bacterium | reverse complement strand
CGCTGCCTCAACGAGGATCGTCCCGAAGGCCCAGGCGGTATTCTGACACCGGCTTCTGCCCTCGGCGAAGACCTTATTAAGCGCCTGCACGCTAACGCTGGTGTGACCTTCAACTAATGCTGCGCTGCAGCGGAGCGGGGGCTTGTCTCCTGCTCCAAATGCCTTAGGCACGCGGCGAGGGAGAGTGCCATGTTCACGCGCCTAAAAATCGACGACGTCATCCTCGTCGAGCCTAAGCGGTTCGGCGATCATCGAGGGTTCTTCTCCGAGACCTTCCACGCCCAGCGCTATGAAGAGGCGGGCATCCCTGGGCCATTTGTTCAGGACAACCACTCGCTCAGCCGTGAAGTTGGCGTCTTGCGCGGGCTGCACTTCCAAACGGATCCCTCGGCTCAGGGGAAGCTCGTTCGCTGTACAGCCGGTAGCATTCTCGATGTCGCCGTCGACATCCGACACGGTTCGCCGACGTTCGGCCAATGGGTTTCGGCTGAGCTGACGGCCGACAATGGCCATCAATTGTGGGTGCCGGTCGGTTTCGCCCATGGTTTCGTCACGCTCGAGCCGGACACCGAAGTTCAGTACAAAGTGACGGGCTATTACGACCCGAATGCCGACGCTGGTCTGGCCTGGGATGATCCTGCCATCGCGGTGGATTGGGGTCTTGGTGGCCGCCAGCCGGTTCTTTCCGACAAAGACACGAAGCACCCGGTCTTGGCCGAGCTTCCTGAATACTTTACCTACCAAGGCTGACCTGCAGCACCTGAGGAATTCCCCATGAAGATTATCGTTACTGGTGGTGCTGGCTTCATCGGCTCTGCTGTTATCCGTCATCTGATCAATAAGACCGATGCTGAGGTCGTGAACGTCGACAAACTGACTTATGCGGCCAATCTCGACAGCCTGGCTATGGTAGCGGACAATCCCCGCTACCGCTTTGAGCAGCTCGACATCTGCGATGCCGAAGCCATGGAGAAGCTGTTCGCTGAGGTGCAGCCGACCCACGTGATGCACCTTGCTGCGGAGAGCCATGTGGATCGCTCCATTTCAGGTAGTCGCGCCTTCATCGAGACAAACATTCTCGGTACGTATAATATGCTGGAGGCCGCACGCGGTCACTGGATGAGCCTTGAGGGTGATGCCAAAGACGCCTTCCGCTTCCACCATATTTCTACCGATGAGGTGTATGGCTCTTTAGGCGACGAGGGTCTGTTTCACGAGACCACGGCCTACGACCCGTCCTCGCCTTACTCATCATCAAAAGCGGCGTCGGATCACCTCGTGATGGCGTGGCACCGCACCTACGGGCTTCCAGTGGTTCTCTCGAACTGCTCCAACAATTATGGTCCGTATCAGTTCCCGGAAAAGCTCATTCCACTGATGATCCTCAATGCCAAGGACGGAAAAGACCTTCCCGTCTACGGCGACGGTTCCAACATTCGTGATTGGCTGCACGTGGATGACCACGCGAACGCTCTCGTCATGGTTCTGACGAAGGGCCAGCTGGGTGAGAAATACAATGTCGGTGGTCGGAACGAGCGCACCAACCTCCAGGTCGTGCACACCATTTGTGACGCGGTTGATGCGCACGTGAATGATGGCAAGAGCCGTCGCGATCAGATCACGTACGTCACGGATCGTCCGGGTCACGATCAACGCTACGCGATCGACGCCACGAAGCTAGAGGACGAACTTGGCTGGAAGGCTGAATTCAACTTCGACACGGGTATCGCTCAGACAATCGATTGGTACCTCAACAACGAGGATTGGTGGGGCCCACTCCGCGCCAAGGTCTACGACGGTAAGCGCCTGGGCTTGGTTGACAAAAAGTGAGTGGGCTGAAGGTTCTTGTTGTCGGCCGTTCGGGCCAGGTTGCTGCTAGCCTTGTGGAGGCCGTTGCGGATTTTCCGTCACTTGAGCTGGTTGCCGAAGGGCGCCCGGATCTCGATATTGGAAGCTCCGAGAGCATCGCGTCGGCGATGGAGCGTCACGACCCCGATTTGGTCATCAACGCCGCGGCGTACACGGCCGTCGACTTAGCCGAAAACGAGAGAGATGACGCCTTTCTTGGCAACGAGACAGGCCCACGTCTTTTGGCTGAGGCCACTGCAGCTGCCGGCATTCCGCTGTTCCACATTTCGACGGACTACGTTTTCAACGGTCAGGGTACGGCACCTTATCTTGAAGAAGACCCGGTTGCGCCGCTAGGCGTCTACGGCGAGTCCAAGCTTGCGGGTGAGAAAGCGGTTGCTGCTGCGAACCCCCGGCATCTCATCTTGCGGACAGCTTGGGTCTACGGCGCATACGGCAAGAATTTTTTGAAGACGATGCTGCGTGTCGCTGAGGGCCGCGACGAGCTGGGCGTGGTGGCCGACCAAAAGGGTGCTCCGACCTCGTCCCACGATATTGCCACAGCGCTGTTGCAGCTCTCAACCATTGTTGCTGATGGGCGAGAGAGCTGGGGTACCTACCACTTGGTATCGGGTGGAGAAGCGGTTTGGGCAGACTTTGCTGAGGCTATCTTCGAAGCCAGTGCTAAAGCCTCGGGGCCGAATGCAAAGGTGAACCGTATTGGCACCGATGCCTACCCGACGCCTGCGGCTCGCCCAGCTTATTCAGTGCTCAACAATTCCAAACTACGCGACACCTTCGGTATTGAGCTGCCCCATTGGTCAGCGCCCGTCGAAGGCATCGTCGAACGCGTCTTGAAAGAAAAGGACTGACCCATGAAAGGTATTATCCTCGCGGGCGGCCACGGTACACGGCTTTATCCTATCACGCGCGCTGTCTCGAAACAGCTGCTGCCGGTCTATGACAAGCCGATGGTCTATCACCCCGTGACCACGCTGATGCTGGCAGGCATTCGCGAGATTTTGATCATCTCAACGCCGCAAGCCATGCCGTTGTACAAGGAACTTCTGGGTACGGGAGAGCAGTGGGGCATTCGTTTTGAATACGCCATTCAGGATGAGCCACGCGGCCTCGCTGAGGCGTTCTTGATCGGCGAAGAGTTCATTGCCGGACAACCTTGTGCGCTGGCTTTGGGCGACAACATGTTCTACGGCGCCGGCCTGTCTGGTGAGCTTGACGAGGCTGGAAAGGTTGAGAACGGCGCCGTCGTGTTCGCCTATCGTGTACCAGACCCTCAGGCTTTTGGCGTGGTGGAAATCGACGCGAATGGCAAAGCGGTCTCGATCGAAGAAAAGCCCACCGAACCGAAAAGCGATTGGGCTGTGACGGGGCTCTATTTCTACGATGCTCAAGTGACAGAGATCGCGAGGAACGTGAAACCTTCCGCACGCGGTGAGTTAGAAATCACGTCGATCAATGATGTCTACCTGCAGCAGGGCAACTTGCACGTCAGCCAGCTTCCTCGCGGCACAGCTTGGCTCGATGCCGGTACGTTTGATGGCCTTCTTCAAGCCAGCCAGTTCGTGCAGACCTTAGAAGCGCGTCAACGCTTCAAGATCGCCTGTCCTGAAGAGGTGGCCTATCGCAAGGGCTTCATCTCAAAGGATCAGCTCATCGCGTTGGCTGATGCCTTCAAGAATGACTACAAGACTTATCTGCACGATGTGGCCGAACACGGCTAACGAAGGTAGTCTCCGAAGGTCTTGAGCTTCCGCAGCAGACGGAGCGTCGAGCGCCCCAGCGGGATGCTCGGCTTTGAGTTCAGGCCACTAGCCAGCGCTTCAATAACGTCTTCAGGCGTACACGGCTCATTCGTCGTCGGGCTAACGTATAGCGGATACGCAATCAGCGTGATGTAAGCCAGCTGAGCAAGAGTTCTCTTGCGCGTGCGCCGCGCGACGGGCGCGCGATCGTTCGTTAGTCCCCAACCTGCATAGAACGGCTGGCCGTAAGTGGTGACCGCTTTGTCGCGCAACAACGCCTCGAAGCCTAGCAGTGAGGTCAGCGTGTGAATTTCATCGCAAGCCTCGATGGCGGAGAGGGCGCTGGCCCCCGTCAGCACTTGATCGGCAAGCCGGTCCGCGTGCGGGACAAAGCCAGGCCTGCCAGCCACTTCAACGTCAGGATGCGGCTTGTAAATGACGAACGCATCGGGGTTACTCGCCCTTACGGCTTCAAGCAGCTGCTCGTTGGAGCGAATGGTGCCGCCACCGCGAAGCACCGAAGCGTCGTTCGCCACTTGTCCTGGCACGAGGATTACGCGCTTTGATGATGTGGCCCGCAGGTCTTCCGTTTGCCCGACATTGTACTTGCTGATCCGTGTTGTCTTCAGGCGTTCTATAAGTTCGGCGCCGCGCTGAAGTTGCTCTTCATCCAGATCATCATGCTCCAGAGCATGTTCTAAATCGCTGGTTGTTGATGGATCGAAGTAGATCCCTCGACGGTCGAACACGAGTGAGCTCGGGCGGATGAGGTCGGCCCCTAGGCCGGCTGAACGAATGAACCCGTCTTCCACGTGCAGGCGTGGATGGCCTTCCCAACTGGCTTGAGCGTCTTGTGACTTGAGTAACCGCGAGGCCCAGACCCCCGTGGGACCCGAGGTCGTAGAAGTTCGGGCTGGGCTCTTTTTCACGTTTAGCGGTGCACCACGGGGTAGAAAGGGTGCAATGTGACTTCGCTTGAGCTTCGGGACGCCATGCAAGGCGAGGCCGTTACCAAGGAGGTGGTGATGGCGCTGATGGGCGACGATAGACCTTGCAAGTGCTAAGGCCGTGCCAGGACGGTTCTGTCCCGGGTTCCAATATTGTCCGTAGGCGCCATAAACCGCTTGGCAGAGCTGCTCGAGGGTAGGCGACGCCGTACGGCGATCGCAGGATTGTCGATCATCCGTTAGGCCCCAGCCTCCGAAGAACGGCACGCCGAAGCATGTGACCTGCGCGCCGGCCAATAACGCTTCCAGGCCGGCGTTGCTCGACACGATGTACACCCGATTGGCGTTTTGGGCATAGCGAATCCACGGTGCGGTGGTCGATAAGATCTCGGCGCCGTACCGCTGCGCTGCCGCTCGAAGGTGGCCTTGGCGACCGCCGACGCCGTCATAGGGATGCTGTTTGACCGCCACACGCCCGCCGGGATTCTCATCGAAGGCGGCCTCAAGCATCCGTTCAAAGTCTACGCCCGAGGCCAACGCGCCTTCGATCGATAAGTCACCGGCAATCTGATCAACAACGATGGCGTCGAAGGCTTCGTCGTTTATCTGTTCCGGTGCTGTGAACCCTTCGAAGCGATTGAACTTGCCTAATGCATGACGCACCAGCATGCGCATGAGAGCAGGGGTATCTGCCACGGGCTCGCTGTCAGCACTTTCAGTGATAAGTTCTTCGACGAGGGAGGGTCTGTGTGCGTCGTAATAGATGCCCACGGGGTCGGTGATGATCCCTAGTAGACCGAACCTTTTCTCATCCGGCCCCAAGCGCGCAATGAAGGCGTCTTCTACCGCCACGTAGGGTTTGCCGAGGTCGTCGGCTAGCTGTGGACCTCTGCCTTGAGGCCCCATCCCAAAACAGCATCAGCATGGCGGCTCGCGCCCCAAACGAGCCGGGTCCCCGATCCGAGCAGGTCGCGAAGGCGCCGACGACGGCGCCAAACACCCGGAGCCACGATGGCTAGAGTGATTGGCTCAGTGGG
>JABSRH010000191.1 GCA_013215175.1 Parvularculaceae bacterium | reverse complement strand
AATGCAGGGTAAACTGATCGAATTCAGCCCAAACTTCGCCATTTTGGCGGAGCTGAAGGATTCGAATGATCAAGGTCTCAGGCAGTTTGCCTTCGAGCGCGTCGTAGGTGATGTCTGAGCCAAGCTGCTCCGACACGACGTTGGTAATCACAGGGCGCGAATATTGATCCGCCAACTGAAGGCCCCAAGGGGTCTGCAGCACAACGACTGCTGCGATCACGATCGCTAGCAGCAGGCCGAACAGGCTAGCCAAGGTTATCCCTAAGATACGCAGCATCAGAACGGTTGCCCCAGGGCGATGTAGAAGTGGAACGCTTCATCATCGAACGTGTTGATGGGGGCGCCTTCGTCGTTCACTTGGCTGGCCACCACAGTGCGTTTCTCGAGAGGGATCGCGACGTCGAGCCGGACGGGCCCGAGCGGTGTGTGATAGCGGATGCCGACACCAGCGCCGACGAGCACTTGCTCAAAGTCCGGTGTATTGGCCTCGAACGCGCCGCCTGCATCGGTGAAGACTGCCAGCTCGATCGCGTCGGTAACGTGCTGGCGGAGTTCAAGGTTGAGCTCCACCAAGGAGGCGCCGCCGAGGATATCGGCTGTGGTCGGATCGATGGGGCTCGCTTCTTGGAAGGCATAGCCGCGGATTGAGCCACCGCCGCCCGCGAAGAAACGCTCGGTGGCCGGAATGTCGGCACGGCTAGCGCCGTAGATCGCGCCAAGGTGCAGGCGGCCGGCGAAGGTGCCGCCGTCTTGCTCGCCCCAGAAGACGCGATCGTGGTAAGCTAGGTCGACCTTGGTGAAGCCTACGGTGCCAAAGAACGGCGTGATGTTGCCGCGCGCCAGCAGGCCTTGTTGAGGATCAAGCGGATCGTCTTGGGAGTCCCACGTGACGGTGAGGGGTGTGCTGATGGCGCGGAACTCGACCTCGTCGCCGCTCAACGTGCCATTTACATCGGCGCAGGCGGTGGTGCCCGTGAGCTGAACGATGGAGCCGTCGACGAAGCACTGGCGCTCGGTGATGGCGGAATATTGAAAGCGCACGCCACCCTCGGTGGTCAGGCGCCGGTCGGCCCATAATTTGCCTAGGCTCGAACCCATGGAAACGGTCTGGGCGTTGTAAGCCTCGGTGTCTTCGTTGCGCAGGATCACGTCGAAGCCGTAATAGCCTGGCAGGCGAGGGCGGGTCTTTTGAAAGCTGGCGCTGGCTTCTTGCACCGGTGCCGAGACGGCGATGGAGGCGCGCAGCGTCTCGCCGCGACGGAGGAAATTTCGGTTCTCCCAAAAAGCGCTTGCCGTTGGTCCGATGTCGGTGGCGAAAGCGAGACCGCCGCCGAGGGTACGGTGCTTGCGCTCGCTCAGGCGCGCGAGGATGGTGGTCCGCCCCTCGGCATCGGGCAATTGGGGTTGCAGGTCGATCTCGGTGAAGAGGCCGGTTTCCGATAAGCGTTCTTTGTACGTATCGATATCAGTGCGGCTCGCCAGTTGTCCCTCTTCGAAGGTGCGGAACATGCGGACATAGTCGGGGTCAGTTCGTTCTAGGCCTTGCACCTCAATCGAACCGAAGAAGGCGCGCTTGCCCGATTGGATGTGGAAGATGATCTCCGCCTGGTGGTTGGAGAAGTCGGCCTTCACCTCATGCCCGGCGCTATCAGCCCCGAGGAAGCCCCTCGACCAGAACTTGAGCAGGATGTCGTCCTGCAGCTTCTTGATGGCGGCGCCTGTAGGCTCTTTCTTCGGCTTGAGATCGAGCGCAGCGAAATCAGCGGGACGATCGTCGGCAACCTCATCCACGTAGCTGAGTTTGTAGCCGGTGATGGTGAAGAGCTCGCCGCGATCGATGGTGAAGATGACGGTGGCGGTGTTGTTTTGCCGTGAGACATCGCTGCGGACCGTCGCAGCGTAATAGCCCTTGGACTGCAGCGCTGCAGTGAGGGCGAGGGCGTCGGCCTCCGCTGCGCGGCGTAGCGGGGCGAGAGCGTTGTAGCGCTCGGGATTGCGGGCGATCGAGGAGACCGGCTTCAGCTCTTTGCTGAGGGTTTTGCCAATCCCTTCGAGGGTCACATCAGCCTTGAGCGACTGGGCTTGCGCCGTTGCCAGGGTCAGCCAGAGCAACAGAAGGCTCGCCAGCCAGGGTGCCTTCCATGCCGCGTTTCTGGTTTCCTGCGCGTGACAGAACAAAATCATGGCGCTTTCTGCAAAACGTCGCTCAAACGGGGCAGCCCAGGGTGGGCAAACTGATCATGGCTAACAGATAGTATTTATGACCCTCGATATTGCTCATAGATTGAAGAACCGTGCCAACGACGTCGAGAAGGCGCTCACCGATGCACTTTTGCCGCGCGCTGGCGAGGCGGCGATTGCCAAGCTTCAGGATGCCATGGCCTATGGCCTGACCGGTGGCGGCAAGCGCATGCGCCCCTTTCTTGTTCTTGAAACGGCTACACTTTTCGGCGCCGAGAGCAAGGCGATGGACGCCGCCGTGGCATTAGAAATGATCCATGCTTACAGCTTGGTCCACGACGATTTGCCAGCGATGGATGACGCCGATTTAAGGCGAGGCAAGCCCTCGGTTCACAAGGCCTACGACGAGGCGATTGCGGTGTTGGTGGGCGATGGCCTTCTCACCCAAGCCTTCACCGTTTTGAGCGGCTACGAGCCAGGCATTGCAGCGCCCCTGGTCAAGGAGCTGGCCGAGGCTGCTGGCATGATCGGGATGGTCGGCGGTCAGATGATGGATCTTTATCCTGAGGGCCACGACGAAGAGCACATCATCGCGCTGCAAGCGAAAAAGACCGGCGCGCTGATCGAGTGCGCGGCGACGATGGGCTGTATTGTCGGTGGTGCTTCGGCCGATGAGACAGCGGCCCTGCGCCTTTATGCGCGGAAGTTGGGTCTGGCGTTCCAGATTGCCGATGACTTGCTTGACGTGACGGTGACCGCTGAGGAAGCGGGCAAGCCTGTGGGTCGTGATGAGGGTCAGGGGAAGGCAACATTCGTCAGCCTGCTGAGCGAAGAGGGTGCGCGTCAGCGCTTGCAGTCCTTGAATGATGAGGCAGCCGCCGCGCTGGCTAGCGTCGATCAGGACACCTCTGTGCTGGAAGCATTGCTGGCGTGGCAAGCGAGCCGGACTCACTAAGCGCGTGACCGTCGAAGTCCGTTACCAGTCCGTCGAGGTGGCGCCGGGGCGCCATCTTTTTGCTGCGCTCTATGGCGATAGCACTTCCGACAAGGTGGTTTTCTTTGATCCCGGAAGCTTTGGGATCTATGCGGACGGCCACAATTATTGTCTTCAGCTCGCGGAGCAAGGTTGGTTCGCCATCGCAGCGACGCGGGCGGGGATGTTCGGCAGCGATCCCGTGCCGAGTGGGCAAGAGGCGTCCCCCGGGTTCCACGTGGGTGATATCGAGCGGCTGCTGGACAAGCTTGTTGTCACGCAACCGGTCGTTTTTGCCGGTCATTCAATGGCGGGGGTGCGGGCGCACCTGGCCGGTCACCTGCTTGAGGGGCGAGTCTTAGGCCTAGTGCTGATGGATGCTGTTTGTCCGTCGCTGATGGATACCTTGACCTGGACGGGCTGGGTGGCTTGGGCACGAGGTCTTGGGCATGCGGGTGCGTTCGTCGCCACCACGGCGCTGGGTCCGTTGGTGGAGGAGCTGCACCCGAACAATCTGCAGATTGAGGGCCGTCCGCGTGAGGACAAGTTGGCCTCTGTCTCAGACGAGGGCCACCTTTTGCAATCGGCGCGTGAGGTGGTGGCAACGGAACGCAAGTTCTTAGGTGACCGCATCGAAGCGGCGCTACACTTGCCTGCGTTTTTTGCTACCTCCACGCCTATTAGTCAGGGCACCTCTAAACTGGTCGAGGAGTATCGCGCTGCGGGTCAGTGGGTAGACCGGATCAAGCTGAAGGGCGCCGGCCACGTGGATATGCTGGCGAGCCCTCACGTCGAACGCCTTGTGGCGGGCACCGAGGCGCTCTGGGATGCTTGCTCAAGCTAGCCTGCTGCTACCAGAATTTTGCCTGGAACATGAGGTAGATCGCTAAGCCAGCCGCACCGCCGGAGATGAAGAGATTCCACTCGCGGTGTTGGACCTTGAGGTAGCGCATGACGCCGTAGGCGATGCCGACGATGCCGCCGACGATGATCAGCTGACCGAACTCAATACCGATATTGAAGCCCAAGAGCGGGACGAAGATCGAACTGTCGCCCATGAGAAGCGCACGGAAGAAATTCGAGAAGCCCATGCCGTGGATGAAGCCAAAGAACAGCGCCATGGCGTAGTTCTTTCGCATCTCGAAATTGGTGCGTTCCGATGGCTTGCTGACCACGTTGTGGATGGCGGTTGCCAGGATCGTGGTGGGGATGAGGAATTCGATGATGCTGGACGGAATCGTCAGTGTGCCCGTCGCCGCTAAGGCCAAGGTGACGCTGTGACCTAACGTGAAGGCGGTGACGAGAACGGTCAGGCTGCGCCATTGCTCGAACCGATAGCTGGCACACAGAGCGACGAGGAAGAGGATATGGTCGATCCCTGCCACGTCGAGGATGTGCTCAAAGCCTAGCTGTAGGTAGACGGGAAAACCTTGCATGCTAAAATTCCAGTGTGTGAACAGGGGTTTTCTTGTTGAGCATCAAGCTTTTGGATTTCTTGCCGACGTGCACGTAGACGACATTGCTTTGATCGAAAAAGAGATCCGTGAACACTGCGTTCTTGATTTCGAGTGAGGTCAAAGGCGCTGGTAATTTGTGCTCGAACACGATGCCGATGGCGGTGTTGATGCCTTCGCCCTTGAGGACTTTGCTCTGGATTTTGAGAGGAACCGTCTGACCATTGGCTTTGACGAAGAAGAACTGGTCCAGATAAGCCATCAGCATGGCTTCTGCGTTGTCAGCTTCGTCGGGCTGACAGAATGCAAGCTCGTCATTGTCGGGATCGAAGAGCAACGCTTCACGCACGTCCATGAGGAAGAGACGCAGGCTGATGGTAAGCAGCTCGTCTTCGGCGGTGTACTCGATCTCGCTGAGCGACAAGCGCAAGGGATGGGCCGCAGCCTGCTGCGGCGCCATCCACCCCATCACGGATAGTGCTAAAAGAGCGCCGAAGACGCGGACAGACTGCATCCTTGGTCGTTAGTCCGCCGATTGGAGTTCAGCGGCCACCGCCTGGACCTCACGGAAGACGCGCATCAGGTTGCCGCCCCAAATCTTGCGGATCTGTTCCTCCGTATAGCCCCGACGGACGAGCTCAATGGTGATGTTGGCCACTTCGCTAGCGTCAAAGATGCCCTCAATCCCGCCGCCGCCGTCGAAGTCACAGCCACTGCCGATGTGATCGATGCCGGCGACCTCAACGATGTGGTCAATGTGTTCGGCCACATGGGTGACGTTGGCTTTGGGATTGGGGAAGCGCTCGTTGATGTCGTTAAAGGCCTGGCGCATGGCGGCGCGCTCTTCAGGTGTCATCTCGCTAGCGGGCTTGGCTCGCGCTCGCAGCTCAGCGATAGCGGCGTCACGCTCAGGATTTTCGGGGATGTCGCGGAGGTAGATGTCGAACATGGTGAGCTGGACGACGCCGCCATTCTCCGCCATCAAGCGC
>JABSRH010000190.1 GCA_013215175.1 Parvularculaceae bacterium | reverse complement strand
CAATGGTTTAGGTGGAAACGGTGCCCCCGAAGCTCGCACTTCGTCGATGTAGGCGCTGGCATGTTCGACGGAGAGGTTGGACGTGTGAAGCCGAAATCCTCCTATAACGGAGGGTATAACCGATAGGGGGGCTGTTTCGGCAAATCTTCGCCATAACAGAAAATCACCCGCCAGTTTCTTTTCTTCGATTTCTTTCCTTTGCTCTGTTTTCAGTCCGTAAAAGAGCTGCCGAGAAAAGAACATGCTCTCTTGTTGCAGGTATCCGAGAAATTCTATGTGAAAACAGCCCCGCCGAATCCAGTCTTGGGGGTAATGCCCATAGGGCCTCACGAGCCGCAATCGCGATTCTCGATCCCACATACCCGGCAATCCTGTCACCCATGTCGCTCCTGTTCGCTCGATATGCTCGCACACCGTGCTTAAGGCCCACGGCGTGTACAGATCATCTGCATTGAGCCAGCTTAACACGTCTCCAGACGCCTCGCTCAGTCCTGACATGATGGAAGGATACAGTCCGAGCTCCCCCAGTTGCAGCAATCGGGCGCGTGGTTCTGACGATATCCAAGCTTCCGCTAGGGAGAGCGTGTCGTCCGTCGACCCACCATCGACGATAATGTGCTCCCAATCTTGATAAGTCTGAGCTGAGAGGCAGCTGGTGAGGTCACGCAGATAGAGCGCGGCATTTAGCGTTGGCGTGATGATCGAGAATTTCACTACGTCTTTCCGCTCAATGAATCGGCATTGTGATCAGCGCCTAACATAAGTCCACGAACGAAGGAAAACCGCTATAGTCCTCACCACTTTTGCCTTCCGCAAAAGCCTGCAGCCACAGCGCGGCGTTTGAGTCCTTGTCTTCGCCAGAGGCGCTGCGAAGCAGATAGGATCTGTTCAATCGACGCGGCGAGCCCTACAGCTCTGAACGAATAAAGACGAGTTAGCCTCCGCCATCCCGGTCTTGGCTGCCGTCAAAATGTGAGTGGATGCCATGAGCCGTCAAATCTTGATTTCTGGCGTAGGACGCTCGGGCACAACATTTGCCTACGATGTACTGCTCCGCGCTGCTAAGGCTGAGAATTCGAAGACGCTCGGTCGATATGAGCCCTTTCTCTGGGGAGAACCGACCTGGGATAGAGCGCCGTCGGAAATTGGAGGATTGTTTGGCTCGACGTCTTCGATGAGTTCCATCGGCATCGCCAATCACCTGACGGCGCCTTTATTTCTAAGAGATGCAGGCGGCTTGGATACGCAATTCTTGGATTCGGTGTTTCCCCAGGGCCAAGACGTAATTGCCAAATTCATTCGAGCATCAGGTCGGCTGGCCGCTTTTTTGCGCAGCCGGCCTAACCTGAAGGTCGTCCACATCGTACGTAACCCGTTGGATGTCGTGAATTCGGGCTTGAACTATTTCTCGTTTTTCGGTGCCGAGTTCCATCCGAGCGACTTGCCGCGTTTCAACAGAGAAACTGCTGGCGAGTTCCCAGAGATTGCCGACTTTGAGGGACCACAATCTGTTGCCCAACAGGCGCTTAAATGGTGTCGATTTATGACTGAGGCTGCGCTTCGTACGGCGGACGAGTTTGAGGATAGGGTGTTGGTGGTCCCTTACGAGTGGATGATGTCGCAACCCAAGACTGGTTTGCGTGCCGTGCTGGAATTCGTGGGACTGTCCAGTAGTATCGATCAGGCTATCGACTACACCCAGCGAGTAGGCCCTAAAACCTCCTCGCTGCAACTGTCTCAGAGCGATCGTGACACTATTTTGCCCTTTGTTGATCAGTATTTTGACGATGCGCGAATTTTTGGTCGATGTTCAGCATCGTTCGATGTTTCGTCCGAATGCGACGAAGTTATAGCACGGTATGCGGAATGCAAAGCGGGACCAGCTTTTGATTGGCCCTTAGACCCTGGTCTGGCGCCGACGCAGCTGCGGGCGCGCCTTCGGTCTGCCAATGCTGACAACCAAAAGACCGCGGAACAATCCAACGCTCTTGCTCAGCTTCAAAGCAGGCGGCACGCCGAGATCGGCGACCGGCTGGATGCGCTCGAACTCAGCATCAGCTCCGTGGGCGAGGTTGCGGTGGACCTCTCCGAGATGGCGCGCGGCGCGCGGACGGATGATGTCCACAGCAAACTGTCGACGATCTCGACAGCAATCGGTGACTTCCAGAAGCGTGAAGCCGAAGTTTTGGCTGCTCGGGCTGAAACCTCACAACTGCGCGGGCAATTGGTGGCTGCGAAGGCAGAGCTCAGTGCCATGGCAGATACTGTTGACGACCTCAAGGCAGAGAAATCCGTGCTGGCCCAGCGGGCGCAGGCCGAGATAAACGTTGTTATCGAAGACTTAGATGCATCGGCGACGTTGGTATCACGCCTTAAGGATCGCATTGCAGCCTTGCGTGAGGAACAGAGCAATCAGTCAGATCAGATCGACAGCCTGCGGCTTGGAAAACGGCGGGCCGAAGAAGAACTTAAACGCTCGAAAGATGCGTTGGCGGCTGCATCAAAGGCGAACAAACTGATCTCGGGACAGGCCTCTGAGCTGGCGTCCATCCTTGCACCGCGGCTGTGGACGATTTTTTCGCTTCGACCGTTGAGATACGTTTTTCAACAGCGTCAGAAAATCAAGTCAGGGCAAGCCCAGGTCAACACATCGGGTATCGTGCAAGGCGTTGATTAGATCTTCTTTGAGTAGTTGTACCAGCGTTCCATAACAACAGGGTGGTCAACCGGATTAACGCCGATCTCGCGAGCCATGTTGGTGTTCAAGAAAATCATATCGAGCTGATAAAGCTTGCTGCCGTGGTAACAGAAATCAACGACGTCAAATAAGTGGAAGCCATGTTGAGTAATGGCTTCGGCGCGCTCGAACATATTTGTGACCACTGCTTCGACGCAGATCACACTGCATTTCTTGAGCGTGTTTTTCGCACCTTCTAACACTAACAATTCTGCGCCATCGACATCGATTTTTAAGAGAAACGGCTTATCTGCCGCCTGTTCTGCAACAAGACTGTCGATTGTTGTGCACTGAACGGAGCGATATTCACCACCTTTGTCAGTCGCTTGTTCCATCTGTGAGTGGGTAATTTGACCAGTTCCACTGAGCGAGATGGTTCTCATCCGAACCTCGCCGTCGTGGTTCGAAGCGGCCCTCTGGATAAGTGTGTAGTCGATTTCGGATTTGTCGTATCGCTGTCGAATTCGCTCTTCGAACTCCGCTATGGGTTCCACGAGAATGTGCGGTGTCTTTGGGTAGTTTTCCATCAGTTCCGCCGTGCATGTCAGCACGCCCACGTCGATGACGGTAGACACCGGAATCTGCAGTTCATTGAGTACACGGAATGAGTCGTGTTTCGTAGGGATTCGGGCCCACTTGTTGTTTTCACCGGTACTGTTAGACGGACTCATAGAACTCTCCCTTGACCAGTAGCAACAACCTGTGCGCTATCTCGGGAGCAGTGTAAACGACAATCCGCATCGCGAAACTCGGTTGGCAATGGGGTTATAAGCGTGGCATCTATCGGGAACGGGTAGGGTCGGAAAAGACAGTATGCACATATTTCTGGTGGTTCCGGAACAACGCTATCTTGAAAGCTTGCGCTGTGTTGCTGGCGCTTTCGGTCTCGGCGTGATCAATGCCGGCTTTGCGCCCAACATTCCCCTATCTAACCGTGCTACAAAGCTTTCTGAGGCAATAGCAGAGGCCCGGAATAGCTCCTATGATAGGAGCGTCATTGTTATTGAGGGCAGCGATCCTTGGCCTGAAATCTCTGCCAACTGGAAAAGCACTTCCAATTACCGCGTTCTCGCGGGCTACGTCTCGCCTGTTGCGGCGATCGCGACGAAGCTAGAAGCGGGTAGCACCATCCACGAAGCTTTGACCGCATGGAAAGCGTCGAACTCGGCACTTAGGGCGTTTGCTGACGAATTTCGGGGATCCGTTTCCCTGTTCGATGTTGACGCCTGCCTGGCTTTTTCGAGAGAATTTTTGACCTTCTGCAAAGGCCACCTCCAGCTCGAGACTGCGCTACCCCGTCGGTTGCCGGTGAGTCCAAAGACGCTGCACCCCGTCTTCGCTGCTGCAGCTGAGGCGATCGTTAGTGAATCAGCACCGCTGAAAGACATGTTAGCGCGCACGCAGCGGCGCAGTGTGTCTCTCCCCGTGGCGGAGAGCAGTGGCTTGTCGTTGGCCGAGAACCTTCTCGAAGACTATGCGACCGTGCTCGCGCAAGCTGAGGGAGCTCGCGATCTTGAGGCCGAGGTGCAGGCCTTGAGAGCCGAAAGACTGAGTGCGTTCCGGTCAGCTGCCAGCGCGGTCAAGCCTCCTTCGTCCAGCGCTGTGACAGGTACGGGCGATGTTCTGTTTCGAGAAATCCAAGAGATTGCTGAGTCGTCATTTGCTGACGCCGCGCGCCTTTACGGATCTCATGCTGAAGCTGTCGCGAAGTGTGAGGATCTAGAAGCGGCGATGCGGCGCGAGCGGGCTGAGGCAGACTATGCCAGCGAACAGCTCGCTGATGCCCTGCGGCGACTGCAGGAGATAGAAAGTAGTAGTCTTTGGCAAGGTATACGGACGTTTCGTGCCGTGCTGTCGCGGATTGTCCCCCAACGGCACTTTAGACGATGGCGTGATCAAACGCTGGTCGAGCGATCTGGCCTTTTCGAAGCCGATTGGTATTTGAGCACGTATCCCGACGTGTCCAACGCCTCAGTGCCTCCCATCCAGCACTTTATTGCCCATGGCGGGGCCGAGGGCCGTGCGCCGGGGCCAAAGTTCTCAAGCCAGCGTTATTTGACGGACAATCCGGACGTGGCGGCAACGTCCATGAACCCACTTCTGCACTACTTGCGTGTTGGCAAGTCAGAGGGTCGCAAAATCCATCCAGCGGGATAGAAAAATAATGACGCGTATCTATGTGGTAACGCCCGCTTACAATGCGGCCAGCACCATCGATCAGACGATCGCCAGCGTGGTGAATCAGGCCGGCCCGTTCGAATTGCATTATCACGTTCAGGATGGTGGATCGACGGATGGCACATTGGAACGGCTTATGTCGTGGTCTGAACGCCTTTCATCGGGTCAGGCTGCGCATTATTGCCAGGGCCTCAAGTTTACGTTCGAGAGCTCCCCCGATGCGGGCATGTACGACGCAATCTATACGGGCTTTGGTTCTGTAGAACCGGCAGGGGAGGATTGGCAGACCTGGATAAACGCCGACGACATTCTAGCACCGGGGGCTTGTGCTTTGATGGCGGCCATTGACGGCGACCAGCGAGGGCAAATGGTGTCTTGGGTTTCCGGGGCTGCTGCTGTGGTCAGTAACGGTACTGTTATAGCTCAGGTTGATCGGCCGCTGTGTGCTGATGTTATTCGGGAAGGCTTGTGTGATGGTCTCCATTGGGATTTCGTGCAGCAAGAGGGGACATTCTTTCGCCGCCGTATCTGGGACGCCATTGATCTCGAGACAGAGTTTCGGGCTTTCAAACTAGCGGGTGATTGGAACCTCTGGCGAAATTTTGCAAAGACGACGGAGCTTTATCAGGTGGGATATCCCCTAGGGTATTTTCACGAACGTCCGGGGCAATTGAGCCAACGTGAACGAGCCAAATATGAACG
>JABSRH010000019.1 GCA_013215175.1 Parvularculaceae bacterium | reverse complement strand
CCATGGTCTGTCATTTTCGCGGCATCAAATAGCACAACCATACAAGGGCGAAAACATGACCAGTAGAAGAACCTACGCAGCGACGGCCAGCTCGCTCGCCATCGCAGTAGGCATGGCGTTGCTGCCGCAAGCCAGTGCTCAAGAATCTGACGACGATGTGATCGTTGTCACCGCCACCCGCCGGGCCGAGAGCCTGCAGAATGTTCCGATCAACATCGCTGCGGTGACCGGCGATCAGATCGAAGAGCAAGGTTTCGACGAGCTCGCCGATACCCTCGCCTACGTGCCGGGCATCAACATTGTTGATCGTGGTGGTCGCCAGGGTAACCCAATTATCGTTCGTGGCCTGAACGCTGACCCGCTGGGCTCAGGCGACGGCAACAACAATGGTGGCGGCACCGTGTCGACCTACATTGGCGACATTCCGTTCTTTATCGACCTCAAACTGAACGACATCGAGCGCGTCGAAGTTCTGCTTGGACCACAGGGCACGCTCTACGGTGCAGGCACGCTCGGCGGTGCAATCCGCTTCCTACCTAAACGTCCTCAGTTTACGGAAGATAGCTTCACGATCCGTTCGGAAGTCTTCCAATACGGTGAGGCTGACAGCATCTCCACCGACGTGGGCTTCACATTCAACAAGCGCTTGAGCGACACGCTGGCCCTCCGCGGTTCGATGGATCTGCGCAACGATAGCGGCTTCATCGACTATCCGTTCGTGGTCCAGGAGATCGGTGTTTCCGAACCTGATCCTGACTTCAACGATCCAGCTGCGCTCGCGGCGAACTTCGACCCTGTCGAAGACGCCAACAGCGAAGACACGCTCTCCGGTCGCCTTGCGCTGCGCTGGGCTCCGATCGACGCTGTCGACGCCAACCTGACTTACTATTATCAGAAGGCCGATATTGGTGGTCGCCAGCTTTCGTCGGCTCGATCAACGGTCCCTGCTGGTCAGTATGAGGCCGGTCTTCGGGTTCGCGAACCGAACGAGATCGAAAACCAGCTTCTCGCTCTCGAAGTCACCGCAGATCTCGGCTTTGCTGAGCTGACATCGGCTTCTGGCTTCTCGAAGTTTGAGGACGATGGTCAACGTGACCAAACCGACCTGCTGATCTCTCTGGAATATTCGTACGAGACGTTTCCGACCTTCACCGGCTTCACCCGTGAAGTGGGCAAAGAAGAGCGGATCAACCAGGAACTCCGCCTGGTTTCGACAGCAGACAGCCGGCTCACCTGGATCGTTGGCGCCTTCTACAACGCCTTCGAAAGCTGGGGCTCATCGTCAGAATTCACGCCGTTCTACGGCGCGTTTGCTGGTCTGTCAGAGCGCCCGGACAACCTCGAATACTTCTCGCAAGGTATCACCGAGCTGGAAGAGTCAGCGTTCTTCGGCGAACTCGGCTTCGACATCACCGATCAACTGACTGTCACGGTGGGTGGTCGCTACTATGAGTACGACCTCGAAACGTTTGACCGTGTGGACTTCCCGCTGTTCGACGACGACTTCGTGCCACGCACGCTGGATGAAATCCGGGATGATCTGAAATCGGACGAAGATGCGTCGACTGGTGGCCAGGACGACAACGGTACGCTGTTCAAGTTCAACGTGTCTTATCAGCCAACCACGGACCTTCTCCTGTATGGCACAGTGTCGGAGGGTTACCGGATTGGTAACTCCAACGGCGTTGGTACCTGTGACGCCTTCGATCCGGACGACAACCAGCAAGGCGCCTGTGCGCTTCTTCCTGGTCAGCAATTTGGTCCGGGTCCGAACGACTTCTCATCGCGCGATGAGACGCAGTACTTCGCTGACCAAACCACCAACTACGAACTTGGCGTGAAGTCGACGGTTATGGATGGTGCGCTGCAGCTGAACGGTGCCGTGTACTTCATCGAGTGGACCGACCCGCAGGTGTCCTCCGCTACGGTGAATGCAAGTATCCCGATTACGGTGAACGCAGATGGTGCGGAATCAAAAGGTGTTGAGGTCTCGTTCAACTATTCGGGCATTGAGAACCTTAGTGTTCGTGGTTCTTACGGATATGTTGATGCAACCCTCACGGCCCCTGTTCCAGACCTGATCCGCGGCATCACACCTCCGGGTTTCGCCACCGAATTTGAAGATGGTGAGAGCGGAGATCGGCTACCTGGTATTCCTGAGAGCCAGTTCTCGCTGTTCACGACGTACGAGCAGGAACTGGGTAGCGGTCGCGCTATTCGCTACAACTTCGGCTATGCTTGGCAGGATGAGGTGCTCACGCGCGCTGGCGGGCGTGGCGATAGCCTGACCCTCGACGCGTTCGGTATCGCAGATGCCTCGGTCGTCTACGATGCAGGACAGTGGACAGCGTCGCTGTTCGTCGACAACGTCTTCGACGAGTTCGCTGAGACAGGCGTTCGGGGTACGGAACTCTTCAACCAGACTGTTGAAGGCGCCAGCGTGAGGACGTTTGGTACCTTCGTCGCACCGCCACGTTCGATCGGTGTGCGGTTCCGCTACGACTTCGAATAGTCGTAAGACCTAAGGGAACACAAAAGGCGGCGCTTCGGCGCCGTCTTTTTTTGTGCCGATCGCATATGGATCTAAGCAGATAGTCTTTGCGCCTCAGAGGTAGCGCCCGTGAAACGCGGTGCTGCTTTTGCACCATGGGTTTCTGTCACACACTGCAAGGCTGCGGCTTCGGCCGCTTCCTGGCAGGCATCTGCCTCGCAGGTGAGCGTCGCAGTGAGGTAGTGGTCCACACCGTTCGAGGACCGACAGACCTCGACATAAGCGTCCTGCACACCCTCCACGGTCAGGAGTGTGTCTCGCACGGCATCAGGGAAGACGTTGATGCCGCCGATCTGCACGGCGTTGTCACGTCGTCCACCTAACCGGAAGCGCTGGTCACCCAGACTTTCGACGGTGTCCATGAGAGAAAACACGTGTCCGTCTTGATCGGAGACCGCTGTCTGATTGGCCGTCAGCTGCCAATGGGGGAACAACGTGTACGTCTGGTCGGGCGCTCGGCGCCAACCTATGCCTAGCGTCTCAGAAGCGCCATAGACGTCGATGACTTGCATCGCGCCCTGCGCCAGCGCCGCTTCCGCGATATCATCGGGCAAAGGTGCCGACGATGAGAGGATGCTCACACCCTTCGGGAACGCAGGGATCTGGCGCAGCATGTTCTTCAAGAGAAACGGCGTCGTGACGAGCAAGTCGCCAGCAGACATCTCGGCGCAAGCTTTAGACGGCGCCAAGTCGCGTAGCTCGATGACGGGCAGTTGCCGCAGCGCCGGCATGATAGCTGTGTAGATAAAGCCGTAGACGTGGTGAGGCGGTGCATTGGTGAGCACGCGCTTCGGCCGCACAATGTCGGCGATGGCAAGTGCGTCCTTCGACAAACGCTCAAAGTCGTGCGTACACTTCTTCGGTCGTCCGGTCGTGCCTGAGGTTTGTACGGTGATCTGACCGGAAAGATGAGGCGCCGCCATCATCACGGTCTCCACCCAGCCTACGAGAGAGGCTCGCGCCATCAGTAGGTCTTCAACGCCGACTTCGAAAAGACGAAAGTACTCGGCCACCCTCGCCGTGCAGTTCTGGAGCTCCAGACTATCGAGCTCGGGCCCGGACTTTCGGAAGTCACCATCAAGTGGCCATTCCAGCGACTGACGCACAAGGCCCGCTGACGGTCGGGTTTCTGCCAACTCGTCAGCCACAAGGGATCTCAGCACACGGCTAAGTTGATCCATGCTCAAGCAGGTGATGTCGTTCTCGACCACCATCCAGATCCTTCGGCGTTCTTACGATGCAGAGATCTGGAAGAGGATGTCGCCGATAACGTCATCCCACTGACGTTTGGCTTCATGCATCTTGACGCTTAGCTCAGCCACTTGAAGCGCTGCCTTGGCGGCGTTGGCTTCGAATTGCTCAGCCGGAACCACGCGGGGTTCGATATCGCCCGTGGGGTCGTACTTCTCGAGGCGCGAGATCAGGTCGTCGATGCTGACAGCGTCGAACGTTTTGAACGTGTCGCGCAGGTTCTCTGACTTCGTGAAGAACTTGATTTCGCCCACAAAGCTGCTCGACGTGGTGCGGTAGATGTTGAGCTCATACCAGAATGGTGTGCCTGACTCGTAGCTCATCGAATGGCAAACTTCAGCACCTTCGAACACTTTAGGGCGTACACCCGAGCGCTTGAGGCGGAAGGTCTTAGCTTGGACGGAAGGAGCAGCGGCTTGAGCCGGCGCTTCGGCCTGAACGACGTTCATCATGGTCTCTCTCCTCTGATTTCAGGCCTGTTCAGCCTGTGAGCGGCCCCTCAGCCGCTGAACGGTTTGGTGAAAATTCTCGTAAGTTTCTTCGTTGAAGGCGGTCATCAACGCGGCCTTCATCGATGGCGATAGGTCCTGATTGGCCCCTAAACGCTGCCAAGCGACACAAGGAACGCTGGCCATAGGGTCAACAGCTTCACACTGATCAACAAGCCCAGACAGATCTCGCCCAGCAAAGGCCGCTATCTCCTGGATGTTGTCGTCCCGCTCTTGCAGCAAACTGACGGCGTAACCTCCGTCTACGGTTTGGTACAAATCAGCCATGTGACGAGGATGATGCTCCCCTACCTCTGGGCCTGAAATGCGAAGCAAGTGAACGCCGTAGAACTGAAGAGGACGTTGCCCTCGACGACGTATCAGGACTTTCTCAAGCGTAGCGGGGCTAGCGCTGTCTTCCGTCTCCAAGACGGGTGCCGCTGTCGGTGCCGCGCTTGGCACGATATCCGGCATGTTCCAGGTTGTTGAAGCCATTGCCCTAGCCCACAAAGTTGCTTGATTAGTGACGCTTTACGAACAGCCAGCAGGTCTGGCCATCTTCGGTCGACTTCATATGAATACGAACGAACGTCTCTTCCATCTTGTAGTCAAACGCGTAGTCAAACATCGTGTTGATTTGACCGTCGCGGTGAAACTTCAAGAACTCGGCGTGAAAGCGCTTACCGCGCGAACACGGAGCAACTTCTGTGAAGAAGTTTTTTCCAACAACATCAGATGGATCACGGCCTGTGATCATACCCTCTGTTGCGTTATACTTTTGTACGTTTCCTTCACGGTCCAACAGGACAGCGCCGAACGGCAGGCTTTCGATGCGCGATGGTTCTTGAGCAAGAATGTTATCCAGGTTGTCCTTGCCGAATGCGATGAGTTCCATGATTTCTCTCCGAATACTGATGTGTTGTTAGTTCAACCGGGGTTCGTCACGCAGCCAGTCACCGCGTTCGCGGGTGATTGACTGATCAACGATACGACTGGTGCATGGGTGGGCCGTCTTATCATCGCGACCATCCACGTGGACCCAGCGGTAGTCGTCATGCCCCATGGACACAACACATTGAGGTAGCGCCCGAAAACGCTGCCGTGCATCGAACGTCGCTGCGTCGATCGATGCCAGTGTGGTTTCTCCATCAAACTCAGCGAGGAGCTTCATCTCCTCGATCTTGCTCTCGGCCTTGATCTGCTCGGTACGTGCGATCACCTCAGATGCAGCTTCGAGAACCCACTCCAGATAACGACCTCGGATAACGAGATCATACTCTGGACAATGAAATTCGAAGCGGCCATCGGCGAAGCGGATGTTACCGACAGAAACAGGCTCGGCCTTATTTGTCTTACTGCACAAAGCTCGCTCTCCCTCAATCCAGTGCGGAAATACGCAAGAACAGTGCTACAGAGAAAGCGTGAATCGAGACTTGCGGTTGGCATGCGGATTTTCACTGTACGCGATAAAATATCGCAGAACGACGCCTTAGTGAACCAGCTATCTCGATACCGATTAAAATGATGCAGAAGGTGATGGCTGAAAATCACTGATCTGTGGATCATTCTCGATCACTTTTATCAGTGTTTGAACGATTGTCGGTTCAATGGCAGCAATTTGCTCAGCCAGCGCTTTTGCCGCTTCTGCTTGGGAAAGCTCGGCGGTGTTTGCTTGCTGTGGCGTGGCGCCCAGTTCCTCTACCAACTGACGAGCGTTAGCAAAGGCTGCCACCTCGTGAGCCATACGGTCGCCCGTTTGAGACAGCGATGCCGTCTCGTTACTGACCTTTTTCATCACCGTCGACCAAGACTGGAGAAGGGCGCCCCACTGAGAGCGCTGACCTTTCATTTCTTGTAGCGCTTCGTTCAGCGCCATAGTCCCGTCACCGTAGCCGCCATCACGCTCTGCCATGCTTTGTTGCAGGGTATGCAGGGCATCGCTGGTAGTCTCAAACTCTTGTCGCGCCCTGGCAATTGCTTGAACTTCTGAGGCCACTTGCGCACCAGCACCGTTGAGCGTCTGTGTCTCGACGATGGCCGATTTGGTGATCGAACTCCAAGACTTCACGACAGCTGACCACTCAGCCTTTTGGTCATAGAGCTCTTGGATCAGTGTCCGGAGCGCTAGAGCGTCATCCATCTCACTTTGATCCACGCCCGGCATGTTGTCTTTCAGTGCCGATAGGGCTGCTTGCATCTCCTGCACTTGCCGACGGGCTTCACTTAACGCAGCCGCTTCTGAGACAACACGATCACTGGCTCCGGCGAGAGCATGGGTCTCGCTCGTGATCGACTGAGCGACGTTGCTCCATGATTTGACCAACGCGCTCCACTCTGCTTTCTGATTGTGCAGATCTTGGACCAAGCGCGACAAAGCCAGGGTATCATCGATGCGTGTTTTGTCCGTACGCGCCAAGTTATCTTCGAGGCTAAGCAAAGAGCGGCCGATTTCGGCAAACTCATCATGCGCCTTCGACAGATTGCTGACCTCGGCCTGCATTTGCGCACCGGCTTCGGAGAACACGCGAGCCTCGTCGGCCACGCGGGTGACGGCTGCACCCCAATCGGATGTTTGGCTGTGGAAGCGTTGCACCACTTCGCCCATCGCCTTTTCGAAAGCCGCGGCCTGGAATTCGGTCTTTTCAGCTTGGCTAGCTTCAAAAGAGGTAAACTGACTTTCAACAGAGGTGACGGCTGAGCGGATACCATCAGCGAACTGCTCCGTCGCCGTCCTCACCATTTCCGCTGTCTCTTCTTCAGCCTTTTGGTTGGCCTCGATCCAGCGCTCGATATCAGCAAGCTTACGGAAGATCGCTTCGCTGTCTTCGTCGGTGGCCGCGCGTTCATCGAGCTTTTGGAGGAGGTCGCCCACGAACCGCTCAACCATATTCTGCGGTTCCGGCGTCGTGATGTGCTCAAGCAGCATGTCGAGCTTGCCTTCAAGCCGATCCATGCGTGATTGCTGAGCGGATAGCTCAGACGTGATGCCTTCCAAGCTTTTGCCCACCGCAGCGAGTTGCAGATGACCGGTTTTCGTTTCCTCAGCCAAGCTCAACGCGGCACGACCAAGATCAGCAATCGCCGTGCGATCGTCGGTTGACTGAGCAGGCTTGGCGGCAGGTGCCGTCGTGGTTTTCTTCTCTGTACGGCTCATACCACACGTCCTAACGGCCCTAGATCGAGCCTCAAGTCTTCTTCCGTCAGATCAAACTGGCCGGCGATCTTGCGAATTTGATCGCGCGCTTCCATGAGGGCGGAGCCCAGCTTGTCTTCCTCTTCCTCGGTCAATGATCCGGCATCCATGCGCCGGACAGCTTGCGCCTCCATCAGCTGACGGAGAAATTCTGCCAAGGACAGAACAAGCTTGCTGACGTCCTTCGCGACATTGTCGGGGTCAATGTTGACCGCCTCGGGAAGGCTTCCTCGGGCCCATGCCTCGTCAATATCGGAGAGATCGAGTTTGAGATCTTGCTGGCTCATGCCGCTTCCTCCTGACCCCGAAACAGACGGGTCAATTCATCGGAAAAGATGGGTAAGGGTCCGCGAAGACGGAGGCGGCTATCAGCACCGACGGCCGAGGACAACCGCGGCTGCAGGGCTTCCGTCTGTGATCGCGGCGCCTGCACGATGACGCGCGTGCGATGATCACCGACATCCGGTTCAGTGAGTGGTAACAGGTCCACACCGCTGATCTGTTCCTGGCACCCTTCAGCCACGCCCACCAATAATTGTTGGAGATGACGCATTTCTCTCAGTATACGAAGCTTGGACCGTAGGTAATCAGTTTCGCGCACCGCCTCAATGTCCGGATCGCACTTTGCAGAGAGAACGTACTCGACGTCATGTGCATAGGCATCGAAGAGCGTCGGCATCTCGTTGGCAGCAGCCATGAACCGCTCAACAAGAAGCGACGCTGCTTGCCCTTCGCCTCTTGAACGGAAGCGCGCTGCGAGAAACGGCGCTGGAGCCGCGAGCCGCGTCACCTGTTCATAGTGCGAGGCAATCCGGGCTCGTGCTGATCCCATAGCGTCAGAAGAAAGATAAAGGGCAAAGCCACCGGCTGTTGCATCCGAGGCATGAGCGCGGAGCTCTCGATCGGCTAAGCGACCGATACCGAGGATTTGCACCGGGGCCGTCATGCGACCACCTGGGGCAGGAAGGATTGCTTGATCTCTGGCGATCGTTCAATCTTGTCGATTGAAGCGGCCACCAGTTTCACCCCCACATAGACGAGGTCGATGTCGGCCACGGATAGTCTCAAGTCACCCACAACGACGAGGCCAACGTCCAGAACCCGGTCCAGAACGTCGACCAAGGTCTCATCGTCATCTTCCCACGGAGCGTATTCTTGGCTCATGCCGCCTCTCCTTGGCTGAACCGGTAGGGCGGCCAGGGACCACGGATCTGGAGTTCGTATCCCTGCTGATCGATCTCCTTACGGATCAGCTCCAGCCCGGACAGCGTTGCCGTCGAGAGCTGCCTGTCACTGAGCATCGTGAACGCGGCGACGGCGTCGGGGCTATTCTGGACGCTGTCTGCGATCACAGCTCGCCCCAGCGTCGCTAAGCGATCACCGAGGGCGGCGCCCAGCTGCTCGGACGAAACTTGATCATCGCGACGCTGATGAGCGCGGCGCTGCCTGGCCTTAAGGTAATCACGACCTGAAACTGGCCTGGCTGCCTTTTCAGCGTTCGCTGCCCGGCGGCGCGATACCTTTACCGTGTACTCCCCGGCTGCGGAGCAAAGCGCCATGGCACCATCGAGCAGAGGTTTCTGCTCGGCGACAGCTCGTTCCAGCGTCTCAGCCGAAGAATAAACAATGCCCAACCGGACCGGTAGGAAGTCGCATTCTTCCATCAGTGAACAGAGAAGATCATGGTGAGCTAAAGCCGCCGCCTGGGTGCGCTCCGCATCGTCGAAGAGACTGTCCGAGGCCCCCGGCTCCACTGAGGAGACGAGCACGTCGAAACCGCCACCTGCTACCAACGACAGGTCGCCATCACCGAGGGGCGACGGAGCCTTCCAATTCGGCGGCAGATCACCGGACCGAACAAAGGCGTGGACGAGCAAGTGCAACGTCATGGTCGCGTTCCTTCAAGGAGAGGATCGCGTTGGATGATCGGCTTCTGAGCGTCTGTCGGTAGGGGGAGTTTTCCCTGGCGCAATCTTGACTTGAGATGATGGTAAGCCTCGTTAAGACCGGACATGGCCACACTATCGCCCTCCTGACGATCAGGATGCGTCGACTTAGCCTTTCCAAGCCAGGCTTGGCGTAGCGATCGCGCGCTCTGACCCTGACGAACGCCCAGCGCCTGCATCGCCAGTTGGTCTTTCGCCTTGTCTGCACCCTCCATCCCGATGCTGGCGAAGGAGCAGGCAGGTAGAGGGCCAATGAGTTGGATACGCAAAGCAGAAGCGTACTGAGCGTCAATGGTTTCTAAGACGTCCTCGAGACCTTGAACCTCTGCCTTTTGAACCAGCATCACACCGTTGAAAAGTGCATCGTCGCTCTCGACAGGTAGCGTGAGAACGTCAGTGGTCGCAGCGGTGATCCTGCTGGTGATATCGTTGATGACCGAAGCTCGCCACGCAGTCATGCCATCTCGAATGGCTTCGCCGACTGCGCGTTTATCACGGCCCTCAGTCAGTGCTGCTCGGTACAACGCGCCATGCTCCGTATTCGGCAGCTGCTTCAGAGCGTGATCCAGAGGCCACGAGATCACGACTTGATATTGTCGTTGATCACCGAACCGGCGCAATTCTTCAGTGATGAGATCGGCTTCGGCGGCTACGAAATCTCGAAGCGCATCCTCATCCGTGAACACGAGGTTCGGCTGAGCCGGCAGAAAGTCCGTATGGGCAAGAACCGCTTCTAGCGCACGCTGATGCCGAAGTAGGGACTTAGCGGCATGAGCTTTCGTCTGCTTTTTCGCACGGACTTCCTTCGTCGCGCGCACATAGGCGTATAGTGCACCGCACTCGATGCTTGCGATCGGCTTCAACGCGGGTGGCAGGGTACCGACCCCGATGCCGAGTAGCTCCAAGGATTTGTTCATGACGCACGCCCCACTTTTATTGCAGCCAACGCCGCGGTCAGGTCTTGCGGCGTGATGGGTTCAACTTGGTGTTCTTCGCCACCTTGCGCCGCGGACAGTGCACGCCGAAGGGCGCTCAACTGAGCTGTACGGATTAAACCTGCCAAGTCAGCACCCGATAAGCCGTCGGTGAGGCCAGCGAGGTCCATCAGATCAACGTCATCCGCGATGGTAGCGTTCTGGAGGTGAACACTGAGGATGGACTGACGATCCTCAAGCTTCGGCAAGCCGACTTCGATGATCCTGTCGATGCGGCCAGGCCGCAGAATGGCTGGATCCACCACGTCGATCCGGTTCGTCGCCGCTAGGAAAATCACATTCGACCGCCCCTGCATCCCGTCGAGCTCGGTCAAAAGCTGTCCGACCACGCGGTCCATTGAACTGACATCGGCGCCCCGTCTAGGAGCAAGCGCGTCCACCTCATCGATGAAGACAATGCACGGTGACGACATCTGAGCGGTGCTGAACACCTCAGAGATGGTTTTCTCCGCCTCGCCAAAGAATTGCGAGACCACTTGACTGCCTTGTATGCTGATAAAGTGGGCACCAGCCTCACCGGCCAACGCCTTTGCCAGCAAGGTCTTTCCTGTTCCCGGAGGTCCACCGAGTAAAATACCGCGCAAGGGCTCTATGCCCTGTGCCGCCACGATGTCCGGATATTTCAGTGGAAGAACAATCGCTTCTTCTAGCGCCGCCTTGGCCTCTTGATGACCCCCAACATCAGCAAACGTCACACTGGGGCGGTCCGTCATCAACTCGCGAAGGGCGGTTGGACGAATATCGGCTTTGGCCTGAACGAAGTCCTTCAGACGTACCGTGACGAGAGACAGATCCGGCTCAGGATGATCGCCCGCCATCACGCGGCGGAAAGCATGCATGCCAGCTTCTCTGGCCAATGCTGCCAAGTCTGCACCAACGAAGCCGTAGGTCTCTGCAGCAATCGCAGCCAGGTTCACGTCTTCGGCTAGCGGCATACCACGGGTGTGCACACTGAGGATTTGAAAGCGCCCTTCAGCGTTCGGTGGCTGAAAGCGAACTTCGCGATCGAAACGACCTGGACGGCGCAATGCAGGGTCTAAGCTATCGGGCAAGTTGGTCGCTGCCATCACCACAACTTGGCCACGCGATTCAAGACCATCCAGCAACGTTAGGAGTTGAGCCACCATTCGGCGCTCGACCTGCTTCTCACCGCTCAGTGTACCGCGTTTAGGCGCGATGGCATCGATCTCGTCGATGAAAACAATGCTCGGCGCCTTTGATTGAGCTTTTTCAAAGATTTCGCGTAGTTGCTTTTCGCTTTCGCCAAAGTGCTTACTGGCGACCTCTGGGCCTGCGATGTGCAGAAAGGCCGCGCCGGATTCCTCGGCCACCGCCTTCGCCAGCAGCGTTTTACCCGTACCTGGAGGACCGGTTAGCAGCACGCCCTTGGGTGGTGCGATGCCCAGCTGCTGAAAGAGATCCGCATGCTGAAGCGGCGCTTCTATCATTTCGCGGATGCGTGAAAGCTCGTGGTCGAGGCCACCGAGATCCTCGTAGCTTATCTTGGATGGGCCAGCAGCCTGCCCGGCCACACGGACGTCTATCTGGGTATTGTCTGTCACCATCAGCGCCGCGTTCGAAGCTGACGGTTGAACCGACTTGACCTTCGCAACAACCTGCCGGGATCCCATGAGACTGATACGGAGATCCTCGCCCGGATGAACCGGCCGGTCTTGCAAATGCTGCCGAAAAAGCTTCTTCAGCCCCAAGATCTTCGCCGTACGCGTATCTTGGATTTCCAGAAGGACAGACGTCGCAGACGCCGTCTTCGCTTTGGTCAACTCAACTTGCTGCTCCGCCGATAAACCGGCAAGGTCGCGACAGGTATCATCAAGTAAAACAGCGGCTTGACCTTGGCGACAAGGCATCGCTCGACCGTAGACGGATTGAGAGGCCGTGACACACACGATATCGCCGGAAGCGATTCCCAGCGCCACCATCGAAGATCTCGGCACACGAATGATACCGCGCCTAGCATCCGAAGCATCGGCTGGCAGCCAGTTCAGGTTCAGAGACGAATCGATGGCTTCGGTCGTCATTCGGACGCCCCTGCCTGCCGTTGTGTTGCATCCTTGAGCCGCAGAAGGAGAATATGTTCGATCTCTTCGAACTCATCTTCCGTCATCTCACCAGCATCAAGACGGGTCTCCAGGTCAATCAATTGCTGTTTGATCGAAGCGGGGTCGTAGAACTCCTCATACGCCGTGTCGTAGACCTTGCGCAGGATCCAAAAGACCCCTTTCGCAGGACCGGAGACAGGAGCACCGAGTATCGTGGTAACAAGGCCCATAATCGGTCATGCCGCCATTTCTTCGTCCGTTGACAGATCGAAGCTGATAAAGTTGTAGGGTGGAACCGGCGAGACATACTTGATTTGGTACAGCCCCGGATGTTCCGCATCGATTCCTTCCAACACCTCAAGGATCCGCGCCTCTTCATCCGCTGACACCAAGCAAGCGAGATGGAGTGCTTCGCGATCTCCGGTACGGTCGAGTTCTTTGAACTCTGCGGTCACTTCGCTGAGTGCCGTCAAAGCGCGCCGACCGATGTCGTCGCGCGTCTCTTCGAGGTGACCTGCGACGGCCCGGCCTAATTCAAGGCGTTGATAATGCGTCTGCTTTTCGTCTCGACCAGCGAGTGATTCGTAGGCCGACTTCAAATCATTGTGGCTGTCGACGATCATCTTCATCACTTCGGCTTCATCCAGATTGATCCGGATACCGACTTCAGTTCTCCCAGCCAGAGCCTCGAGCCTGCCTAGCAATTCGGCCTCCCGGCCTTTAACGAGACTGGCGCTCACTCTGTCGTTGGGCACGACCATGCCAAAACGAAATGGTAGAACCGGTCCCATCGACATAGCGTCTTCGAGAACCTTTGTATGCGCCAGCATATTGCGGCGGGTCGACATGATTTCGCCTTCTGGTGCATCGCTGACGATGATCGTCAAGTCACCGACAGTAATCGTATCAAGGTCACCGCGCATAATGCCCTGCCCCGCGGCGGCGAAACCATCCTTCGTGCGAGCAATGCCGTAGACGTAGTAGCTAGCATTACTCATGAGTAGATCCTTCTTGTACAACTTCGAATATGGCCTCGAGGATACCATTATTCAGTGTGATGCTTTTGGGTTCGGAAGCGAGAGTTTCGTCGATCGCTACTCGAGCGTGGTAGGCGCGTTGCCCGCTCGTATGAAGTTCGATCGCTCCATCGGTGATATCGATCTGAACATCACTCGCCTCTACGCCAGGCACCTCACACGAGAAATAGAGGGTGCTGCCTTCGACAGACACTTCAGGCTCAATCTCCCTTGGCGCTGCCTTCGCAGGAGTTTTGGCCTCAGCCGGTTTTGAAGGGGTCGAGCGCCCTCGAACATGGTCAGACACCGAGCCGGTCCGTACGCGGGAATGGACCACACCACGAAACGGCGAACCTTCTTCGCCGAATTCTTGAGTATGCTCTTGGTCTCGGCCTTCAATGGCTGAGCCTAGCGCACCAGTGAGCGCATCGACGACACCGTGCAGACGCTCTTCCATCGCTTTGAGAGCCTCAGCGCCCGTTGGTTTGTCAGTCTTCTTCGTCATGACCGTCACTCACCCTTCTGAGGCGGCTAGCCGATCTTCCAGCCGTTCAATCTGTAGACGGAGTTGTTCGTTCTGCTGAGCCAGCGCCTGTACCTGATCGTCGGCAAGCTCTTGCTGCACCATCTTGGCTTCGGCGCTCAGTGTGGGATCGGTCTCCCACCAGTTGATGCCCATCTCCACCGCCTTATCCACCGATGCAATGATCAGCCGTAGACGAATGGTGAGAAGCTCAATGCCCACCAAAGAGATCGCCACGTCTCCGGCGATCACCACCCCTTTATCGAGGACACGCTCCAGGATATCTCCCAGTCCATCAGCTCGACCGGGTTGTTGGACCAGGCTCGACATCAATTAGCTCCTAAGCAGCAAACACGGCTGAATCGCTGCGGCGTGCCCGTGTCAAACGCTCGTAGCGCAGCACATCGCCAGTCTCTTTATCGAGACACAATTCATACGTAGCAAGAATATCGTTATCGGCGATGTGAGCTTTGGTGTCACAAATTTCTACACGAACGACAAAACCGTCATTGTTGCGCTCACAACTAATGACAGCTTCGATAGGCTTTTCCACGAGTAAATCAATGGCTTCACGTGCTAGTTTGGTCGCTTGAATACTTGTCAGCATGCTTCTGTTGCCTCCTAAAGGGCGAGTGCGCGCTGGAGATGAGCGAGCCGTCCGTCCAGCTTTGTCATGGCGCGTTCAGTTGCCTCTAACCTCGAAACAAGGGTATCAAGATCCCTGCTGAGTCGTTCTCGTTCAAATTCCAGTCGAGTCATTTCCGAAGAAAGTTGCGCCCGGCTGCGCGACACGTTCCGAGGGGCTACGGGTGCCCGAGCCATTACTCTTTGGCTTCTCGCTGCCATCAATCTTCTCCTTCGTCATTCTGCGCTAAAGCCTTAACGACCTCAGCAACGAAATCCTTGCGATGACGATTCTGGCCTTCAGCAGCCCACTTCACGAACAATGCATCGACACAAAGCTGAACAAATGCTGGTTCGTTCGCCTCCGGAGGAATACCCTCAGAAACGAGGACTGAAGCGATCATGATAGCGGACCGCAGCGAAGCGCTACGATGGCTAGCTTGAGCTCGGATCGTCCGAATGAGGTCCACGATAAGACCTGCGTTTTCCGTTGATATTCCGGTGCGAGCGCACACGATGCCGATTTCCGTCTCGCGTTCTTGTTCAGCAACCTCAAGGGTGATCATCCGATCAATCAGGGCATCCTGAGGTGTTTGCACACCAGCATAGTCCTCAGGGTTCGACGTAAAAATGGCCCGAAACTCTGGATGGGCTGGAATGTAGCTTTCGGATCCCGTCCGACTAGGAACCAGCAGGCGGCGCTCTTCCAAAGCCATCAGGAACGCATTGTTCGCTTCTGGTGGTGAACGTGTGAATTCATCGTAGAACAGAGTATAACCGTTGACGACAGCGCTGGTCAGAACACTGTCCGTCCACACCGTGGTCGTTTCGGTTTCCTGTTTCTGAACATTATGAATAAACTTGTCGACAACACGGCGGGTCCGTGTACCGCCCTCTTTGCCAATAATGTCTTTTGATGAGACCCCATGGTCGCCCGAGAGCATCGCAATGGGCCGGCCAAGCCGTGCCGCGATCTGTAGAGCGAGAGTGGATTTGCCCGTGCCCGACGGCCCGCGGAGGTGAACAGGAATACCAGCGCGAAGATAGACGGTGGCACGATCTTGCAATGATTGCAGACTTTTATCGGTAAACAGGTCGCTTCTTGGCGACAACTCAACGACGACCGCGCCCTCCGCATCCAAAGGCTTTGGATGATTGGTATCCGCGTTTGAGGAATCAGTTTGCCTCAGTGCATTCATGGCTTGCCCTTAAACTCAGTATGCTGGTCGTGTCCCTCACGACAGCCTCTATCTGTGGCTGGGCATGGTTAATGTAGACTTCGTCACGCTGGCCTATCAGATGAGATGGACAATATGTCGCACACGGTGTGCCAATTCACCATGAGACATTGTATCGCTACTGACTATTTGCAATTCGAGGATAATTTGAACTTTAATGTATTCAGTCGGGGGGAGAATTTCTTTACTCAGACGAGTTACGGAGTCGCTGGGGCGAGAGAGATTTCCGTATACTTCTTTCTTGTTTCCAGAAGTGCGTCGCGGATGGTCCGTCAGGCGCAATGCCAGCGGGAGCAAAAACATGGCAATCGAAAAAAGTGTGGCTTCTTCAAGCCTCGCCGAAGTGGTCGACCGTATCCTGGACAAAGGTGTCGTAGTTGACGCTTTCGTCCGCGTAGCACTGGTCGGTATCGAACTTATCTCGATCGAAGTCCGTGCCGTCGTCGCATCGGTCGAAACATGGTTGAAGTATGCAGAAGCCATCGGCCTTACGGTCGAGCCACAAGCTGCATAACCAAATTAATGATAGCTGGTGCTGAGATAATCAGCACCAGCTCTTTCAATGTGAGGGTAACATGACTGAGCGCAATTCAGAAGGCTACCGCGACGGAGCAGCGGCAGCGCGCCAACGTGCTCAAGATACTCTCAAGGCTTTTCGGGAAGCACGCATCGCTAAGCGTGCTGAGCGTCTGGATAGTTCAAAGCCTACACCGTCTACTGCGGCCACATCGGCCGTCAGCTCTGGTCCAGCCAACACGCCTAAGCCACCGCGGCGCAGCAAAGCTGCCGCGAAGAAGGCTACCGTCGTGCAAGAGGCAACAAAGGTTGCCACGCCAAAATCAAAGCCCTCTCGGTTGTTCACGGCCTCGCCTGAAACTACTGAAATCGTGGGAAAATCATCGAAGTCTCCCAAGCAACGCACACGACCCAGTGCCCAGGCGCGCAAGAAGGCTGCGCCGGCGCCCAGCGTTGAGAACAAGGCTGCGGAATCCACGCTGCAGCGCGAGATCGACGAAAACCTCGAACGTCTAGCAAAAATCTGTGCAGAGACAGAAGAGCGAGGCAAGCAGCTTCAATCGTTGAAGGTTGAGCTTGAGACAATCGAGTCCGAGGTCGCCTCGAACAAAAATCAAGCCAAGGATGCCGAAACCAGCCTGAAGGTCTCACGCCGTTCACTGACGGAAGTTGAGTCCGAACTCAAGTCGAGCGCCAGAGATCGAGATCAACTACGGATCGAGATCGACAATCTCTCGGCACAGAAGAGCGACACAGCACAGGCATTGACCACCTTACAGAATGAGCTTGCTACAGTCCAAAGGACGCTTACCGACACCAATGCCGAGTACCTGGCCGTCAACGCGGATCTCAAAGCGGCCGAAGCAGAACTATCAGAGGTTCGCAAGCGGATCAATGAAGACAGTCGGAAAGCAAACGATCTCCATGCGGAGCGGGATCAACTAGAGGCGGCGCTACCGACGTTGCAAGATGAAATCAGCACGGCACAATCTCGGCGTGACGTTGCCGAGGAAGAAGCCGAAACGCTGAACTCGGAATTACAAGATATTCGTGAGCGGCTCGCCGAAAACCACGAGCACCTCAACCGCGTGACGGCTGAGCGGGTCGCCTCTGAACGAGCCTTGGTCGAGACACTAGCTAGCTTCTCACGTGAGCGCCGCAAGTTGGAAAACCTCCGTCTACAGCTCAGCGAAGCTGGTGTAGACATTGCTGAAGGGCTTCCACCTTCATCGAGCCCGACCCTTCGCAAGGCGTTGGTCAATAGCGATCTACGGTCTCTTCCCGAAATCGGCGAAGGCATGATCTGGCATCTCAACAAAGCCGGCATCGAGGATCTCGTAGACCTAGCAGCGTCAAGCGCTGCCGATCTACGCAACAAGCTTGGCACTTTGGGCGAGCTTGCCGACGTAGACGGATGGATCCAGTTCGCGCAACAAGAATCAAAGTCAGCTTAAGTTATGAAGTCTAGTCTCAAGACAGTAGGCGAAACGAGTCTACACCTCGGCGTTAACCTTAACATCGACGAATGCGAAGCGATCATTGATCAGTATGAAGAGGTCAACCTAGACTTCGCTACGAGCGCAAAGCTCGATGCATCCTTCAGGCACTTTCGAGAGCGGAGTGTCACCGAGCCTATCTATGGCGTGAACACTGGTCTTGGGCCGATGGTGACGTCCACCGTTCCACGGGACCAATTGATAGAGCAGCAGTATCAACTGGTCTATTCACATGCGTCCGGCCTTGGCGACCCGATCGGTAAGCGCTATTCGCGCGCTGCTGTTTTAAGTCGTGCCCAGAGTTTTTCTCAAGGCTATTCTGCGGTGAGAGCCGCTCTACCTGAGCGGCTGTGCGCCTTTCTCAACAACGACGTTGTCCCCGCGATCCCCCGCCATGGTGGGGTTGGTGCGAGTGGTGACCTCGTCCAGTTGGCCCACGTGGCGTTGAGTCTGATTGGCCAGGGAGATATGGTCACGAGTTCAGGCACAGTGAATGCGACTGACGCTCACGAAGAGCATTTGAACGTCCGTCCACTGCGTTTGATGTTCCGCGACGGCCTAGCTCTATGCAACGGCACGTCCTGCATGACGGGCATTGCCATTTGCAACGTCATCGATGCGAAACGCCTGATGGATCAAGCGATTGAACTGTCAGCTTGTATCGCTCGCGTTGCGGGCACAGATGATCAGCCGTTCGATGAGCTGATCCAGCAGGTTAAGCGGCATCGCGGTCAACGCGAGGTCGCTCGCCGTATCCGCGAACAGCTGGCGCGCCTATCGGGTGCTACGGGGATTTCAGAGTCCCGCCCCCTTCAGGAGCATTACTCCATTCGTTGCACGCCCCAGATTCTAGGGCCCCTAATGCAAACGTTGAACCAGATCGAAGATGTGGTCATGGACGAGTTTCACAGCGTCAGCGACAATCCGATTTTTAATCACGAGACAGATGAAATTGCCCACGGCGGCAACTTCCATGGCGAAGCCATTGCCGCTGCAATGGATCAGTTGAAAATTGTTGTTGCCAAAATCACGATGCTGCTGGAACGGCAGATCAACTTCTTGTTGAATAACGACGTCAACAAGATCCTACCGCCGTTCCTCAACCGGGCAACGCCTGGCATACAGTTCGGCCTGCAAGGTGCTCAGTTCTCGGCTGTCTCGACGACGGCCCACACCCAGTCGCTGAGCTTTCCGATGAGTCTTCACTCGATCCCATCGAACAAAGACAATCAGGACATCGTCAGTATGGGGTCGGATGCCGCTCTTATGACAGCTGAGGTCATCGATAACAGCTTCCACGTGCTTGCCATCAACACGGCCTGCGTCGCCGAAGCCATGACCATTGCCAAGGTCGAGCCACTCAACCCGGGTGCCTTGCCCCGCGGTGTTGAACACTGGTTCGACTTAGAAGTCCCGCCTGTCCTGAACGCACCGCTTTCACCGACGTTCAAGCGGCTGGCTCAACAACTCCGCGAGGCTTAACCAAGCCACAAAGCACTATCGAAACAAACCAGCTCCCAGCGACAAGCGGGAGCTGGTTTTGCTGTTTAGAACTCTGTCCAGTCGTCCTGAGCGAGAGCCGCTGAGCCGTCGAACTGGGGAACCACCTTCTGCGGCGGGATGACGGCTTCCGCCGGCTTCGGCTCCGTTGGTAGCTCCACGGGCTTAGGACCAGGCGCTGGCGCTTTGCTAGCCGCTGCACGCCCTGACAGCTTAAAGTGCGCCACTTGATCAATGAGCTCGTTCGCCGCTTCGCCGAGATTGGATCCCGTGTTGGCGTTCTCTTCAGCCATCACAAGGTTTTCCTTCGTGAGCTGATCGATCTGCGATACAGCCTTGTTGATCTCGCTGATGCCCTCAGCCTGTTCGGAAGCGGACGATGCAATGGTATTGATCTCGCCACTGACCACCTCAACACGCTCAAGGATCGACTCGATTGCCTCTCCTGCCTGGTTCACGAGATGCACGCCTTCGCTGACCTGCTCCGAGGACGTCGTGATGAGCGCCTTGATTTCCCGGGCCGAGTCTGCAGACCGCTGAGCTAGCGAGCGCACTTCTTGGGCGACCACGGCGAAGCCTCGGCCAGACTCGCCAGCTCGTGCAGCCTCAACGCCTGCATTGAGTGCTAGTAAGTTGGTCTGGAAAGCGATGTCGTCGATCACAGACAGAATCGCGGAGACCTGAACCGATGAGCTTTCAATCAGCTCCATCGCATCTACGGCGTTTTGCACGATTTTTTGTGAGGTATGCGCCTCTTGCAGAACCGTGTCGGCGTTGTTCGAAGCTGCCTTAGCACGCTCAGCCGTCGAGCCCACATGGGTGGTGAGCTGATCAAACGATTGTGTCGTTTGCTCCAAGGTTACGGTCTGGCTCTCCGTCCGCTGAGAGAGCTGATTGGTGGATTCTTTGATGTCCGACGAGACTTCGTCCAGCATCTCCGATGTATTGGCGATGACAGACATCACCATGTGCAGGCGCTCCACGGCATTGTTGAAGTCAATACGGAGGCTCTCGTACTCCTCCGGGAACGTCTCGCCGATCGAACGATCCAGCTTCCCATCCGCGAGTGATGCTAGAGCCTCAGCAAGTGTACGGACGACATGCTCTTGCTGCTCTTTGACGACACGCTGCCGCTCTTGAGCATCGGCCAAACTGACCACAGCGGCATCGAAATCTTCTTTGAGAATGAGGTAGTCGTCTGGCACATCGTCGGGGAGCTTCACGGAGTAATCACCCCGTGTCACCGCACCAAGACCATTGCTCAAGTCCTCGAGGATCTTGCGCTGCTTCATCAACAGGTCACGTTGACCTTGCTGACTGACGCGGCGTTCTTCTTGATAGACCGACGTATCGTACAACGTCTCTAGGAAGCAAACGATCTCATCCTTGTTACCGTAGATAGGCGTATGCTGAGCAGCTACGTAAACCTTGTCGCCGTTGGGCAACTTGCGCTCTAAGCGCGCCTGGCCAGGCTTCCCTGTTTGTAGAGAAGACCAGTACTCTTCGAAGCCTCCCGTTCGAACGAACATATCGTCAAAGATCTCGCTGATAGGTGTGCCAATCAAATCTTCGCGCGCACGCCCTAGAAGCTCAAGGTACTTGTCGGAAACCGAGTCAATGATCCCATCCGGCGTGATCGTGGCGCTGATGTCATTCAGGCGCTGAACTTCCGAGATACGCTTGATCACGATGAAGGGACTGATGTCCTCAATACGGATTAGCTCATGACCTTCAATCGTTCCTATGCGAACGAAACGATAGGACCGGCCGCCTGTGGTTAGTACCTCTTGACCCGAAGCGATCACTTCTTGCGCTTCTTCGCTGAGGATCGCTTCCAGTGGTTGGCCGATCAGCTTCTCACCCTCGGTCACGGTACCAGAAGCTAGGTTACCGCCGGGGCGAAGAAACGCCTCCGCAGACTGGGTTATACGGATAACCAAGCCCTCATCGTCGATCATGAGCTCAGCGGGCAATAACCCTCTCGTCTCTTGCAGTTCACCAGCAAGTTCGTCGAATTGCTTCTTCAATGGGCTGAGGTCTGACAGAATAAACGTCGTCGTGGGGCCCTTTTCGCTCTGATCATCCGTAAACGATTGGACGAGGATCGCTTGCCCTTGGGCACCTTCTATCCAAGTGCTGTCGCGCCCCGGCGGCATATCAATCTGTTCGCTGGCGAGAGACCCGAGAAGCTGCTCTCCCCCATTCCCCAGATACTCGACGGCCTTTGCAGAAAAACTTTCAATGCAGCCACCTACATCACTGCGAACAACCGCGTACGGCAGATCAGAGATGGCAAGGCCTTCGATGGCCTTCATCACCCCGCCAAAATCTGCGAGGACGCACAACTTGGTGTTGTCGCCATCGCTCGATGCCAACGCCAGGTGACGTTGGCCCGCAAGTTCTAGCAACACAGGAACTGGACTGTGGTCAAGCGCGGCTTCGCGCAGAGCTGCGGTAACCGACACGCGCGGGGTGTCCAGATCACTTAGGCTGAGTTCAGCAGCTTCCAGCGATATCAGCGGCTGAATGGCATCGCCCACTGCAACGGCGTTGCCGCTGTTTGAAAAAACCAGCGTACGGCTTGCCGGGCTTGCAAGTTCTAGATTTTGCTCAAGGGTTAGGCGTTCAGCTTGATCATGCCACAGACGAATGTGGCTGCCATTCTCCTGCTTGAAGCGGGAGATGTCCGTCGCATCCGGAACTTGCCCTCTCACATCGAGCGGTAAAGCGGCGAAGCCTGCACTTTCGACGATTGCGTTGCCTTGAGGGTCGGTGATTTCTATGGGCGTTGCCAACGACTCGATCGCGGCTGTGATGTGAGCCAACTCAGCTGCTTTCGCGTCAACCTCGGAAACGTCGTGCAGCACCAATGTCAGGCCTTGTTCAGCACCCGCATCGCCATCCAAGATCAAGCGGTAGCCAAGGCAGTTCTCGGAGCCAAATCTCGCTGTCAGTCGTCCAGTTCTTTCGCTTCCATCAGTCACCATCTCGGGGCTGAATTCTTGGTCGCTCCATTGGAACACCGAATCCATTCGGCGGCCGAGCTGTCGGTAAAGATCCTCACCGAACATGCGCTCTGCGGCGGCTGAGACCATAGCGATCTTGCCCTCACCGTTCAGTGCAATCACTGGCTGGAGTGACCATGTGGTTAGAAAGACCTCGGCAAGGTGTTTGGCGCCGTGTTCCGTGTTGTCTAGCGCCGCAACCAATTCAGCGGTCCGCTGCGCGGATTGACGAGTTTGGTTGTCGGCTTCCTCGCGCAGGCGATTGGTATACTGAATTTGTTCCATCGCCCTGTAGCGGAAAAGGATAGTGCTACTAGCAAACGTGATCACCGAGCAGAGCCCGGCGACAGCAAAGATCACGTCTAATCCAGCCAACTTCGTCCCAACACTGATCAGCAAGCCAGTCGCAGCCAGTATCATCAATAAGTCGCCCACGCGGCTCTGGAAAGTCTCCATGCCAACCCCTCAGTATTCTTCTTTGCTGGACGTGTTTACGCGCCGGGAGTTATGGTTTTGCTTTCAGAAACCGTCATTTGAATGAATGATGCCGACTACGGACAATTTTTCACAATCTGTCCGTATTGAGGTTTACCTGTAGTTAGATTCAAATGCAAAGGAACAGGGATCATCCAAGTAGCCTGCATTTTTCTTATTCATTAACAGTGGCTTGCTTCCATAACGTCAAGCTGGAGAACAAAATAGCCTGACGCCATAGGAAAGTGTATCTTGCGGCAAAAGAGTCGATTCTAATGAATTGGAAGCATGCGCGTCAGAATGCCGCGGACCTAGTAAGTGTGGCAGATTGAAATGTCTGTTGCACAGTTAACGTCAGGATCAAGACTTGTTCAATCGCTTGGCGCGGCGGCTGGCATTAGGTGTGACGCCCGTCCAAGTCTTGTAGGCCCGAGAGAAACTGCGGACATCCGAAAAACCCAATTGCTCAGCAACTTGCGAAAGTGGCGCCTGTCCATCCAATAAAACTTCCGCCTGCCGCTTAAGTGTTTCGACACGAAGCGCGCGAAAACTCGCCCCCTCTTCTACCAATCGCCGACGAAGCGTGGCGACAGACATACCAAGCGATCGAGCCACCGCTGTCTGATCACCAGAGCCCTCTTCGATCAACATGCGCACGCGCCCAGCAAAAGTGCGGTCCTGCACGCCACCGTCGAGCATCCGAACCTGCTCTTCAGTGACCATCTCCAAAGACGGCGTATTCGCCCGGACGAGCACCACCGGCTGCTCAGCACTCGCGCGCTCGTAAAGAAGTGCGTACCGCCGATGCCCGAGGCTCGTGGGCACGTGCCGATCAAATGGGACTTGCGAGGGACCCTCGGTTCGCGCCAGCTCGACGCCGCGCCATCCGGAAGTGGCCGCCAGCGGCATCACCAATCGAAACAAGGCGTGGACGAACAACAAGCTCGTCTCCATGCTGAACAGCAGGGATTCTTGATCACGCCCGGCCAAGTCGCTCTCGCGGTCGTCCACGACAAAAGCAAACTCGTCGACCCGGCGTTCCACACTAGTCACCGTGCCGCGTCGCATGATGCTGAACGACTGCGCGGCAGCAACCATGACGTCGACTAGGCGCGCCCGTTCGGGAAGTCGGGCGACGACCTGTTCAACGAACGCAGCTAGTGAAGGGCGCGCGGAAAGCACATCGAGCGGACCTTCC
>JABSRH010000189.1 GCA_013215175.1 Parvularculaceae bacterium | reverse complement strand
TATCGTCGCCGATATGGGGAGGGTGGGACCTTTGCGTTCACCGTCTGCCTTGCCGATCGTCGTCAAACGACGTTGACGGATCATATTGGCCCCTTGCGCGGCGCTTTCGCCAGGGTCCTCGACAAACGGCCCGTGCGGACCGAGGCGATTTGTATCCTGCCCGATCATCTCCACGCTGTGTGGACGCTGCCCGATCACGATACGGACTATGCGACGCGCTGGCGGCTGATCAAACGAGCCTTCTCCGCAACCATCGGCGCGTCCGTCAGGCAACAGCGCTATTGGGAACACACGATCCGCACGGACAACGCCCTGACGAACCACGTCAACTACGTGCACTTCAATCCCGTGAAGCACGGTTTGGTGACGGACATGGACGACTGGCCCGATTCGTCCTGGCACCGCTGGAAGCGAGTGGCTGGCCGCAATTGGCAAGCGCCCGAAGACGTGCGCATGTAGGGCGGCTGCCCGTCTCCAAGATTTGATCGGTGTGCAACGGTTCCGGCAGCCGCGGTGCGATGTTTGTCCTTGTTACACGCGGGTGCGGGCAACGTTGCGCGAGCCGACCATCGGCGCGGACGCGCACCCGCCCTACGTTATCCTCGCCCCCTCGAGCCATGCTATCCTCCCCCCACAAACCACCACACGGGAGTTCAGGATCCGTCGCTTGGATGGTGGTTTGGCCGGTGTCATCCGGCGGAGTGCTGCTGGTGCTCTGCCTACGGACGCTTCGGGGCGTGAGCTTGAAGTTAGGCCGTTCCGAAGAGTGAGGTGATCCGGCGCACGCGCGCGGGAAGGGGTAGCGCCCTTTGCATCGCGGCATGCTCAAATACTTTCTCCGCCCGCGATGACCGCGCGCGAGCTTCCCATAAACAAAAAAAACCGCCCACGGGCGGCTCTTCGCGCTGCTCCCCACATAAGAAACCCGCCGCTGCCGGGGGCAGGGCGGGTTTCAAACTTGCCGCAACGCACGTGAGCGTGGCCCACGAAGCGGCGAAGCAGGCTTAAGCCTTGGAGATCGTGCTCACGGCGCTTTTGCCCGAACGGCGGTCGATCTCGGTCTCAAAGTTGACCTTGTCGCCTTCGTTCAAGGGACCCAGGCCCGAGCGTTCCAGCGCCGTGATGTGCACAAACACATCGGCGCCGCCGCCTTCAGGCTGGATGAAGCCGAAGCCTTTTGTTTCGTTGAAGAATTTCACTGTGCCAGTGGTCATAGTCTTGTCAGTTCTCAGTCTGTCGGCACGCGAGCCCACACTGCGCGGGCGCATCCGTACCTTCATCGATCATCAGTGGAGGGTTTAAACGTCAGCATCCCAAGGAATGCGGGGGCCTAAGGTATCCGGCCGTCAATCGGTCGGATTCCGTGCGCTCCCGCGGTAGTGAAGTCAACCGGGCCCTTCCGCTCACCATTCTAGAGTGCGCCGGGTCCACCAAGCAGCGCCCTTTGCATCGCGGCATGCTCTAACACTTTCTCCGCGGCGATGACCGCGCGCGAGCTTCCCTCCACCAAAAACCCGCCCGCGGGCGGCTCTTCATGCTGAACTGCAGCCTTCACGAGTCCCCAACTTGTAGCCTTTAGAGACTCTCGTATCCTCTATAGGTCCATTCAGGGAGGCAGGCCCATGTCCGCGATTGTTCATCTGGCGATCCCCGCCGGGGATTTGGCAACGACGGTGAAATTCTACAGGGAAGTTTTCGGCTGTACCCTCGGCAACAGCGAGGATGGCCGGTGGCAGGACGTCAACTTCTGGGGCAATGAGCTGACACTTCATCAGAGTGAAGAGCGCCTGCCCAACGTCCGGCATGACGTGGATATGGGCAACGTGCTGGTGCCGCACTTTGGTGTCCACCTGACGCAAGAAGACTTCGATGCCCTTAAGCAGCGGATTGCGGACGCGGGCCTCGACTATATCGATCCACCTTATCGTCGGTTTAAAGACGACCCTTACGAGCAAGAGACCTTCTTCATCGAAGATCCCAACGGCAACGTGCTCGAGATCAAGACGATGAAGAACCCCGAGGTGCTCTGGCCAAACTAGGCCGCGCCCTCGCGCTTAAGGCGTCGGGACAATTGTCCGGACTTCATAGACGGGGCTCCCGCCCGGCTCGATATGCGCGTCGATAAAGTCGTACATGACGTCGAACAGGCTCATTCCATCCAAGCGAACCCGGCCCGGGTCCATGATGCCAAAGCCGTGCCCACCGCCTTGCACCGTATAGAAAGCGAAGGGGAGGGCCACAGCTTCCGCTTCGCGTTGCAGAAATTCCGCTTGCTCATAGAGTACCGTGGCATCGTTCGTGCCGTGAATAATCATCAGCGGCGGTTCTCCGCCATCGAGCTGATCCCGCAGGAAAGAGCCGCCCCAGAGGTCAATCGCAACGTCGGGCTCCGGGTAATCGATCCCATAGGTGTCAAGGAGATAAGTGGTGTGTACGGACGTAAAAGCCCCCGCCGATGAACCGGCGATCGCGAACCGCTCCATGTCCAGACATCGCGTGGCAGCGTTCTCCCGCGCCCAGCGCAAGGCTGTGACGGTGTCTTCCACCGCCGCCGCTGCGGCGTTGACCTGTTCGAGTTGGTCAGCACTGGCTTGCTGACCGTTGGCGGCATCCAGAAAATCAGAAAGCAGAGGTTCAAACTCGGCAGAGACGTCAGGTTCATCACCCACCAGGCGATAATCGATCGACATCACGACGTAGCCGCGCTCGGTGAGGTCCTCCGCGATGCTCACCCAGCTGGCAGCACTCTTCGAACCGCCGGTGAAACCGCCGCCGTGAATGCCGATCACAAAGGGCCGGGGGTCGGTGCAAGCGCCGTCAGGCTGATAGATGTCAAGCAGCAGGTTGATCGCACCAGTATCCGTCAGTCCGGAGCCATAAATGACGTTCGTCTCACTCATCGGTGTTGGCGGTGGCGGCGGAGGGGGTACCGCTACTGGCGGCGTTGTGGTTTCACCACCACCAGAGCCGCCGCCGCTGCAAGCGGCCAAGGCCGCAGCGGTGAAACAGGCTGCCCATACGCCGCGGCGCGTGCTTTCCTTCAAATGGCCCATAACTGGCTCCCCGAATGTTATGGTGACAGTCTAACCCAGGGCTCTGTCGCACACTGTCCCAAACTGTAATGCCTGTGCCAGACCTGCCAAGGAGTTGCGGATGTCGATGGAACAAGAGCTGGGGGTGCTGACCGTATCCACGCGGGGGTTTGGCTTTATCGACGTCACCAACGAGCTGAACCAATGGGTCCAGGAGGCAGGCTTGGAGGCTGGTCTCTTGACGATGCTGCTTCAGCACACTTCAGCGTCGCTGGTGATCCAAGAGAACGCAGACCCAGACGTGCTGCGGGATTTAGCTGATGCGTTGCAACGGCTTGCGCCAGAGAGCCATCCGTATCGACACAGCGCTGAGGGGCCCGACGATATGCCGGCGCACATCAAGGCGGCCCTCACTTCACCGAGCTTGTCCGTCCCCGTCATGGGCGGGCGCATGGCCTTGGGTACGTGGCAGGCCGTCTACGTGGCTGAGCACCGCGCCATGCCCCATCGTCGGCGTGTGGCGCTGCACTTCTCAGGAACGAGAAGCTTGGCCTGATCTTGTGCGGCGCCGCGTCGCAAGTCATGATGGGGCGTGGCGACAGCGTGAGGGGGCCATGTCGGAAACAATTCAACCGGATGCCGCGGTCGGTAGGCCAGCGGCGGGTCCTGTGGCGGGCGCGGACCGCATCGATTACCTCGACATCCTTCGCGGCTTCGCGGTGATGGCGATCTTCATCGTCAACATCAAAGGCATGGTGATGCCTTTCAGCTATTACATGAACCCCAGCCTATGGGGCTCGCCTATCGAGGAGGCGTTAGCGACTGCCCAGAAATTCCTTGTGGATGACAAGTGGCGGACCACGTTCTCCGCCCTGTACGGCGCTGGGCTCATGATGATCTGGCAACGGCTCGAAACGCGCGGCGAGGATCGCAGCACGCTGCGTCGGCGCAACCTCTGGCTCATGCTTTTCGGCGCCATCCATCTGTTCCTGATCTGGATCGGAGACATTCTCCTCAGCTATGGCACCGCAGGTCTGGTCGCTATGCTCTTTGTTCGGAGCAGCACCACGAAGTTGTTTATCGCGGGCGGAGGATTGCTCGCCTTAGGCATCGTCTGGTCGGGCGGTGTAATGGCCATGGGCGCGGTTAGTCCTGAAGCTGCTGCCAACATGAAACCGACCATGTGGCTGCCTACGGATGAAAGCTTCGCCGCGGAAGTGGCGGTGATGCAAGGCGATATCTTTGGTCAGGTTTTGTCACGCTTGACGGCAGGGATTTTCATGTACCTGTTTCTTTTCCTGCTGGGCGGCGGTTTGCCCACCACGATAGGCCTGATGTTACTAGGTATGGGTTTGTTCCGGGCTGGCCTCTACCGAGGGGCGTGGAAGACCTCTGTCACACTGCCGCTGGCTATCATGTTCCTCGGCGCAGCCTGGGCCCTGGATTACTGGCAAATCGCTCAGCTGAAGGCATCTGATTACGCCTTCAACACATTCGCGATGCAGGGCTGGTTCGCGATGATCGACGGCGTCCTCGGTGCCTTCGGCTATGGCTGCCTTGTTTCAGCTCTGGTCAGCATGGGGATCAAATTTGGTCCGGTGGCTGCGGTGGGACGGATGGCCTTCACCAACTATATCACCTGTTCGTTGATCGGCACGACGCTGGCGGGTGGGCACGCCTTCGGCATGTTCGGTGAGGTGTCGCTCAGCTACCTAACCGCGGTGACCATTGCGACCTTTGTCGGTATGCTGATTTGGTCGCCTCTGTGGCTCAAGGCGTTCAGGTTTGGTCCGCTCGAATGGCTGTGGAGGAGCCTGGTCTACGGCGAAGTGCAGCGCTTCCGAAGAGCCTAGCCACCGCGGCCAATCGCCCGCTTCAACCTGCCTAGTGCCGCCTTAACGGCCCGTGGGCTAATGCGGCCGCATGAGTGCTTATGTGATCGCCGCGGCGCTGGGGGCCGCCCTGACAGCTTTGGTCTATTCCGTCGTGGGATGGCGTAAGATTGCCGACTGCATGGGCCACTGGTTCCGCCGGGACTATTGGGAGACCTACAATGTGGTCGAGATCCTAGCCTGGGGCACCAAAGCGGCCGTCATTATCCCTGGCCTCGTGTTTGGGATGGAGATCTGGTGGCTCCATATCCTTACCCTCGGCACGTCCGTGGCGCTCATCTGGGCGTCCATGCGCAAGCTTTTGCCGACGCTCATCGCGTTCAACACCCTGTGGATCTTCCTCTCCATGACCGTGATCGTCCGGCATATCATGGCCTAGCTGACAATCCTATCAGCGGTGACACGCTTCGTTACGCGACCGTCGCGGGCTTTTGTGTCATCATCCGGTGTGAACACTGGGGAGGGTGTCGGTGGTCGAACGTGCTCGAAAAATGTGCTGCTTAGCGTTGGCACTGGCTGCGTGTTCCGGTGGTGGCGGGAGTGGCAGCCAAACCCCACCGCCGCCCATCAATCGCGCTCCCGTGGTGACGATCGCCGGCCCGTCGTCGGTGAACGAGGCTGACATTTTCTCGCTGATGGCGGATGCTAGTGACGTGGATGGCCTCGTCGATGGGATCGTTTGGACGCAAACCGCGGGCCCTAC
>JABSRH010000188.1 GCA_013215175.1 Parvularculaceae bacterium | reverse complement strand
GGTCGCCGTGCTGACGTTAGGGCTAGGCGTGATGACGCTGATCCTACAAGACAAGCGCTTCACCTACATGAAGCCGACCTTCGTCTACTCCTTCATGGCCATCGGTCTCGGCGGTGGTCTGATGATCGGCCAGAACTTCCTCAAGATGCTCTTCGATGGCGCGCTAGAGATGGCGGAAGACGCCTGGCGCACACTGACGTGGCGGTTCGTCGCGTTCAACGTCGCGGCGGCCCTCTCGAACGAAGTGCTGTGGAGAACGCTGACCGCAGACTGTGTGCAAGGCGCCACGTGCTCGGGCGAAAGCGTCTGGCTCTGGATCAAAGGGATCGGCTTCACCGCCGCCTATTTGATCTTCATGGTCGCCAACGCTCCGTTCCTGATGAAGCACGCCAAGCTCGAAGGTTCGGACAAGGACAGCTCGTCCTAAGGCCAGGCCCTAACCTCATCCCCGTGAAGAGATAATCAGACACCGTCCGTTGGGTTACTGAAGGGCGGGAACGTTTCCTGCCCCAGCACCTCACGATGGTGGTTCAGTGCCCAGTACACCGTGGGGAACGCTAGCTCCGTCCAGGGAATGTCCTCCCAGGAAACCCGCATAATCTCTTGGCTCTCCGGTCCCGGAGCGATCGTGTCCGGGTTCAAAAGCCGCGCGCGGAACATGATCTGGACTTGGCTGATGCGGGGCACGGAATAGGTAGCGAGCACCTGCTGCAGCTCGAGCTCAGCGCCAGCCTCTTCCCAGGCTTCGCGCTTCGCTCCTTGCTCTACCGTTTCGCCCAGTTCCATATATCCCGCCGGCAAGGTCCAATAGCCAAGACGCGGTTCGATGGCCCGCTTGCACAGAAGAATTTTGCCCTGATCATCCGTAGCCACGCTACCCACCACGATCTTCGGATTTTGATAGTCGATAAAGCCGCACCGCGTGCAGACATTCCGCTCGCGGTCATCTCCATCCGGGACCCTTTTCTCGAACTGAGGAGCCGGAATATCGGTATTCGTCACTGTTTTGTTGCTCCAAAGCTGCATTTTCTTCAGGTAGCGTATCGTTTCGCATGCAAAAAGTCTTGCATCCGTGTGCGAAGCGATCAAATTGCAAGCGTTCGTTAAGGACAACATGTCAAGCCGTAAATGCTCAGGCAATCCGCATGCGACGTTCTTGACCTGAACATTTGAGGGGCTGCCGCCCTGCCATCCACCCCGAGGCTGCCGCCTCATCAACCGAAAAAGGCGTGGTTTCACGCCGTCGACGTCAGATAGAGAGTAACACCATGGCCAAATACGCCCTTGAACAGTCCCCAGGACACCTCCTCCGCCGCGCTCAGCAGTTCGCTGACGACCTCTACAAAAAAGAAGTTGGCTCCGGTGGCCTGACAGCACGTCAGTTCACGGTCCTGCACGCGATCTCGGAAAAAGAAGGCCTGTCGCAGACTGATCTCGTTCGCCGCACCGGCATCGACCGCTCGACGCTCGCTGACATGATCTCGCGCTTGACCACCAAAGGCTACGTTGCTCGTCAGCGCACCAAAGACGACGCCCGCGCCAACTCGGTCAAGCTGACCGCTGCTGGCAAGAAGGTCCTCTCAGGCCACGAAGCCAAGGTCATGAAGGCCGAAGCAGCTGCCCTCGCTCTGCTGCCAAAAACGCAGCAAGGCGGCTTCATGAAGGCACTGAAAGCCTACGCTGAAGCCCTCGACAAGATGGAAGCTGAAGCGATGGCACCGAAGCGTCGCCCAGCTGCGAAGAAGACGGCTGCGAAGAAGGCTCCTGCCAAGAAAAAGGCACCTGCCAAAAAGAAAGCTCCAGCCAAAAAGAAGGCTCCAGCTAAGAAAACAGCCGCCAAAAAGGCACCTGCCAAAAAAGCTGCCAAAAAGACGACCCGTAAAAAGGCCGCCAAGAAGTAAGAGCGACTAGGTCCGCGCGCGGACCTTCCGCTTAACCCCTTTGAACCCCGCGCCGGCACCGCCGCGCGGGGTTTTTTCTGTCTGCAGCTCTATCCGACTGATTTTCTTGCTCGTCCCAACTGAAAGAGGCTACATTTGCAGTGGCTGCAACTCGGGGACAGCGATGCTGGGGATACAGCGGACGTCTTACTTGCTCCTCGCGCTGCTAATCAGCGCTTGCGGGACCGTCGAAGAGCTGACGTTCTGGGGCCAACCAGGTGATGTCTTCGAGTTAACGGGTGAGCACCTCAAAACCTACGGTCCGGATCGCGAGGTCAGGAAAATCTCCGAAAGGGGATCGTCCCTATTTATCGAACGTGTACTCACCAACAGTGGCAACGACATCGAACTGATCATTGATCTCCCCGACGACAGCATCCAACAGCTTAGTGAGCTTCTGCCCATCCGGCTTCGCATCAACGCCGATGGCGAGTGGGTGGATCTCGACCAGGACAATGAGCATCAGTGCGATACCACTTCGTTCGGCTTCCTCCATTTCCAGCCTGGGTGCTTGAGCCTCGCTAGACTGCAGATCGCGCGGCAATCCTCGCTCCGGCAGTACGAGCTGGCAGCGGGCGCGTTCTACACCGACCCGCTCGGCATTCGGCCCGCACGATTGTCGCCAGAACAGAACAATCAGCAGCGCGGCATAGAGGTCTTGTCAGCTTCGATACCTCTCGATCCTGATGCCATCCGGCGCGAGCGGGCGTTCTTGGATATCGCCCTCGGTAAGTACGAGCACCAAAAGGAAGTGACGCTGGAAGAGGCGCTTGCACGTCAACAGGCCTTCGATATCCACGGCCAAGTCGACGCTCGGTTCGAGCTGGACAGGAAGCATCACGTCTACAAGCTTTTCCGTACGGCTAACATCACCATCGTCGGCCCAGAAGGCGACCGAGAGGTCAGCAAACGAAGCATCACCGTGACCAACCGCTTGATTAGCGGCCCAAGCCTTACGGCGTCTTCTGACTAAACCGCCAAATCCAACCGCACCGGGGCGTGGTCGGAGGGCTTTTCCCAGCCCCTGACGTCTCGGTGGATGTGGAACGCGTCGGGGCCCGCGGCCAAGGCAGCCTCGCGCAAGGGTTCGGTCACCCAGATATGGTCCAGCCGGCGGCCTTTGTTGGACTCGGCCCATTTCGGCGAGCGGTACGACCACCAAGAGAAGAGCTTCTCCTCCGGCGCGTGCAGCTCGCGGGCTACATCGATGAAGCCGCCCCCTTTGATCAGCTGACGCATTGCATCGGTCTCCACCGGGGTATGGCTCACGACCTTGAGGAGCTGCTTGTGCGACCAGACATCATGTTCCTCGGGAGCGATGTTCAAGTCGCCGACGATAATCCGCGGCGTGGTTTTGCCCTTGGCGAAGACCTTCGTCATCTCGTCCATGAAGCTCAGCTTGTGCGCGAACTTATCGTTGGTCTCCGGGTCCGGAACATCGCCGCCAGCGGGAACATAGAAATTGTGCAGCCGCGCGCCCCCAGGCAGCGTCACCGCCACGTGGCGGGCATCGCCCATGCTGCAATAGTCGCGGCGCTCAATGTCCTCGAGGGGCACCCGCGCCACTGTCGCCACGCCGTGATACGCCTTCTGACCATTCACCGCGATGTGCTCATAGCCCGCCTTGGCGAAGGCTTTGGCGGGGAACTGATCATCGTGGCACTTTATTTCTTGCAGGCACAGAACATCCGGCTGCGCCTGTTCAAGGAAGCGGACGACACTATCAATGCGAAGGCGGACGGAATTGATGTTCCAGGTGATGATGCGCATGCGCGTGGCCTTACGCCAGTCGCGGATCCGTTGCAGCAATATCTTCAACGCTGAGCATATCGGCCACCAAGGCAGCCGCGGTCGGGCAAGCGTTCTTCCAATCGACCTTGTCACCCAGCCGGAAGTCGAGCCAATCCGCCGTGCAGGCCAGGGCTAGCGCTGCAGCGCCATCGCGAGCCTGCTCTGCACGGCCCGCCGCCTCTTCCAAGGACGTCATCCCGAGGCGAAGGCCTTCTTGGCGCCGCTTCTGCCAGTCGCCTGACTGCTCGCTGGCATCACGGCGGCTCTCGAGGAAATAGGCCACGCCAAGGTCGAGAAGACCCAAACAAAGGGCGACATCGGCTTCGGCTTGACGGCGAGCAGCTGGTTCAGCGGGAAGCAGCGATTGGCCACCAATTTCCATCAGAGAGCGGACGATCAACGACGTCTCCGCCAGGACAGCGCCATCTTCCATCACCATGGCTGGCACTTTGCCCAGCGGATTGACGGCCCGAAAGCTGTCGTCCCAAGGACTCGCCGGTTCAAACGCGATGGAGCTATCCGCACCGCTCCGCGTCCGGACCAGCCGGGTCAAGCGCGCATAGGGTGATGTGAGCGAACCGTAGAGGGTGCCTTTCAACGGACCACCTCACCGCGAGCACAAGCGCGAATGGCATTGACCGGACCGACATCCATCAGCTGCAGCGCTGGGCCGTAAGCCTCCAAGAAGCCAGCCGCCGCCTCACGCATGTCCGCATCAGGGTCAGACGACACCGGATCAGCCTTGATGCCAATAACAATCGGTGCAGGACGCTCCGCATAAAGAAGCTCCGCCTGGGCCAGATCGGCTCGGGCTTGCTCTAGCGCGGCCCGATCAGCCGACGTTCCGCCACGAGCACGACGCGCCAGATCCGCCAGAGCATCGCGCTGGTCAGCCAGCGCCTCAACACTGTCCGCATCGAACACAGCCGTCGTCGTGTAGACACGCTCTTCGCTGAGGCACTGGGCGCGATCGCCACCCGAAAGCTGACGAATGGCAAAACCACGAAGTGCTTCAGCGCGTTGCAGTGCTTTCATGTCATCGCCTGCGTTGGCCACACCGACCACGAGGTACCCGTCATAGTCGGCATCACCGACGGTTTCAGGGGCAGCGAAGCCCACTTCAGAGGCAAAGCCGAAGGGTGCCGCATGGCTCTCCGAGCGCACAAAGGTCGGCGCCGTCTCGTCCCAAGCTGGTTTAACGACGTACGTGTTCGCAGCACTGAGGCGGAGAAGGTCGAGCCGAATAGCGGCGCCTGCTTCGCAGACTTCCACAGAGCGATCCTGTAATGACCCAGTTGGCGAGCAATAGCTGGCACCCTGATCATAGCGATGCATGACCGCGTTATCGTCCGGGTTCAGCGAAACCTCTTGGGCCAGGGTCTGCTGGAGATCTTGCGTCGCCAAAGCATCGACATAGGCTTCGATGGGAGAGACTTCCGCGGCTTGAGCAGCAACCATCGCCTCGCGGCGTTCAGCCTTCTGCGCAGAATGCATGGTGGTGGTCACCACGAGAGCAAAGACGAGCGCAAAAGCAGCCATCACACCATTGCGGAACCAAGGGGTGCGATCCTCGACGAAGCCAACATCGCCTTTGCGGGTCACCATTTTCGGCGACATCACCGGCGGCGGCGCCACGTCGAAGGCCTCGTCGGAGACGTTGTCCTGCCGCGGCATGCGCACCACGTCCCAAAAGGCGTAGAACACCAACGCAATCACGGCCAAAACCGAGATCGCCAGAACGCCGCGCCCCAGCGGGGTCGCGAAGACTTCAAATGCTTGTGCCAGAAGATCGGCCATTGCCGCCCCCATCTTCATAAACCTTAACGACAACTTAGCACGCCGCCGAAGGGATGCCTAGTTGGCCGAGAATCCAAGCTTCGGCATAGGGAAATTTGCTTATGTGACAACCTGCCGCCAGCGAACGGTCCGAGTGACACTCACCGTAGCAAGCTGAA
>JABSRH010000187.1 GCA_013215175.1 Parvularculaceae bacterium | reverse complement strand
TACCGCTCTGCCTTCCGGTATTTGATCCTCCGAGGCACATCCGCATCGGGGCCTAGGCGGCGTTTTTTGTCTTCGATATAGTCTTCGAAGTTGCCTTCGAACCATTCGACGTGGCTGTCGCCTTCGAAGGCTAGGATGTGGGTGGCGATGCGGTCGAGGAACCAGCGGTCGTGGCTGATGACCACGGCGCAGCCGGCGAATTCGTCGAGGGCCGCTTCCAGCTCGCGCAGGGTGTCCACGTCGAGGTCGTTGGTGGGTTCGTCGAGGAGGAGCAGGTTTGACCCCTCCTTCAGCATTTTGGCCAGCTGCACGCGGTTGCGCTCACCCCCGGAGAGGTCGCCGACTTTTTTCTGCTGATCGCCGCCTTTGAAGTTGAACCAGGTGCAGTAGGCGCGGGAGTTCACCTCGCGCTTCTCACCCAGCTGGATGATGTCGAGGCCGCCGGAGATTTCCTCCCAGACATTGTTCGTGTCCGTCAGGTTCTCACGCGTCTGGTCGATGTAGCCGAGCTTCACCGTCTCACCGAGGCGGATGGAGCCCTCGTCGGGATTTTCCTTGCCCGTGAGCATCTTGAACAGGGTCGTCTTGCCCGCGCCGTTGGGGCCGACCACACCGACAATGCCGCCGGGGGGCAACTCGAAATCGAGACCGTTGATGAGGAGCTTGTCGCCGTAGGCTTTCTTGAGACCCTCGGCCTGGATCACCACACCGCCGAGGCGTGGGCCGGGCGGGATTTGGATCTGCGCAGTACTGACGGAATCGTTAGAGGCCTGATCGCGCAGTTTCTCGTAGGCCTGGATCCGGGCCTTGGATTTAGCCTGGCGCGCCTTTTGGCCCTGGTTGATCCATTCGAGCTCGCGGGAGAGCGTCTTGCCGCGCTTGGCCTCTTCGCGCTCTTCTTGCTCCATGCGCTTGGCTTTTTGTTGCAGCCAGCCGGAGTAATTGCCCTCGTACGGAATACCCTTGGCGCGATCGAGCTCGAGGATCCAGCCGGTGACGTTGTCGAGGAAGTAGCGGTCGTGGGTGACCAGAACCACCGCACCCGGAAAATTCCGGAGGTAATTCTCAAGCCACGCCACACTCTCAGCGTCGAGGTGGTTGGTCGGTTCGTCGAGGAGGAGCAGGTCAGGCTTGCTGAGCAAGAGGGCCGCGAGCGCCACGCGGCGCTTTTCACCACCGGAAAGATCCGTAACCGGCCAATCACCCGGAGGACAGCGCAGCGCCTCCATGGCCATCTCAACCTTGCTGTCGATGTCCCAGGCGTCGAGGGCATCGATCTCTTCTTGCAGAGCCGACATCTTCTCCATCAGCTCGTCGGTATAGTTCTCGGCGAGCTCCATGGAGACGTCGTTGAACTCTTGCACCTTGGCTTTGATCTCGGCGACGCCTTCGGCGGCGTTTTCGAAGACGGTCTTGTTGGGATCGAGCTCCGGTTCCTGCGGCAGGTAGCCGACCTTGGCGCCGTCGGCTGCGTAGGCCTCACCGGAGAATTCCTGGTCCACGCCCGCCATGATCTTGAGCAGCGTCGACTTACCCGCGCCGTTCACACCGACGATGCCGATTTTAGCGTCGGGATAGAACTGCAGGTAGACATTATCGAGGATCTTCTTAGCCCCGTAGGACTTGGTAAGACCCTGCATAAAATAGATGAATTGGCGTGCCATGGACGGCTCCTGCGGCGAGAGAATTCAGAGGTCTCGCCGCATAGCCGTCTTGGTGGCAGGTCTCAACTCTAACGAGCGCTTAGCTTTCCCAAGCGTCAGCTTGAGCGAAGTTGTTGCCGACGACGGTACACCATGCCGCCTAAGCCGGTGAGCGCGAAGGCGAACGCACCGGGCACTGGAACAGCCTGGAAGTCGTCGTTCCATTGCTCAACCATCACCGTATCGATGAGACCACCGAGGCTGTTCGAGATGCCGACGCCGCCGAACTGGAGCGCGTTGTCGCCGCCTACGGCGCGGAAGATATAGCTCACCGTCCGCCAGACATTTTGATCCCTGCGCAGACCATCTGCTGTGCCCAACAGCTGCGAAGACGTGAAATTGTTGCCAACCAGCGTACCAATCGAGACGGCAACGCCGTTATCGTTCACACGATCTGTACGCGGACGGTAGGCGAAGCTGACGCGATAGTCCTGACCCGCTTGCAAGTTCATCAGCGCGGCCATGGCACTGTTGTTGTGGCTGTCCAGCTCAACGAGCTGATCGCCGCTATCGGCGTTGACGACCGTGCCGGAGCGCTGGATCTCAATTCCTGCGCCACTCGTGGTCACGAACTGGCCAAAAGTGTTGTAGACACCCCAGCTCCGGCCGATGTCTTGACCATCGAAGTTTTCAGAGAAGACAGCAGCTTGGCCCGAACCGATGACGGCTGCGAGGGCACCTGCGGCGGCGAGAAAGGTTTTCATGATTTGATCCGTGTTTCGATTTTGGATCAGCGTTACAATTTCCTTGCCAAGCCCAACTGGGCCGCGTGCGTCTTATTGGTTTTGGGCGGCATCGAGACAAAGAAAAACCCCCTCTCATTGGGTGGTTGAGCGGGGGTGTTTGGGTTGCGAGGTGTGAGGAAAGGAGCCTCGCGATTGCAGCACTTGAGAAGAAACCAATTCGGGAGACCGATTTCTGTAAAATGTGATGCAATAGCTGTGCCAACGCACCTGACGGTGGGCCTCAGCCAAGGGCTGGCGGTCGACGGCTTTTCCAACGGCGCCAGGCGAGGCCGCCGATGCCAGAAACGAACAATAAAGCCGCACCAGGGATGGGCGTTGCGAGGGCATCACCTGTTCTCTCTACGCTGATTGAATCCAATAAGCCGCCTAGGCCGTTGGAGCGCCCGGAGCCCGCAAAATGCAGCGCGTTCTCTCCAGAAACAGCGGTAAAGACATAGCTGACGGTGGTCCAGGCGTTCTGATCGTTGCGGCGACCGTCGGCGGTGCCAAGGAATTGCGAGCTCGAGAAGCTGCGACCATCTAATGTTCCGATGGATACCGACACGCCATTGTCGCCGGAGCGGTTGGTACGGGGCCGGTAGGCAAAGGAAACCTCGTAGGTGGCGCCCACTTCGAGATCGACCAGCGCAGCGATCGAGGCGTTCTTGCGCGCATCCATTTCCAGAAGCTGGTTGCCTGAATGCGCCGCCACGACCGTTCGGCTGCGTTGGACCTCAATGCCCGCGCCAGTGGTGTCCACGAACTGACCGGCCTGGTCATAGATACCCCAGGAGCGTCCTATGTTGAAACTGTCGAAGTTCTCCGAGAACACCGCCGCGGCGATAGCAGAACCGCCACCGACCCAACTGGTGATGGCGATGGCGACGAGGCTGAAAGATCGATGCATGGGTTTCTCCTCAACACATCTTTACTCAAATCAATTGTTGGTTGTGGCGGTGATGCGTTACGTCTTTCGCAAGAAACGCAGTTAACGGACGTTAGGCATGGAAGAGATGCCGCGCGGGACAAAGAAAAACCCCCGCTCGGTGGGAGAGTGAGCGGGGGTCTTTTGGGTTGCGAGGCGTGAGGAAGGGAGCCTCGCTGTTGCAGCACTTGAGAAGAAACCGTTTCGGGAGATCGATTTCTGATTTAAGGGTTGCAATGGCCGTGCCAGTCGGTCGGGTGAGAGCGAGAAACGCTCTGAACTGCGACAAGATGTTGTTTTGCCTATAGGATTTGGCATTTCTCAAAAGCCTCCTGCCCGCACCAAAGGGCGACAGCGCCGGGACACTCTCGGAAATGTGCGAGTTACAAACGGCCCGTTGTACCGCCTTGGGTCAGGACAGGGCTCGCAGGATCGAGGCGCTAGCCGCCATCACTTTTTCCAGCGCAGCATCGGTGCCGTAAGGGGCACCAAGGAGGAGAAGGCCGGAGCCGGTCATGCCCTGCCCGCCTTTGAGATCGAACGTGACCTCGTGGACGATGCGGTCAGGTTCCTCGGTGGCGGCCAGTAGCTCCGTATGCCGACCAGCGCGCAAGATTGGGTACCAGACCATGACCGCCGCTTCGGGCCAGCGACGGCGCAAGTCCGCGGCGAGCTTGCCCGTGTCTGCATAGTCCGTTTTCACCTCGTACGGAGGATCGATGAGCACAAGGCCACGCCGTGGATTGAGGGGGACCACCGCCCGCGCACCTTCGAAGGCATCCCGGTGATGGATCTCAGCACCGCTACGCTTCATGGCGCGGCGCAAAGCGGCATGCTCTTGCGGGTGGCGCTCGATGAAGACCATGCGGTCTTGGGGCCTCAGCAGTTTCGCTGCCACCATGGGTGAGCCGGGATAGGCAGTGTCACCGTATTCCGCGCGCACCGCCGCTAGCGCCTTGAAGAAGGCGATATCATCGGTCGATGGAACCAGCGTGATGCCCTCAGCGGCCTCGCCAGTTTTCTGCGCTTCCTCTGATGACAGATCATAGAGGCCGCGACCGGCGTGGGTCTCGAGGTAGGAAACACCGCGATCTTTGACCGTCAGCAGGCGTAGCACCTCGGCCAACGCAAAGTGCTTGTGCACATCGGCTGGATTACCAGCATGGTAGGCGTGCTGGTAGGAGAGCATGGACTATTCTTGGTCAGCTGGCGGCGAGACATCGCGCAGCTCAAAGGTGACGATGAGTTCTTTGGAAATCGCCACCGTCGGTTCTGGAGTGACGATAACACGTGCAGCCTGAGCGAACATCACGTCGCCATCGGGCCTCCAGTCGTCATCTTCCGGGAACACTGTGGGATCGAACGACGAACTAACGCCATCGGGACGGATATTCACGATACCGCCCAATTGCTTGCCAGATGCCAGCGCGATCTGATTGGCTGAGGATCGGGCTCGGCGAAACGCCTTCTCAAAAACCGCGTCCTGGCTTGCCGTAGGATCCTGAAGGAAAAAACCAGTCACTGATCCGACACCACGCGAATATTCTGAGGCCAGCGAAAGCACGTTGCCCGCCTCGCCAGCAGGCGCCCCCTTCACCGATAATTCCATCGATGCGATGTAGCCCCGAACTGGACAGATTGGATACTCGCTATAGCGCAGATCCTCGACGCAATCATCGCTGTATACGGCCTCGAGTTCAATTTCCTCCGTACGAATATGAAGTTCATCGAGCTGGTCCATGCGCGGGAGACCCTCGAGTAAAGGCTCAAGTTGGGCGTTGAGATCGTCGATGGCTTGGCCCTGATCCTCGCCTGCGCCGAACAACTCGAAGCGGGCCGAAAAACTGTCAGCAGGGATTTGGATCATGGCCTCGCCCCTGACTGTGATCGAGGGGACCTGCTTGTCAGGCAAGCAACTTGAGAGCGCCACAAGAAACACGGGCAACGCGGCAATCGTCTGTAGGTTCACCACCAAAGACCTCAAGCATTCAACAACTTCAGAAGAAGCTAACCACCAAACGTGTCGACGACCAAGGCTTCGAGGTGCTTTTGGTCTGTGTCGTCGAAGGTGCCTTCGTTGGGGTTGTCGATGTCGAGGACGGCGATGAGTTTGCCGGTCTCATCGCGGACAGGGACGACGATCTCGCTGACCGAGCGGCTGTCGCAGGCGATGTGGCCTTCAAACTGGTGAACGTCTTTCACGACCTGCGTTTCGAGGGTTGCCGCCGCGGCGCCGCAGACGCCTCGGCCGAAGGGGATGCGCAGGCAGCCTAGGGTTCCTTGGTAGGGGCCGACCACGAGCTCTTCAGGTTTGTCCGGGTCCACCACATAGAAACCT
>JABSRH010000186.1 GCA_013215175.1 Parvularculaceae bacterium | reverse complement strand
TATACGGAGTTCTGTTTGTGGATCGCGCCTCGACTGGTAGCGGTGCGAGCCTCGGTCAAACCCGGTGGCCCGGCAAGCCCGCCTCTGGCTGACCTCGTAGGCACCCTGCAGGTGCTCCACGACGTGTCGTCGCCGGGCAGGCTTCACCACTTTTTTTTGAGAACGTCCTGAAGCATGGACTTGTCGAGAGACAGATCAGCGACGAGCTGTTTGAGCTTCTTGTTCTCTTCTTCCAGCTGCTTCAGCCGACGGATCTCCGGTACGCCCATCGCCGAATACTTCTTCTTCCACCTATAAAAGGTGGGTTCGGCAATCCCCATCTTTCGGCAGATCTCGGCCACAGCCGTGCCCTGTTCGGCTTGCCTAAGCGCGAACGCGATTTGCTCCTCGGTGTACTTCTTCCTCGGCATCTGATCCTCCATTCCAAGGTCCAAGATGCCCGAAAAAATTGCAATCAAACTGGAGGAGAAAACTGGGAGCAGACCACGGTAACGCCGGCGGGGTCATATGGTCCTTCAGGGAGCTGCCAGCGAGTGAGATACTCCGTGACGGGCGCATCAAGCTCAATCACGCCGTCCTCAACCAACACCATGATCCCCCAGGCGGTGATCCACTTTCCCAGCGAAGCAACTTGGTACACCGAGGACCCGTCGACAGGGTCGCCGGTCGACGTGAAATAGCGCTCGGCAACCTTACCGCGCTCGATCAAAATCATGCTTAGATTGCCCGTATGTTCGGAGGCTACCCTTTCTTCCAAGGCGGCAACGAACGCTGTAGACGAGTCTGACGTCGTGATCGGTGACTTCAACCATCCTTCGCTGATGGTGAAGAAAACGAATACGTTCCAGGCGACTAGTGCGCTGAGTGTTGCTAGTCCTAAGGCGAATATTTTCATCATACGAATTCTCCGCAGTACGTTATTTCTCTGATTACACCTGTCCGCTCGTGATGAGCGTGATCGCGGTGATGATGTACAGGCCGGCTGTCAGCACACTGCCGAGTGTTCGGACATGGTTCAGACGTGTCCATTCACGGCCATAGTGTACCCAATAGGCTTCCGCTTCTGAGGTCGTGTGATCGAGACTTGCAAGCTTGTTGTTCATGGGCACGTTGCCGAGTAAAGTCATGAAAAAGACTGTGGGCAGATAGATAAGCGGTGCCAGGATTAGCGTTACCCGCGCCGCGCCATCGAAGACGACTGCGCCGTAAAGCCCAAATAGGACTGAAAAGAGTGCGATCGACAGGATGCCAGCCACAAACTGCGTTTTGATCACAGTGCGGTTGATATGTTGCATGGCTTCGATGCCGCCAGCGGGTTCTGTTCGTAGAAGCCCCGACATCACAAATTCGGAGAAGGCCGAAAACACACCTCCGATCACCGCGCTCCAAAGGGCAAGAAAGAGGCAAAAGTAGAGTGTCCATTCATAGGTCATGGTTTCATTTCCTGTTTTTTGATGACAGTTCGTTTTCCGATTGCTCGGAATGTTCAGTCCGTGTCTTGAATGCCAAGAAACCTGAAGGTTTGGCCGAGGGTGTTGAAGATCCCATGGGCAAAGATCAGTGGAAGGATGTTCAATCGCCCAAACCACAAATACAGCAGACCGAAGGCAAAACCGCCTGCGCCAGTGATCAAAGCACCATGGATTCCTTGGTAGTACGCGTGCCGATATCCGAAAAATACGGACGCACACAGCAGCGCGGTGACCTTAGCTGGCCAGCTGCCGCCCAAAAACTCACTGCCTTTGGTTATTGCAAAGGCGCGGAACAGCAGTTCTTCAAAGAATGAGCCATGTGTCCAAACCAGCAGCATAATGACGACATAGGCCCTAAGGTTTCTCTCAACGTGATCAAACCGCGTGCCGTAAGATAAATCTTCGAAGTAACGGTCTGCCATGAGGCCCATGGCTTGTGTGCAGATGATAAAGAACACCATACTGAGCACGGTCAGCCCGGCGGTGGTTAGTCAGCTCGTCGGCCAACGAAAACCAAGCCCGCTCCATGCCGATCCACGCCGCCGCAGCAGGATGGTCGCAAGGACCATCGCACTGAGCGTCGATGCCGGCCCGGCATAGAGCTGGGTGAACGGTAGAAGGCTTTGCTTGACAATCACCAGCACCGTGACGACTGCAGCCAGATCCCGAAGTGCTGGCCAATTGAAACGCTGTCGTTCAGCTTCTTCGTTACGCGTCATGGTTAGGCTCGAAGGCGCTTCAAAGGACGCAGCCCAACGTCCACTGAGGAATGGTGACGGTTTCGAAGAGACAGCAGGACCAAAGCAATCGCGAGCTCGACAGCCGTTGCCGCAATCAACGACTGGGAGAGTAGCCCGTGAAGCACCATACTGACGAGCCGGCTAAGGCCATAGCTGCCATAGACGATCGCACCCAGAGAAAGGGCCAGGTTGGCCAAGCGGAGTTCAACGGCTGCAACGAGAAGAAACGTCCCCGTTATCATCAGCACACCGCTCGGGGCCGTCAGTTCGGAGAGTAGGCCGGGGTCACGGCCTATCATCACGTGGCTTGCTTCGAGGAATGACCTGGGCGCGAACATGAGGGCTCCACCGATAAGGCTTAAGATCGCGCCTGACGCTGCTAAGGCGCTTCGAGTGATGATCCGGCTCATGCTGCTGTGCTCCAAACGCCTGTAGCAGCAACATCGCAGGCGTAGTCAGAGAAGTCCTTAGGCTGACGGCCGAGCGCACGTTGAACACCATCGCACAGGTGGGCATTGCGACCATCGAGCACAGTAGAGAAGAGATAGTCCAGCATCCACACGACATCCTTAGGTGCGCCGGAATTGGCGACCTCAGCGACAAAGGCCTCATGCGGAACATTGGCGTACGTGATCTCACGACCGACTGCGCGGGAAAGGTCCGCGGCGATATCAGCAATCGTCATCAGGCGAGGGCCTGTGACCTCGTAAACCTCTCCGCTGTGGTGATCTTCGGTTAATGCGGCCACCGCGACGTCGGCGATATCGTCAGCATCCACGAAGGGTTCAACTTGATCGCCCGCAGGCAGCGTGATCGCACCACCGAGAACCATATCGATGAACGCGCCCTCAGAGAAATTCTGGTTGAACCAGCTGGCACGAACGATCGTCCACTGAAGTCCCGCGTTCTGAACGATGCCTTCACAGACTTGGGCCTCTTCTTCGCCTCGACCCGACAGGAGGACCAGACGTTTTACGCCTCGCCGTTTCGCAAGGTCGACAAACGCTTGGATCGCATCAGGTGCACCCGGCATCGCGAGATCTGGGGCGTAGGTGATGTAGACAGCGGTCACGTCTTTCAGCGCCGCATCCCAACTCTTTTCGTTCTCCCAGTCGAAGGACGGAACGGCTGAGCGTGACCCGACGCGGACTTCGTGACCTTTGGCTTGCAGGCGCTCTGCAACGCGGCGCCCTGTCTTGCCGGTGCCCCCCAGAACCAGCGTGGTGTTTTTCTTTTTGCGCAGGAGGTTCATCGACTTGCTCCTCTTCAATATCTGCAAGCCAAGAACTAGGGAATGTGTGCTGCGAGCTCTTGCCCGCAGATGTCAGAGTTTTGACGGATCGCGACAAAGGTTGTCAGCTAACGCTACATGGGCGCGGACGGGCCACTGCCGGTCAGTACAAGGAACGCCGGAGAGGCCCGCGCGAAGCCGTCGATATAGCAGGGGATGAAGCTTTACTAATCAGCACAGCGCTCCTTATTGCTGCCTAAGCCTCTTGACCCTGGAAACCGGCGCTTAGCTGCATCAAACTGGTGTACAGGGTTGCCACATCTACACCCCGCCCATTCTTATCGTAGAAAAACCGGCGATTGGAGTTAGCCGCGGCGGGAAACAGTTTCACAGCTGAAGCGCTCGGCACATGCTGCACACTGTCAAACAGCTTTCCTGCACCATGCGGACCCAGGAAGTGGGCGATGTACAATTCGGCGTAGTTAGGTCGTCGCGCGAGACTTTTCTCAAGATAGGCAATGTGTTCGTTCGAATAGTGTGCCACCATGAACGTCGACAATTTCGGATCGAACCGGAGGTTTAGAATCCGCCTCCGCATGCTCTCATTCGCGATATAGAGTCTTCCATCAGCACCACGATCGATTTCTTCTACCAAAGCCGTTTGTCCATGTTGCTCACCATAGCGAGCAAACACCTCTATCCAAGTCGCCTCGGTAAACTGGAAGAGTCCGCTTGCTGACGAAGTTCCGGCTACAGCAATGGGGTCGAGGGCGCTTTCTTTCTGCGCCAGGTGGCACAAGTAGTCTCTCGAAATGCCCGTCTGGGCAGAGGCTTCATCGATGTAGGAGCGGATCGCGTGGGGCGAAAAAACGCTATCGTTGCTGGTGATGCCTGTGCCGTCCGCATCAAGATGGCTAGACATTGAACCGCAGCGCTTCGCTAACAGGTCACCATTGCGAGCGTCGAAAGAAGAGGTCAACCTTGCCAGCGACTGACCAAGATCATAGCGATCGGCGACGGTCGATGCCCAGGCGATGGTTGTTGTGCCCCAGTCTTTCGTGACGCCGACCGCTCTAACAATGGCCGAGTCTGCAAGGCCACTCTCGAACAGATCGACCATCAGTATTGATCCGAGCAGTAGGACCAGTATTCCACTTTTGTGCTTAAACCTCATTGGCCTGGCCGCGTTCAACTTCTACGACCAGTCAGATATGCAGCCGCCACAGCCATCGCTTGCCTGAGCATGCCAGAATTTTGATCGATGGCGTCAACTAGAGAGACTCAACCGGCGCTCACGCTCAGTCGATAGGATCGAGGGGTTTGCCCAGCCCAGCGCTTAAAGGCTCTGGTAAACCCGCTTTGCTCGGAAAACCCTGTCAGAAAGGCGACTTCGGCGAGACTGTATTCGGTCTCATGCAGCAGCCGCTGAGCGAGCTCATAGCGTGCCGTGTCGACAACGCTTTGGAATGAATGACCGTGCTCTGACAGACGTCTTTGTAACGTGCGCGTCCCTATACCGAGCTCGGAGGCAATAGATGACAGGGTCGGCACACCTTCGCTGAGGACATTGGCTACAGCCTGGCGCACGCTATGTTCCAACCCCTCGTCGTTGGTCAGTTCCGCTAGCTCATGCTCAAGGTGCCGATCAAAGAAATTAGCTATTGTCTCATCACCGAGCTTATTGGGCGCATCGATGCTTTCGTCACTCACCAGGAGCGCATCGCGCTCTTGTTCGAAGTAGACGGGACAACCGAAATGCTCTTCGTACACAGAGGTGTCACCGCGGCATGCATGTTTGAAGTAGACGCCGAGCGGATTGAAGCTCACCGTACTGACTTCCTTGCAAATCACGTCCACCGCAGACATGCTAGCTTCGTTGGAGAGCTTCATTCCCAAGCCACCATCTCCGGCCTTTTCGAGACTGAAGAACCAACCGTCATCGGTTTGCTCGATCACGTAAGTTTCCGCGCTGCCCAGGACGTGACCGTACCGTTCCGATCTGACGAACGACCCGCGTAGGTTGGGTGCTGACTTCCACGCGAGCCCAAAAGCACCATATTCGTCGCTCTTCATCGTGGCGCCGATGCGGAGCGGCAGCGTCAGGCCATCCGGATCGCGCGCGGCAAGCGACGCAAAGAAGCTATAGAACTCGTTGGCCGATACCATCCGTTTGGGATCAACAGGCCCATCTGGCGTGAGGCACATGTCTGCCAAAAGATCGGCTGCGTCGACACTGGGACCCGCGTGGCTA
>JABSRH010000185.1 GCA_013215175.1 Parvularculaceae bacterium | reverse complement strand
AACAGTGCATCCTCTGCCTGCAGACGAAGAGCTTCGGCATCGGGCCGACCTGTGTGAAAGAGAATCATCAAATCCGCCGTAGCTGCATCGGACTCAATACGCGTATATCGGCCATCGCGGTGCGCGGCGGCGACCAGCAGGCCTGCGGCACCAATCTGTGGGCTGACTTGTGCTGGCGCCGTTGTGCCATCACCGTCGCCCGGGAAAAGCCATTCGGAAAGACGCTCGATCGGCATGATCAGGCTTCCACAAAGGTCGTCAACGAGAAGACCTCAGCATCAAGATCTTCAAGCTTGCCGCGGCCGGGCAGTCCTTCGAGCTCCACCACAAAGGCGGTCGCGAGCACTTCGCCGCCGACCTCGCGCACCAGCTCCACCGTGGCGGCAGCCGTACCGCCCGTGGCCAGAAGGTCGTCGACGATCAGCACCTTCGAACCGTTTGGCAGAGCGTCCTCATGGACCTCCAGCGTGTCTTCGCCATATTCCAGCGCATAGCTTTTGGTGACCGTCTTGAGGGGTAGCTTGCCTTTCTTGCGAACCGGCACGAACGCAGCGCCCAGGCGGTCCGCCACAGCAGCACCGAAGATGAACCCGCGCGCCTCAATGCCTGCAACGTGGGTCGCGCCGCGGCTTTTGAAGGCGTCGGCAAGGGCTGCACAGGTGGCTTTGAAGGCTTCAGGGTCGCCCATCAGGGTCGTTAGGTCCCTGAAAACAATACCAGGTTTGGGATAGTCGGGGATCGCCCGAATGGTGGATTTGAGGTCCAAGGCGCTGCCTCCTTCAAGCAACTCTCACCCACGTAGCTCCGCCAGCCGCGTGGCCCAGCGGCAACGTGGAACCCATGTGGGATCGCTGTTCAAACCGCACGAGAGCCGCACATAGACTTTTTGTTCGCACTTGCGAACACCTTTGACGCTGCCACACCGCAATTTCCGACGGGCTGTCGCGAATTGTATCGAAAGGTCAGCACCGCTTCGAACCAGTCCTTCGCAAAGGTATCCTGTTGTCATCGGAAGTGACCGTGAAAAGGAGAGTCCGATGATGAAATGGATCGCCCTGTCTCTGAGTGCAGTAGCTGTCATGGCCAGCGCCGCTCCCACAAACGCCGAGGCGTCAGGCCGCTGGGTGTTGAACCCTGCCAAATGTCCTGACCTCGTGGAGGACAGATTGGACCGCCGCGAGGATCGGCGCGACCGCCGCATCGACAATGGTCCGCTCGACCGGCTCGAAGATCGCCTCGACGCTCGCGAGAACCGCCGCGATGAGCGGGTGGTGAACTGCCCCGCCCGCGCCTTCTCCTACAAAGGCCGAGGCCGTCCAAGCTACGCCCTCAACAACAAAACCGCGATCGTTGTGAGCGACGGAAAATACTACCACCGGCGCAACAACAGGCTCGTGGTGCTCCGCACCCGTTAGTTCGATTGCAGCTCGCTCTTAATCGCCTGGAGCAAGCGAACAAATTCGGGAACATCGTCTGCCCCAGGATGTTCCCGGTCGGCGGAGACGAAAACGATCACGACACTCTCATCGGGATCGATGTGCACGATCTGACCATTGTAGCCTTGCATGGTGATCGCTCCTTCGTCGCCGCCGATGGTCCAAAAATGGTGGCCATAGCCAAGCTGACCCTCACCGCCGGGCTCGTGATCAGGCGTGCCTGCCTCACCAACAAAGGTGGCCCAGCCTTCCGGCAGCACCTGCTGCGTGCCTACCTTACCATCATCAGCATACAGCTGACCTAACTTAGCGTAATCCTCGAGCGTCAGCTGCATGCAGCAATAGCCGAGCACCTTGCCCGTGGGCCCTTGACGGTCCGTCAGCCACGTCCCACCCGAGATACCAAGCGGCGCTGCGAGCTTTTCATTGAACGTCGCCACCACCGATTGTCCGTATGCGTTGCGAAGAACGCCAGACAAAACCTGGGTCGCGGAGGAGATATAGTCGAAGTCCTCACCGGCCGGGCGATTGCGCTTATGCGCCCTCACCACATTGTCGACATCCCGGTTCCAAAGGAATGTGTCCAGAAAGAGCTTCCGAATGTCCGAACCCGGCGCTTCGTAGTCCTCGTTGAAGTCAATCCCCGACGACATCAGCAGCAGGTTGCGGATCGAGGTGTTGCCGAAATCGGTGCCAACATATTCCTTGGCGTAGTCAGACGCCATGTCGTCCAGGCTTTCGATCTTGCCGTCTTTGATCGCAACGCCGATGAGCGAGCTGATCACTGACTTCGCCACAGACCATGACGTGAACTGATCGTTCGCACCAGCCTCGCCGAAGTAGCGTTCATACACCACTTGGCGGTCCTTCAGGACATAGATGCCCTGCACGTTTCGGCGCTCGGCGAAACCGTCAAAGGTACGATCTTCACCTTGCCAAGTGTACTGAATGTCGAGATCACGCAGCGCTCGGTCGAAGGTGCTGACATACCCGCCACTGTCGAGTGGCAACGACGGGTAGATCTTCTCCATCATCCGGAACGCCTCGCGGCGGTCTTCGGCTTGCGAAAACGCAATCACCTCACGCGGGGAAAATTCCGATCCCGGACGAACATACCAATAGGCTGCTGCCACAGCGACAGCACAAACGGCCGCGAACAGCGGCAAAGCAAGTTTTCTCATGGCCCTCGCGGGACCTCCCTGGACAATTGTTGTTATTGCCCACGACCGTAGCGCAACTTTCCAAGAAAGCCGACCAGGTCGCTGGGATTAGGAAGCGCCTTCTGGATTTGGCCCTTCGCCTTCTCAAACTGCATCAGGTTGCCGATGCGATCATCGAGAAAGGCCCACGTTTCGGCATAGGGCTCGTCGGCTGCGGCGTCGCCTTGGTCCGCCATCCAGCGCCCGAGCGTGGAGGTATAGATCGCGCTCAAGCTCGCCCGCTTGGTGTAGAAATTGAAATCGGTGCTTTGGTCATCGATGGTCCGCCACATGCGGTCCGCCGTCTTCCAAATCAGCTGGGCGCCCAACGTCCCGTGGATCGGCAGCGCCAAGGTAGTGGCCGCACGGCGCGCCGCCTCTCGGTTCCAATCCAGCTGCTCAATGCGTTGGCGGATCAGCCAGGTGATCTTCTTGGTGATTCCGTGCGGCGTTGGGTTGAGGGCGTCGAACGCCTCGACCATTGCTCGGTCCTCTTCCATGGACCAATAGGTGAGCACATCGCTGATCCCACGTGGAAATAGGCGCTCCAAAAGGCCCTGCTGCAACTGGCCGGCGGGGACGCCAGCGCCTTTGGCCGCGGCCTCCAGCGAGGTATCAGTAAACCCGTCGAAAGCCGCCTCCGCTAGCAGCGCGTCGAGAATGTCGCGGCGCAGATTCTCGTCTTGGGCGGTGAAATCAGCGTGATCGGTCATGGTTCTCTATCTATTCGCGCGCATCACATCTCGACAAGCGGCGCTTTGTCCTTTATGGGCGGCCTTTCGCTAAAGCTGCAACTCGAAGGAGTGAGACCCATCGTTAACATCGTTGTGCGCGACAATAATGTCGAGCAAGCCCTACGCGCCCTGAAAAAGAAGATGCAGCGCGAGGGAACTTTCCGCGAAATGAAGGCCCGTAAGTTCTACGAAAAGCCATCCGAGAAACGTGCTCGCCAAAAGGCTGAAGCCGTTCGCCGTGCGCGCAAGCTGCAGCGCAAAAAAATGCAGCGCGAAGGCCTGATCTAACGATCAGCCCTGTTGCAGCTTAAGCTTATGACGAAGCCGCCGGGCCCTGCCACGGCGGCTTTTGTTTTGCGCAGACGCTCACCAGAGAGATAACAAGCCCGCATAAAAGGCTGTTTTCAATGAGTCTTCGTTGCTACGCTGGCGTCGTCAACGCAAAGTGGGTCCCGATGTTCATCCGTATCTTCTCTGGAATTCTGATTTTGCTGGGCGGCGTCGGTTTCACTCTACCGCTCGCGCTGGGGAAGGTGCTGACAGGCCTTAAGAACGACCATGAAATCGAGCTGCGCCTTACGGACATCGACGACGTGGCACTCACCGACGATGGGCACCTCGTTTTTGCGTTAGCCTATGCTGGGCGGCTGCAGGTCTACTCTCCATCCGGCGAATTTCGTCGTTCATTCGGGGTTGATGCCAAGGGCGGCGGGTTTTGTCTCAAAATCAAAGACGACCTCATCCGCGTCGAAATCGGCCGTGGACGAACAACGAGCCACTACACGATCGACGGCACGTTGATTGCGGCCGATGTCGGGGCGGATGAGCCACGCGAGCCTTTTGGCTGTAGCCCCTCGCCAGGCATTCAAGATTGGAAGGGCAGTTTCTCCCGTGTGGAAGTGATGCTCGCGGAAGGTGAAGAACCCGTGACCATCAGGCGCCGGCCCTGGCACCATATCGCACGCGGACCAGGAGGAGCGTGGCTGATGGCGATGATTGGCCTGTTCCTCTTTCCAGAATGGCGGAATGCCGTTTTTGCGATGTTTCGAGAAAGACTGTCGCTCTTCTACCGCTAGCGGTCCGACCATCAACCGCCGTGAGGCGCTATCGCGGCAGCTTTAGTTTTACGCGGCAGATGATTGACGAGGACAGACCCAGGCGCATCGCCAGCCAACCAGACGAAGATGTCGCCCTTATGCTGCAGCTAGGTCGATACCGAGTGTCAGCCATCGCTTCCAAAAAAAACGGTTGCTCGTCAGGCGGACGGTAGCTGACAAGGGGCAAAAACACGGAGACGTCCATGAACCCCTTCGACATGGTCAAGCAGCAGCTGACCAACACCGTCCCCTTCGCCAAGCATACCGGCGTCGTCATCGACGACATCTCGCCCGAGGGCGCTACGTGCCATCTGGATCAACGGCCAGAGGTCGAGAACCACATCCAGTCCATGCACGCTGGCGCCCTGTTCGTGCTGGGTGAGCAAGCCTCAGGTGCGGCCTTCGCCGGCGCCTTCCTCGACCGCATGATGACAGTCCGGCCTGTCGCGGCTGAAGCCACCATCAGGTACGTTAAAATCGCCAAAGGCACGATCACGGCCTACGCCAAGCTCGATGGCGACGCCGACGCGCTCAAGGCCAAGCTCGACGAGGACGGCAAGGTGCGGTTCCCCGTCAACGTGGTTCTCAAGAATAGCGAAGACCTCCCCGTCTGCGAGATGGTCGTCGATTGGCACCTGAAAAAGCTCGGTTAAACAGAGCAGCACGCTTTTGCGGGCAAGGCGGATCTGCTTTGCGCGCATCGCTGTTGTTGTGAGGGACCAAAACCACAACCTTCCTCCCTGTAGCAACCAGGGAGGCTCTCATGCTTCAGACACAAGAAAAACTCGCCACTGCTGTTCTTCGCCCTGCCGAAGCGCGTGGCCAAGCTGACCACGGCTGGCTGCGGTCTGCCCACACGTTTAGCTTTGCAGGCTTTTACGATCCCAAATGGATGGGCTTCGAAGGCCTCCGTGTGATCAACGATGACCGGGTCGCCGGCGGCGCTGGTTTCCCGACCCATCCGCATGCTGATTTCGAGATCTTCTCCTACGTTCTCGACGGCGCGCTGGAGCACAAAGACTCCATGGGCAACGGCTCCGTCGTGAAGGCTGGCGGTGTGCAATACATGACCGCAGGCACTGGTGTTCGGCACTCGGAATATAACCCGAGCCGCGATGAGGATGTTCGGTTCTTGCAGATCTGGCTCGAGCCCAAGGTGAAAGGCGTCAAGCCCAGCTACCAGACCCTCGACATCCAGCCCGAGGACAAGGACGGTAAGCTAGACTCT
>JABSRH010000184.1 GCA_013215175.1 Parvularculaceae bacterium | reverse complement strand
GCTGTTCAGCCCGATCACGGGCGTGGTCAGCTCGGTCAACGGTACGGCGGGCACGAAGCTGGCCGCTGGTCAGCCTTGCCTCACGGTGATTGATCCGCAGTCTTATGTTGCGCGAGGCGAGATGACCCAACGCCAAGCTGAGGTGATCTTGGCCGGTGACCCTGCCCTCCTTGCGCTCGGTTCGGAAGAACAGGAAAGCAAAGTACGGGTGGTTTATCCTGATACAGATGGAAATCCCTTCAACTTACGCCCGTTCGAAGTGGAGATCGCTGATCAGAGCGCGGTCGCCGCTGGCAAGGATACGCAGATCAAGATCGAGACTGAGCAGGTGTTGCCCGTTCTCGTGCCCTTTGAGACGTTGGTTCTTGAGCCCGGCAAAGGCATGGCGGTGCGCATGGTGACGGGCCAAGGTCCCACGGGACGCGTTCGCACACTACCCATCACGTTGGTTGCGACGGCTAAAGAGGGTTTTTACGTAGACGGATTGCCGACGGAAGCTCGCTTGATCGTCAAGGACGACGAATTCACCGTGCCGGTGGATGGAACGACCGTCCGTATCGGTCGCGTGGGCAAGTAAGAAAACACCGACCCAGCGAATGCTGGATCGGTGACTGTTGGATCTTGCATCCCGCGCGCACACAGCCCGCAAGGCCGATAGCGCACTCAAGGCGCTCATATAGGCCGTAAGGCCGATAGCGCACTAAAGAGACCTAATACTCTAGAGCACCTCAAAGATGCCAGCGGCACCCTGCCCGCCGCCGATGCACATGGTGCAGCAGACATACTTCGCACCGACGCGTTTGCCGGCGATGAGGGCGTGCATGACCATCCGTGCACCGCTCATACCGTAGGGGTGGCCGATGGAGATGGCGCCACCGTCGATGTTGAGGCGATCCATGGGGATGCCGAGTTTGTCCGCAGACGCCAGAACCTGGCTGGCAAAGGCTTCATTCAGCTCCCAAAGGCCGATGTCGTCCATCTTGAGGCCGGTGCGCTCGAGAGCCTTGGGCACAGCATGGATCGGGCCGATGCCCATCTCGGCTGGGTCCGTACCCGCGACAGCCATGCCGACATAGCGACCGAGCGGCGCGAGGCCAGCCTTCGACGCGGCGGCTTCTTCCATGACCATCACCGCGGCAGCACCGTCCGATAGCTGTGAAGCGTTACCGGCGGTGATGTAGCTGCCCGTCTCGAGACGCTGACCCTTCTGGAAGACAGGCTGCAGGCCCTTGAGGCCTTCAAGTGTCGTTTGCGGACGATTGCCTTCGTCTTTCTCCAGCGTCACTTCTTGTTGGCTGATCTCGCCCGTCTCTTTGTTCTTCATGGCCATGACGCTCGGCATGGGCACGATTTCTTGCGCATAGTGACCCGCTTGTTGAGCCTCATGGGTGCGCATCTGGCTCTGGTAGGCGTACTCGTCCTGGCGATCACGATCGACGCCGTACTTGTCGGCCACAATCTCCGCCGTCTCCAGCATCGTCATGTACGTGGCGGGGATCTCTTTCGACAGATGGTCATTCGGGAAGACGATCTGCGCATCCGGCGTCTGGTTGGTGGAGATCGACTCCACGCCGCCAGCGACAACGCTGTCCATGTTGTCGACGATCACCTGCTTAGCCGCCGTGGCAATCGCCACCATGCCCGACCCACACTGACGATCGAGGGTCATGCCGGGGACATCAAAGCCGAGACCAGCACGTAAGGCAGCCTGGCGGCCAAGGTTCATGCCGCCGGTGCGAAGCTGCAGCGCCTCGCCCATAACGCAGTCATCGATGGTGGCGGGGTCAACGCCTGCGCGCTCAACGGCATGCTTCACAGCGTGACCGGCAAGCTCAACAGCACCGGTCTGATTGAAGGCGCCGCGATAAGCTTTACCAATGGGTGTGCGGGCAGCACTGACGATAAGGGCGTTTCTCATGGTGTTTCTCCTAGGTTATTTGAACTTCTTTGAACCAGACCATCGGACCAAAGAGCAGTATACAGTAGAAGCCAACGGTGCCACCAAAGATGGCAACAGTAGCGATGGGCCATGTATTTGCGTTCATGTCGTGGATCCGTTTGCGCTCCGCCGCAGAGCTCCACCACCGGAAGCCAAACACCAGGCCAAGCACCGACATCAGAATATGCATTGCGGTTACATTATTGATCACAATCATCCTGATAATGATCAACGCAGACAAAGGAGCAATGGTCCAGCCCTCGAACTGGATGGCTCTATGCGCAAGACGCTCAGATGTGATCAATACCCCATCACCTCAGCCAAACGGTTCATGTGGTAGTCTTGGTCACCGAACAGTTCGCCAGCGACGCGGACGCGTTTCATGAAGAAGCCCACGTCATATTCGTCGGTCATACCGATACCGCCGTGCATTTGGACGCCTTCGTTGGCTGCGAGGCGAGCGACCTGCGAGACCTTCGCCTTGGCCAAGCTCACCGACGCCGCCGCGCCGTCGAGGTTGTTCTCAAGCTCATCGAGCGCCTGGTGCGCGACGGCCTTGGCCATCTCAAGCTCTGTATAAAGATGAGCGGCACGGTGCTGCAGCGCCTGGAAGCGGCCAATCTCCGTGCCGAACTGCTTGCGCTGTTTGAGGTAGTCGAGGGTCATGTCGAACACCGCCTCCGACGAGCCGACCATCTCCGACGCGAGACCCGCGCGACCGACGTTCAGGATCGTCTCCAGCGCGCTCAAGCCCTGATCGACCTGACCGAGCACCGCATCACCATCGACCTCAACGCCGTCGAGCTTGATCCGAGCGAAACCACGGTTGTCGATGGTCTGTAGGCGTTCTTTATCCGCTTTCAAGGCATCGACCAGGAACAGCGTGATGCCCTCTTTGTCGTCGTCCGCACCAGCGGTGCGCGCCGCCACGATCAATTGATCAGCGGCAAATCCCTCGGCCACAAACGCCTTCTCGCCGGTGAGCTTGAAGCCGTTGCCCGAACGCTCAGCTTTCATGCTGACTTGGTTCGGCGTATGCTTGCGAGCCTCGTCCGCAGCCACGGCAAAGACGGTCTCGCCCGCTGCGATCTTCGGCAAATGGGTTGCCTTTTGATCGTCGCTGCCAAACTGGGTGAGCGCAGTGGCCGCCATCAAAGACGTCGCCACATAGGGGCTAGCGGCCAGGGTACGGCCCAGCTCTTGAGCAATCAGCCCAGCGCCCACATAGCCAAAGCCGGAACCGCCGTGCTCTTCAGGCACCAAGACACCCGCTAGGCCCAGCTCGGCCATTTGGGCCCAAAGATCGCGATGAAAGCCGTCGGGCAAATCCTCGTCGCGAAGGCGGCGGAGCTCCGAAATCGGGCTTTTCTCTTCGGCAAAGCCACGGGCGGTTTCCTGCAGCATTTGCTGCTCTTCGCTCAGCACCAGGGGCATGGCGTCTCCTCTGTATTTTCTCGTTGCGGCGCAACCTGCCTGACCCGAACCGGCTTGGGAACCCATCTTGCGTCCATGGATGCAATCGGCTTTTTGAATAGCCATGCGCAGACGCAGACCCATCCGGCGGCGGGTAACCGAACCGCTAGCCATCACGGCTGAGCCTGTGGAAGCAGGCGCTCACCCGTGGGTGGTCTACGTGCTGACGGATGCGCCACGGCAGCTTTTCGATCTCCATGGCGAAGGATGCGGGCGCGCGTGCTTTGCGTCATCGCGTTTGCTCAAACCTCAAGCAGCACACCCCGTTCTTGGTACTGACAGAAGCCTATGCCGATCGTCACACGGCAGTGGCTCGCATGCAGCGCATGCGTTTGTGGAGCGGCGACGCGCTGCGCGAAGCCATCGAAGCGGTGAACCCGGATTGGAAAGACCTCGCATGAGCGACAACCTTGCTTCTGGCACGGGCCAACATGTAGCTGTTGTCGGTGCAGGGCCAGCGGGCCTGATGGCTGCTGATGCGGCCAGCGCCGAGGGCGCCCAGGTCACCATCTATGATCAAATGCCCTCCGTCGCGCGCAAGTTTCTCATGGCTGGAAAGAGCGGCCTGAACATCACGCATACGGAGGAGCAATCAGCGTTCCTAGGTCGCTATGGCGACGACCCCCGCGTGCGGCTACTCGTCGAGGGGTTTGGCGGTGACGACGTCCGCCGATTTATGGCAGAGCTCGGCATCCCGGAACATATCGGCACCACCGGCCGGGTTTTCCCGAGCATGATGAAAGCCTCGCCCCTGCTCCGCGCTTGGCTGAGCCGATTGGCTGATCGCGGCGTCGAGGTGCGCACGCGGCACCGCCTGAATGCATGGGATGGAGCACGGCAGCTGACGTTTACGAGCCCTGAAGGTGACCACAGGACTGAGCCTGATGCTATCATCTTTGCCTGTGGTGGAGGGTCCTGGCGGCGCCTCGGCAGCGATGGGGCGTGGGCGGAAGTTTTCGCAAGCGCCGATCGCCAGGTCCGTCCTTTCCGGCCGTCGAATGTCGGTTTGGTGGTAGATTGGTCACCGATCATGGTGGAGCGCTTCGAAGGCGCTCCGCTGAAGAATGTTCGGTTCACATCGCCCGACGGGGAGCAATCACGGGGCGAGGCCGTCATCACCAAGCGTGGCCTCGAGAGCGGCGGTATCTATCCCCTCGCCGCCTCTCTTGAGAATGGCGGCACCCTGACCATCGACCTTGTACCAGGCCGTACTGAAACCGCCATCGCCGAGCGCCTGTTCAAGCAGAAAAAAGGCCAGTCGCTCTCGAACTCCTTACGCAAAGCTGTGAAGGTCGAAGGGCTCAAGGCGGCCCTCCTTCGCGAAGGAGCAAACCCGGAAGATTTGCGCGACGCTGGCAAGGTCGCCGCGCGGCTGAAGGCCCTTCCGCTGACGATCAAAGGCACCGTGCCGCTGGACGAAGCAATCTCCACCCGCGGCGGCGTACCTTGGACCATGCTCGACGAGGACCTGATGCTGAAAGGCGCGCCGGGCGTTTTCTGCGCTGGCGAGATGATCGACTGGGATGCGCCCACCGGCGGCTACCTCATCACCGCCTGCCTTGCCACAGGCGAGCGCGCCGGGTGGGCCGCCGCAAGAGCCTAGTCGGTTTGGATCACAGACAGGCTGCCGGCAAAGTTCAGCACACGGCTTTGATCTGCGTAGTCAGGATTGGCTGTCCGGTGCTGTGCTTGGATCTCTTGGAAGACCTTTTGCGTTTCCTCGTCGTCGTACCCTCGTGCTTGGGGGTAGCCGACAATCATGGCAAAGTCGCACGTCTCGGCAGGCCGACACTCGTAAAGCGCATACGATGTGAAGATGCCGCGCTGAACACCTCGCTCATCCATCGCATACCAATGTTTCTTGATGAAGGCCTCAAGTTCCGATGGTGAGCTGCCCTCAGCAACCTTCAGATACGTAACTTGTAGAAGCTCTGTCTTGTTCGTCGAGCCAACTGGTTCGGCGCAACTGGCCAGCATGACTGCCGACGCCATGACAGTAATGAAGATACGCATGACGGCCTCCCTCTTCTCTGGTTGCCGCCGCGTAGTTTAAGTCAGAGCTGGCTGTCCAGTTATTGCTTTGTGAAGAATACAGAATGTTTCTGCGGCTCGCCGTTGTCGCTCGGCAGGACGAAACTCACCACGGCACAATCGTCGGCATTCTTCGCAAAGGTAATCCCGTCGAAGAAGACGATGTTGTCACCCTGCCCGACCACCGCGCGGGTCATCATGTCCCCCGTCGGCCCCGGCGAGACGTTTAGGCCAGCGTCGAACAAACGATTGCGGTAGACCAGCTTCCCATCCGCC
>JABSRH010000183.1 GCA_013215175.1 Parvularculaceae bacterium | reverse complement strand
CACGTGGTCAGCGTAGTTCTTGCCGATGCAAAAGATGCGGCGGACGGGGAAGGCTTCGCCCGTGGTGGTGGCCACCACGGGTTGCTCGAGTTGATGCATCAGGTCCTCAGGAAATCTCTAGGACCGCGAACAGCACGGCGCCAAGCAGGCCGAAGATAAAGAAGAAGTTGTAGTTCCACCCCACGAACAAGGTGGCCACAATGGTCTTCCGCCAACTCCGCTGGAAGGCCCCTTTCAGCGCCAACGTATAGTAGGTGGGCATGCCGATCAGGAGGACAAGCGCCACCAGCTCACCGGGGATGAAATCAATCGTCAGCACGCCCACGGTGAGGATCAAGAAAGCAATGGCGTGGGTCTGGATCGACACCAGCAGATGATCGTAGATTAGTGCATCCTCTCCTCGGATGAAAACGGCTCCCAGCACTGCCATGAACGGAACAAACAGTAAGAGGAGGATAGGGATCGCTTCGTTGAGCGCGTTGTTGAACGCTGACGGGTTCTGCATGGTGAAGATCAGCGCCTCTGCCAACTGCTCGCCGCCCAGCTGGGAGCCGAAGATGCCGATCGTCGTGTCGGGGTCCACCATGTCGCGGAACCACTGACGCTCTTCTTCTGTGAAACTGAGGTCGCGGGCCTTCACGAAGACGCCGCCATAGGGACGGATCTTGGGGCCGGGCGCCTTCTCCTGTTGGTCGTTCGCAGCGGCCAACAAGCGGTCGAAGTTCTCGTCACCGAATAAATCTCGCGCCTCGTCGCTGAGCTCTTCGAGGTCCTCGAGCCCTTCGACGTCGGCTAGCTCTTCGCGGATGGCGTCGCTCAAGTCCTCCGGCAAAGCGTTGAGGATTTGATCGAGCTCGGCCTCAGCCGCTGTGGTTGCGGCATCGGGATCAGGATTCGGCGTGTCCGGTGTATCGGGGGTTGCTGGAGGTTCCGCGTCTTCCGCTGGCGGCTCGTCATCGGGGCCAATCTCAGCCTCCAGGAACAGCCTGGTGCCGCGTTCTTCGGGGAGCTCAAGCGCAGCCACCTCCTCATCGTCAGGGAACTCGGGGACCAGTTGGAAGACGAGGATGTTCCGCTCAGTGAACCAGAGCGAGAAGAAGAAGACGAAGAGCAAGACGAAGAAGAAGCGCACCGGCGGCGTGAACGGCGAGCGCCGCCCATGGGCGTAGTCTTGGATGTGAGCCCCTGGCCGGGTCAGCATCGACCTCCAGGTGCGCCAGAAGCGGCTATCGATTGCGGCGGTATCGCGGACCACTTCAGCGGCTAGGCGCGTGATGGAGCGCCGGCAATCGTCGTTCTTTTGACCACATACGTGGCACCAGGGCCCGTGGATCTCAGAGCCGCAAGCCAAGCACGTGTTCACACCGTCGCCTAAGATCTTCGGATCTATAGGCTTCCGCCGTCTGGGTTTCTTCGCCATTGCCCCAACCTCTGCCGTTCGCAACCGCACCATCGCAAATATTGCCAAGGCGCGCCAGATGCCGACTGTAGCTGCCTAGGCTGGCTTTCGGCGGACATAGATCGTCTGATTGCAGGCGGTTTCCGGGCCGGCGACTGGCTCAAAGGGCGCGGTGAGGTGCCGCTTCACAAACGCGTCAGGATGATAGGCAAGGTAAGTGCGGGAACCCTCCGCCACACCGCTCTTGGTGACGAGGTTGCCTTGATCGAAGCGTTGGCGATCGGCATCCGTCAGATTGCCCGCCTCGCGTTCGCCATGAACCGTAAAGATGAAGACACCGCCGGGCTTGAGCACGCGGAAGATCTCATCGCGCCAAGCAAGGTGTGCCTTCTCCGACAGGTGAGTGAAGATGGAGACAGCGAAGACTACGTCCCAGCTATCATTGGGGAATGGCAGCGGTGGGTTCGGGTTATTGACGGTGAAGCGACCCTGCAGGTGCTCTGCACACCACGCAATTGAGGAGCGGTCGATATCCACACCCGTGTAGGCATGGTCCTGCACCAAATGGGAAGCGATCCGACCGAGGCCACATCCCCATTCAAGGATCTGTGGGCTCTCAACCGGCGCATACTGCTGGATGTAGTGCGCGATCTCTTGGGCGTTGTTCCAGCCCCAGTGATGGAACGACTGGTACTCAGGGTTGCCGTAGGTGCGTTGGATCAGGCTTGGCGGCGGCAAAGCGATATCGGGGTGCTTCTCGCGAAATTCTCGGTTCGCTTCGTCGGCCGCGCGTACCTTTCCTCGAGCATAGAACCACTCGGCCAGGGGCAAGAGCCTGGTGGCACGCAAGAGTGCCACCAGCTGCTGCTTGTACCGAAAGTCGTCTCCAGGGCCGACGTGCACGGAGGTTGTTATCCGCCCAACACGTCTTGCGTGGCTTGGGCAAAGATATCGAGGCCTTCGTCCACCAACGCGTCCGATGCCACGAGCGGCACGTGGGTGCGGATGACTTGCGCCTTTTTGCCAGCCGTGAGGGTGATCAAGCCTAGCTCGCGAGCGCGACCTTGGATCTTGGCGGCAACCTCGGTGTTCGGCTTCGACGGATCACCATCGACGACCATCTCCACGGCGGCCATGGCGCCAACACGACGAACATCGCCAAAGGTGCCTTTGGCCACGCCGTCGGCCAATTCGCGCCACCGCGCCTCAACCTTAGCACCAATTTCCTCAGCCCGCTGAATGAGGCCTTCGCTTTCGATCACCTCGAGAACCGCCAGGGCTGCAGCGCAGGCGACGGGGTTGCCACCATAGGTCGAACCCATGGCTCCAGCGGAGATGCTATCGAAGAGCTCAGCCTTGCCGATCACTGCCGAGAGAGGCAGGCCGCCAGCAATGGACTTGGCGCAAACGAGGAAGTCAGGCTCAACACCGGCTTGCTCAATCGCGAACATGGAACCGGTCCGCGCGAAACCAGTTTGTACCTCGTCGGCGATGAACATGATACCATGATCCGTACACAGCTGGCGGAGGGCTTGCAGGTATTCCTTCGGCGCTGGGACGAAACCGCCCTCGCCTTGCACGGGCTCGATAATGATGCCCGCCACGTCTGACGGCGCAATCGAGGTGTCAAAGATGTGGTGCAGACAGTTTAGCGCGCCTTGCACCGACATGCCTTTGTACGTGTTCGGGTACGGAGCGTGATAAACGTCGCCAGGCAGCGGGCCAAAGCCCTCTTTATACGGACGTGACTTGCCCGTGAGTGCTGTCGCCAGCAACGTCCGGCCGTGGAAGGAGCCTTCGAAGCTGATCAAGCCTGGGCGACCGGTGATGCGCCGAGCAAACTTGCAGACATGCTCAGTCGCTTCGGAGCCCGTGTTCATGAACAGGGTCTTGTAGCTCGATCGACCGCCACCCGCTTCGCTCACCAGCTTGTTGAGCTTTTCAGCTAGCTCCACATAGGGCTCGTACTGAGCAACGCCGAAGCAAGTGTGGATGACCTTATCCATTTGGGCCTTGGCCGCCTCCACCACCTTGGGGTGGTTGTGGCCGAGGTTGAGCACGCCGATGCCCGCGATGAAGTCGATATAGCGCTTGCCCTCAACGTCCCAGAGCTCAGCACCCTGAGCGCGCTCGGCGTAGATGCCCGACTTCGATGGCAAGCCCGCTGGGCAAGCATCGTTGCGGCGCGCGACAAGCAGCTCGTTGGTGGGATATTCGTTCGTCGTCGCGTGTCCGTCCGCCATGGTCGGTCCTCCTCCTACAATTTCGCGTGATCTCTGCGTCCATGCGCCGCTTGGCGCCGCGGTTCAAGCCTTGTGATCGGTCCTAGCCACAAGGCCCCTCCTGGGTTGTCGCCGGTCGATGCGCGGAATCCACATAGCAACAGATGCCACACCCTGGGGCCGTGAATCTTTGTTGCAAAACGATAATGCTAAGGTAGGTCTAACGCCATGAACCGGATCACACTTACCGCCATCGCCGCGCTGGCTCTTACCGGCTGCGCCACCACCACCACCACGGGCGAACGTACCGAGTCCGCTGAAGCCGCCTCTTCGGTTACCGCAATCGCCGCCTTCGAGCCCCAACCTTCGGGCACGCGCACCACGATTGACTACACAATTGTGAACGATTTCCTCGAGGCCGCGGTCATCAATCTTGGCCCCTCAACAAGGAAACTGGCTGGGCAGCCACGGAACCCCACAAACACTCGGATCAAGATTGGTCACCAATCGCGCCTGCGCTTGGAAGGCAACAAGATCCCGTTCTCTCAATTTGACCGAGACACTCGTGCCGCCGTTGGAGAATACGCACAGAGCTTAGTAGCTATTGGCAACAGCATCGACATCACAAAGCTCTCGAAGAACGAGCAACTGGCGTATTGGTTCAACCTTCACAATATGTTGGTGATCGCCGAGCTGGCTAAGGAGTACCCGGTTAGAAACCCACGGCGGCTGAACGTCGACGGCGTTCCGCTGCACGATGCTAAGTTAGCTACGATCAACGGTGTTCCGCTGAGCCTTCGGGATATCCGCGTCGGTATCGTCTACGCTTATTGGGACGATCCTCGTGTGATCTACGGTTTCTTCCACGGTGATCTGGCGAGCCCATCGATCCGCGACGATGCATGGGATCCACGCTTCTTGAACCGCGACCTCGGTCGTAACGCCAAAGAGTTCGTCAATTCCTTGCGCGGCATCGACAAGCGCGGCAGCGATATCCTGCTTATCTCGAGCTTGTATGACGAGGCACGAGACACGCTGTTCCCAAAATGGCCAAGCGATCTGCAGGATCATCTCCTTGATTACGCAGACCCAGAAGTGGCGGAACTCGTCCAAACGCGGAACCAAATCGACTTCGCGTTGTACGAAGAGCGAATTGCGGATCTCGCAGGTGGCCAGCCGTACGAATCTATTTCGCCACGCCAGTCGCCGTTTGAAGACCCGCGCTTGGCTCGCCTACCATTGTCCGTGCAGGGCATGGTGGCGGACGTTCAGCGGAAATTTAACAGCCCAGAGTTCCGCTTGCGTCGTCGTTCAGGCTCGGTGACCATTATCGATGGCAACCAAGTCGAAGTCGACGAAGGCGAAGTTGAGTAAATTTGGCGGGAGGGGCCTCAGGCCCTTCCCTCTCTTCCGATGACGAACGATATCCCCACACCCCTCGGGCCACTTCACGGGTGCCTGTCCTTTGAGACGGCTTGCCGCAGTGAGAGGGTGGCTCAGCCCGAAGACATCGACGAGCTCGGGCACGTCAACAACGCCGTGTACGTCCGTTGGATCCAAGATGCTGCTGTGGGGCACTGGGGCGCGGTGGCAGGCGAAGGCGTGCCTGAGAAAGTAATCTGGGTCTGTAGCCGCCACGAAGTGGACTACAAGGACCAAGTCCTCGAAGGCGAGAAGGTGGAAGTGCGCACCTGGCTGGGGGCTCGCAAAGGCGCCCGCTTTGCACGGCATACAGATATCCGTAAGGTGGGTGCTTCGAAACCGGCGATCGAAGCCATCACCTGGTGGGTGCTGTTAGATCGCAAATCGGGGCGTCCCAAGCGAGTTGACGACGATACTTTGGCCTTGTTCGGCCTGTCGGGTTAACTGCGTCGGCTGCGCGACAGATTTTGTTGGCAGACGGATTTATGGTAGGGTTCACGGCATAGCTATCCATGAGGCTATTCATGACCTTACAAGCGGCAACCGACCCACGGTGGCTTCGAATTTGGAGCGCCGATATCGACGATACGCGAGCTCCCTTTCCGCTATCGGCCCGGCTGGCGCGAGTCAATGGCTGGGCGCCTGACTTCGCGGCGCGCGTCGTCGAAGAATACCGACGGTTCTGCTTTCTTGCCA
>JABSRH010000182.1 GCA_013215175.1 Parvularculaceae bacterium | reverse complement strand
GCCGGGTGGTTTCATCTCTGGCCCGACGCAGATGGGCTTGGCGGATCATGCGGCCTACCTTGCGGTGTTCACCGAGGCGGGGATTACGCCCATGGCGCTGACGTCGAACCTCAACATTAACTTCTTGCGGCCATGCCAGGGCGAGTGGCTGGAGGCGGAAGCTGATGTGCTCAAGTACGGTCGGTCTGGCGTGGTGATCGAGGTGAGCTTGCGCGGTGACAAGAACACCAAGCCCTCCGCCCATGCGACAGTGACTTATGTAATGCCAAAGAGCGACTGATACGCTCAGTGGGGAGATGAAATGATGGAATCGATTCTGACGCCGGTGCTGGCTCTGGTGACCTGGTCCTTGGTCATGTGGTTTTGGCTGTACCTGACCCGCATTCCTGCCATGCAGAAGGCTGGGATCAATGCGGCGAAGATGAAAGAGAAGTCCGAGATGGACGTCCTTCCACGGAAGGTTCGGCAGGTAGCTGAGAACTACAACCACCTGCATGAGCAGCCCGTGGTGTTCTATGCGCTGGCCTTCTACACGCATCTGGCTGGGCCAGTGACGGGCCTGACGGTTGGGCTGGCGTGGGCCTATGTCCTGTTCCGTGTGCTGCACAGCCTTTATCAGGCGACCGTGAACTTCATCCCTGTACGGTTTATGCTGTTCGTTCTTAGCTCACTGATGCTGGTTGCCCTCACGGTCGTAAACCTGTGGGCATTGCCGGTTTAGCGGACGATCTGGCGCGCATGCAGCACGGTCATCGTGCGGCCTCCTCGAGTGCGCTGATCAGCTCTTCGGTGGCTTCGCTGAAGTCTTCGACGAAGGTAAGCTGCTGTTCGGCGTTAGCCTGGCGTAGGGACACAGCATTATCAAAGGTGATGTCACTGCGAATAGCCTCTACATCGAAGCCGAAGCGATCAGTGTGCTTATAGCCGGTGAACCGGTCATCGGTGGCAAACCCGTTCCCGAGGACCATTGATTTGATGACGACGGGAATGACCGTTGTCGATCGGAACCCTTCAACACTTTGATCGAGGCTTTCGATCCTGGCGTGCAGGTTGTCCCACCGCAAAAGCACACTGCGTAGATCAGGATCGTTGATGGCGCTTATCGCTCCGGACAAGGATAATTCGTCAAAGCTAGGAAACGCGAGGTCTAGCGAGCCGCTCCGAAGCGCAGAGAAAGTAAGCCGGTTGAACTCGTCCTCGGTCAGTTATGGCCCTTCACCGGCAAGCCGCGATCTCAGTTCTTGCGCGGCACTCAGCCTGTCGCGGTAATATTGCTTGCGGTCTTCGAAATATTCGCGCGATAGGATGAGCTCTGTGCGCAGACTGCTGAGCTGTGAGTCCAGATGAGCGCGCTCGGCGCGTTCGGTGCTCCATTCTTGGACCTGCAGGCCCATGAAGACACCGATCACCACGATGACGAAGTCGATGGCCACGGCGAACCAGTTTTGCGCGCGAACGTGCTCCGTGAGCCGTCTTAAGATCATGCTTTGCCCCTCTAGAGGGCCTGCAAGAGTGCCCTCAGCGCCTGGAAGTCGTCAGGCGGTTCCGTCTCAAAGTGCATGGTATCGCCGGTCACAGGATGGTCAAACCCTAGGATAGCGGCGTGGAGGGCTTGGCGTTTGAAGGCGCGGACGCCTTCTCTCGCGGCGACGGTGATGTCGTCGGTGCCGCCGAGGCCGGCTACGCCCGCTTTGCCGTAGAGCCGGTCGCCGATGAGGGGGTGGCCTGTGCCGGAAAGGTGTACACGGATTTGGTGGGTGCGGCCTGTTTCTAGCGTGCACTGAACAAGAGACGCGACGGGCTCGCCCGCGACCTTGCCGCGACCGGTGCCGTAGGCTTCGAGCCTTTTGTAGTGCGTGATCGCCTCGCGGGCGTCGGAGCGTTCGAAGCTCCAGTCGAGCTCGCGCTTCAGGCGATCCTTCCGTGAACGGGCAATCGGGATTTCGATGGTGCCCGACGCCGGGCGGGGGTCCGCGTGGATCAGCGCGAGATAGTGCCGCTCGATATCGTGGATGGAGAAGAGGCGCCGCAGGCCGCGATGCGCTTCATCGTTCTTGGCGACCACCATGACGCCGGATGTGTCTTTGTCGAGACGGTGGACGATACCAGGCCGCGCGACGCCGCCGATGCCGGAGAGCGAGTCTTTGCAATGGTGGAGAAGCGCGTTGACCAGCGTGCCGTCCCAATTGCCCGCGGCGGGATGCACCACGAGGCCCGCCGGTTTGTTCAGCACAATGAGGTGTTCATCCTCGAAAAGGATATCGAGCGGGATGTCTTGCGGCTGCGGCGTGGCATCTTTCACCGGAGGCGGCGTCAGACTGACGGTCTCGCCCTCGACGACTTTGTGGGTCGGGTCGGTCATGGGCTGATCGCCCAATAGCAGCGCGCCCTCTTTGATGAGGGTCTTCACTTGCGTGCGCGAATAGTCGGTGCGCTCGGCTAGCCAGCGGTCGATGCGCTCGCCGGTTCCTTCGGTGACGGTTATGTCGATGTTCTGTCTCACCGGAAGGCGGTGTAATTTTCTGAGCGTTCTGTCAAATGCTCGTCATGACTGATTCGACCCCAACCCCCGCTCCGGGCCCGAGTGTGGCCGTGGCAAAGGGCATTGCTCTTGGCCTTGGCGTTCTTTTGTTAGGCGGTACCGCGCTGTTGATAACTTTGCTCGTGACGCGCGATTCGACGTCTTCCGTGAGTCAATTGCCGCCTGTGGAGCTTCAGGCTGGGGAGACGATCACGGATGTTAGCTTGTTTGAAAATCAGGCGATTTTGCTGATTGAGCGGCCTGATGGAAGCCAGGTCCTGGCGTACATCAATTTACAGTCGGGTGTGCGTCGCGATATCGACGTTACTGGCCAATGACCTAAAGGTAACGGGTCCTTTGCGTTCGGCGGGCTTTTCAACAGTCGAAAAGCTGCCATGTGCGGAGGGATGGTCACTTCGGTGACCTAGGCGGGGTGCCGCTCCCCTCGTTCCCCCTCAGGCGCCCCGCTGTTTTTCTCCTATGACGCTGAAGCCGGTTTGCGCGACTTGAGCACGGCGTCGGCTGCGAACACTGCGGCCGCAGTCCAGATAAATCCAAAGCAGAGCTGGTGGGCGACGGTGAAAGGCTCGCCGTCGATCACGCCGATGATGAATTGCAGCGTGGGGCCGAGGAACTGAAGAAAGCCGATGGTGGACAGCGGCAAACGCCGCGCGCCGATGGCGAACATCAAGAGCGGCATCACCGTGACGGGACCAGCCGCGATCAGCATCACGGTCAGGAACGTGCTCGTGCCGAACGACGCTTCACCCGCGGGGAGGAAGAAGCCCATCCACAGGGCGGCGATGGGGGCCAAGACCAACGTCTCGATGAAGAGCCCCGGCATGGCGCCGACTTCGGTGGTCTTTCGGATGAAGCCGTAGGCCGTGAAGGTGATGCCGAGGGTGAGGGCGATCAGCGGGAACTTGCCGCCATAGATGGTGAGGATGCTCACCCCAATGCCGGCCAGCACAACCGCTACCTTCTGGGCGTTGGACAAGCGCTCGCCCAAGACCGCGACGCCCACGAGGACGTAGATCAGCGGGTTGATGTAGTAGCCAAGCGATGCCTCGAAGATCTGCTGGCTCTGCACGGCGAAGATGTAGATCAGCCAGTTGATGGCGATGATCGCTGATGAGGCCAACAGCCGCACCATCACCTGAACATTGCGGAACGTGGCCAGCACGTCGGGCCACTGGCTCCTCATGCTGATGATCAACGCGCCAAACGGGACCGACCATAGGATCCGATGCGCCAACACCTGCTCAGCCCCGACGCCGCGGAGGGCAATCAGATAGATCGGCAGAAGGCCCCACATAAAGTAGGCCGATGTGGCGGCGAGGACGCCGGTACGGGTATCGGATGCAGTGGTCATGGCTCGCCCTAGCAGTGGTCCAACGTAGCGACACCCGTAAAACGGGCGCAGCATGTCAAAGTCCGTGACAGAACATGTCTGCGTGCCAAATCGGCAACGATATCTTCAGCCTAGCGGTGATCGGGCTTGCCAAGCGGTTGCGTGCACGTTCATGTCGTACTTGGGCAGACAAGTGAGAGTTCCATGAGTGAGACGCCAGCCACCGAAGCCGTGGCAGAGAGCAATGAGGAAGGGCGGGTCCTGCCGCTCGTGTTTAGCGGTAAGGCCGGCGAGTATTTCGGCATTTGGATCGTCAATGTAGCGCTGACGATCGTGACCCTCGGGATCTATTCCGCCTGGGCCAAGGTCCGTACCAATCGTTATTTCTATGGGTCCACCAGGTTGGATGGCGATGCGTTTTCCTACCACGCGAGACCCATGCAGATCCTCATTGCCAGGATCATCGTCGTGGCTGTGTTGGTGGCCTATAACGTCGCGATACAGATCGAACTTTGGTTGATCATTCCGTTCATCATCGCGTTCATCTTCCTTTTCCCGTGGCTGATCGCCCGGTCGCTGCGTTTCCAATCGCGCGTAACCCGCTGGCGGAATGTCAGCTTTGATTTCCAGACTGATTATTGGCCTGCGTTTGTGACGTTCATCCTTGTGCCACTTATTACGGTGTTCACGCTGGGCTTTGGTGCACCGATTGCGACGAAGCTAACCCAGGAATGGGCGTACAATCGCTTCAGCTTTGGGGACCGTCCGTTCAAGACAGAGCTCGGTCTGGGCAGCCTCTACAAGCTGTTCTTTATGGTCTTCTTCATCGGCGTCTTCCTCTATGTGGGTGCCATCGCGCTGATGGCTGGTCCTGCGATCTTGTCTGAGGTCAATGGCGACGGCGGGCCCACAATGACGCCGCTGATGATGATTGGTTTCGCGGGTGCTTACGTCATGCTGATCGGTGTCTCGCTGCTGATCCTCGTCTACCAGGCAGGCGTGCGGAACTTGGTGTTCAGCAATCTGACGTTGGACGACAAACACGAGTTTCAGTCGACGATCTCCAAGCGGAAATACGCATGGATCATTCTCTCTAACTTGATCGCGACGATCTTCACCCTTGGTCTGTTGATCCCTTGGGCGAAGGTGAGGTTGGCTCGGTTCTTGGCGGACAATACCTTCGTGGTGCCTGGTGGGCCTCTCGATGAGTTCGTTGAGAACGTGAAGGAGACCCAAGGGGTGATCGGCGAAGAATATGTCGATATCGAAGGCATCGACATCGGCATCGGTCTCTGATCCGATGACAGGCCGAGGCGGGCGGGGGCTCGCCTTGGCCGACCAACCAGATGGGGCATCGCATGGACAAGCAAGACCTGGCCGTTAGGGGTCTCTACTACGACCTAGGGCGAGCGAAGGCTGTGCCTGCCACCGTCTCGGTCGAAGGCAACATGGTCGTCGTTCGCGCGGCCGACGATGGCCGATTGCTGGGCGATGCCTTTCGGCGCGAGGCGGACGTCTCGATGCGCTTGGGCGATATCCCTCGGCAGGTGGCCCTGCCTGGTGGTTGGACGTTTGAGACGGATGACAATGACGGGATCGACCGCCTTCTGACGGCACCGATCGATCGGTTGCTGCCTTGGCTTGAGGGCGGGTGGCACCGTGTGCTGATTTTCACGCTCTTTGTGATCGTCGCTCTTGGCATGGGCTGGCGGTTTGGCGTTCCGTATGCCACGCAAATTGCCGTGGATCGCACGCCTCAATCGGTGGAGGACACGATCGCCAATGGTGCGCTCAACACGTGGGATTTCGCGCTATTCGATCCGACGAAAGCGGATGAAGCTCGCCGTGACATGCTGCTGGCTGAATTCGCCAAGTTGGTGGAGATCTACAACGAGCGGCCCGAC
>JABSRH010000181.1 GCA_013215175.1 Parvularculaceae bacterium | reverse complement strand
GGTCTGGTGGTCTATGACTTCTATCCGCGCTGGGATGAATATGTCGCCGAGGCATCACCTTGGATCGCCCACGGACAATTGAAGTTCCAAGAAGATCGGGTGGAAGGTTTGGCCGAAGCGCCAGCGCTGTTCGAGCGTCTCATGAACGGCCAGAACAAAGGCAAGGCCGTCGTCGCTGTTGCCTCTGAGGGGGCGTAATCCATGCCGACGCAGAAATCTTACATCGACGGCGAGTTTGGCCAGATCCACGTCCGCCAAGCTGGCTCAGCATCGGCACACCGACCACTCTTCTGCCTTCACCAGAGTCCCAAAAATGGCCTGGAGTTCGAAGAATTCATGCTCGCTGCTGGGAGCGATCGCCTCGTTATCAGCGCAGACTATCCCGGCTATGGCATGTCGGACCGTCCGCCTGCGGAACCAGACGCGACGATCCAAGCCTACGCGCGTAACATGTGGACGGTTGCCGACGCTCTATCCTTGGAAACCATCGACCTGCTCGGCAACCATACAGGTGCGAAAGTCGCGATCGAAATGGCTCATCAACAGCCGGATCGTGTCGGCACCATCGGTATGATTTCAGCCGCACTGCTAACACCGGAAGAGCGTGCTCAGTTCAAGGATTTCTTCGAGCCCATTCCTCTTGATCGCGAAGGTACGCGGCAACGCGAAAACTGGGATCGCATCGTACGCAGTGCCGACCCTAACTGGCCGTTGGAGATGATGGATCGTTCGTTCCTGCAGACCTGTATGGGTGGCGAGGCCTATGAGTGGGGCCATGCGGCAGCCTTTGCCTATGACCAGCCGTTTACGGACGGTCTCCGAGATCTCCCTCACCGTAAGGTCCTTTTCAACCCGGCGGATGTGCTGCAGGAGCACACGCGCCGCGCCGAAGGCATCATGACCAACGGGAGGCTAGTGGAGCGACCAGATTGGACGTTCGGTTTCCTCGACATTGATCCCGAAGGCGTCGCTGCGTTTATCAGGAAACATCTCGACGCCTAATCGTCAGTGCAGGTCTTTGTATCGGTACTTGCCGAGCAACAAGAGCGGCAGGGTCGAGACCACGAGGATCACTGCTGCGCTGGTCAAGGCAAAGGCCCAGTCCTGGCCAGGGAACAACCCTGTATTGATCCCGAAGAAATGGATGCCACGGCCATCAGCGATATCCGTGAGGATCGTTGGGCCTAGGCCCGCGCCCAAGGCGAAGAAGCCGTAGATCGCACCATAGATCGCTGAGAACGCCTTCATGCCGAAATACTTCGAGATGATATAGGCCATGAAGTCGTACTCCACGCCAGCGCCGAAACCGATCATCAGAATGGCGACGGTGGCAGATCCCGCCGACAGCTCGGGCTGCGCCAAGAGCCACAGCGCAAAGGCTGGCGAAGCAAGAAAAACGAAGGCAATCATCGGCGCCCAAAACCGGTCGATCAGCACACCGCCAATGATCCGTCCACCGAGAACGGCTAAGCCTGTGAGGGTCGCCAACCCGACGGCTTCGTTCATCTCAAAGCCACCAGAGCTCGTCAGCACCCGCTCAATATTGGGAATGATCGCGCCCACAGCGTAGGAAATCGGCACAAAGCAAATGGCTAGCAGCCAAAAGCGCCAATCGGAAAGCGCCTCTTTCAACGACTTGCCCGGCAGCTCCAGTGGCCCCGACGCAGCGGCCAAGGGCGGCTCCTTCTGAATGTCGAGCACCATCATCAAACCCACGGGGACGAGCGCCAGCGCGCTGAACCCGAACGCCATGATGTATTCCAGGCGCAAGCCGTTCTGGCCGACCAGTGGGATCACCTGCTGCATCACCATCCACAGGAAGATCAGTGTCGCGACAAGCGATACGCCCAGGATAGGCAGCTTCAGCTTCGTGATCGGCGCATCCTTCGCTGACAGATCGTTGATGTCGCGCAGGCCAAGATAGGCCAATGGCAACGCGATGGTCAGGGGCAACAGTCCCAATAGGACGTAGGCCGATCGCCATCCTGAGCCGCCCATGAAATGAAAGGCCTCATTGGCCACCACGAACTGCGCAAAGAACTTGGCCAAGGCGCCGAAAATGCCCGTCGCGATCAGCGCGATGCCCAGAGCGACCCCTCGGTTCTTCTGAAACCAGTTGGCTACCGGCCGTGTAAAGGTGATGGGCAAGGTCCCCGCCCCGCCGAACGCAAGCATGATCCAAAGGAAATAGTACATCCCTTTCGATCCATTGTTCAGCGATAGCGCCATCATCGACAGGCTGAAGGTGACGATCGACACGAGAGCGACGCGGCGGGCACCAAACCGCTCCGCCAAGATGCCAATGATCGGCGACGCTGCGAAGGCGCCAAGGGTATAAAGCGCGAGGGCGTTGAGGATGTCTCCGGCCGTCCAGCCAAGCGGCGCAAACTCGCCCATCAGAGGCGGGATGAAGACGCCAATGGTGTAAAACGGCAGCGGCGACAGCCCGAGGCCCACGCCCACCGACGCGGCTGCGAGAACGGGCCAACCGCGGCTAAATTCGTTGTCCTGTGCCATCGTGCTCTCCGATCCCTGCTGCCCAATTGGTTTCTTTTCGCGTGCCTATTGGTATATCTTTTGAAGGCGACGTCGAGAGGAAATCGACCATGTTCATCAACCGCCGCCAAGTCTTGCTGGGCACTGCCGCAACGTCTTTAGCAGGTTGTGCCACAGCGAACGTTCCGCGCCGCGATGCCGACGTGCTGGTGCTCGGCGCTGGCCTGTCCGGCCTTCGTGCGGCGCGTAAGCTGCAAGCGGACGGCTACAAAGTGCTAGTCCTCGAAGGCAGCAACCGGATCGGTGGACGGCTCCACACCTTAGACGATCTGCCAGGTCGCCCAGAGGCCGGCGGCATCGAAATCGGCCAATCCTACAAGCGCCTCCGTGAAGAGGCCGCGGAAACCGGCATCAAGATCGTCCCCGCGACCCGGTCAAAAGCGACTGGCCGCACCATGATCTTGGACGGCAAGGTCTTCGATAGTGATGACTGGGCGAAGCAGCCAGGGAACGCACTGCCCGAAGCGTTCCGAGCCGCCCATCCGGACCGGGTGCTGTTCCGCGCGGCGATGGGCGACAACCCCTTCCCCACCTCTGAGAGTTGGCGAACCCCGTCAGCAGAGACCGACATCAGCGCTGCTGATTTCTTACGGCGGGCAGGCTTCGATGTCGACGCCCTGAGCCTCGCCGACCGTGCACTGAACGCCAACAGTCTAGAGACCTACAGCATGGTCAACGTCTGGCGGACACTGACCTTGTTCCTGTCAGCTGGACCACCTGCACCGAGTGAGCGGATCGAGGGCGGCTCTCAGCGTTTGCCCGAAGCGATGGCCGCCAGCCTGGAACCGAATACGGTACGTCTAGGTCAGCGCATACGAAGTATCACCGAAACGGGCACGACAGTTCGTGTGGTGACAGACCAAGCCACCTTCGTGGCGAGCGCAATCGTGTGTACCTTGCCCTTCCCTGCCCTCAATCGCATTGCGACCGACGCGGCGCTGTGCGCGACGACGCGCACAGCGATCCGTGGCCTTCCGTATACGCAAGTGCAGCAGATTCATCTCGAGATCGAGAAGTTGCCTACGGATGGCTTACCTCTCTCGATGTGGACCGACACGCCCATCGAACGTGTTTTCACCACTGACGATGCCGAAGGCCAGCCCATCGGGCTGAAGGTCTGGATCAATGGGGATGGCACGCGCCCTGATGCCAGCGATGCCGAATGGTTCGCGTTGGCGAAGTCCGTTCTGGAAGGTCAGCGCGGGATGAAGGTCCGCCCTCAGAAGGTCGTTCGTTGGGATCAACGCCAGCCATTCTCAGGCGGCGCCTACATGCACTGGGCGCCCGGGCAAGTGTCCGCTTGGGCAGAAACCATGGGCGCCAGCACGCCGCGCATCGCTTTTGCCGGTGAGCATCTGTCTTATCACCACACTGGCATGGAGGGCGCGTTGGAAAGCGCTGATGCCGCCATCGAACGTGTCCGGACAATGCTAGCGGGCTAAGCCTCGTCAGCAGTACAGCTAGCTTGTAGCCATCGCAGGTTCAGCCCGATGCGGTCCGCACTGCCCTCGGTCCAGCTATAGGAGACCGCGCGGTCACTCTCGTCGCCCAGAACATAAAGGGTGAGGGAAGGACGTCGATTGCCATAGGGCCAGTCGACGTCGCGTAACCGTAGGCGTACGGAACGGCTAGGCTCTTCGTCCGTGGTAATCATGGCGACGCCACCTTGATCGTGGATGGCCACACCGCGTCGGAAATCCCAGTCGCTCATCCCCTCGCCGCTGTCACCGTGCTCCGCGCCCCGCATCACAGCGACCCAACACGTGAAAGGTCGCGCCTTACGGAATTGCACGTCCACAGCCGAACCACGACGGCGCTCAAACGAGAGCCACATCTCACTCGGTGACAAAGAAAGCGACAGATCTTGGAGCTGATCTTGATCCGGATGTTGCAGGAGCTCAGCGCAGCCACGCCCTTCTCCCTGCCCGGCGAATTGGCTACCCTGACGCCGCCAAGTCACCCGGCACGGCTTGCTCAACCCCGTGAAGGTTTGAAGTACAGTACCATTCTGTACACCAACGGATGACGAAACCTCCCCATCCGTTTGTAAGGCCCACTGAAGGTCGCTGCCGTCATCTTCCGAAGCCAGCACAATCTCTTGAAGCGGGCTCAACGCTGCTTCCTCCAACCCCGCGCCCTCCGCGAAAAAATTCTGGCGGTCATTGGACCATTGACCATTCCAAAGCGCTTTGAAATCGCTGAGATCTTTCTCCAGCCAAGGCTGGGCCGAAGCACTTGTCAACGCGGAGGCCAATCCCAAACCGATCATCCATTGCAAGGCTCTCATCATCCTCTCCCAACTAAAAAGGCCAGCCCACTGACGAACAGCGAGCTGACCCCATGTTAACTCACGCAACGGCGCTTAGAAGTTGAAGCGCAGTTCCGCACCATACTGAGCACCTCGGCGAAGTGAGCCGAAGAAGGCGCGCGGCGCGCTACCTGATGCACCGGCTGGTGTCGTGTCGAGGTCGGCGAAGAAGTACGGCGTCTGCAGCCAGCGCGTGGCCATAGCAACCGAGTCTTCATCCGTCAGGTTCTGGCCATAGGCGCTGAGCGTCCAGTTCTCATGCTGGAAACCAATCCGACCACCGAGGACCAGTGCATCGCCCGTCTCAGCACGGTTGTGCACCTGCACGAACTTCGAGCTTTCGTAAGTCAGATCAGCCGATGCAAAGAACTGTGAACCCATCGGGCCTGCATTCTCGGGACCATCAAAGCGCACGAACGTACTGGCCTGATGCTCAGACGTCAGCGGGAACTGACGACCTTCGATCGAACACGAAGCTGGGCCTGAACCCGGGAAGTCTGCCGTGAAGTCGTTGCCTGTCTGATTGGCTGGGTCCGTCAACAGGCCGCCGCCCGAGGTCAGGATCCACTCGTCAGCATCACAACCATCGGTGAACTCCGTATCGGTCCAAGCATAGTTGGCGCCAACCGTGATGGAGTCCGTCAACGATCCATTCAAGTCCAGTTCGATACCCATGATCTGACCCGAACCTTGGTTCGTGGCCACCGAGTTGAGGGCGCCAGATGGAGCCGAAATCGCTTCCGTCAGCTGAACATCTGTCGCGTCAATGAAGAACGCTGCCGCGGTCAGAGAGAAACGATTGTCGAGCAGCGGCGTCTTGAGGCCGATCTCGAAGTTCTGCGACTCCTCCTGTTTGTAGCTCGGCAAACCAACAGCCGCGCCAACAGCGCCGTTCAATCCGCCTGGCTTCACACCCTTGGCGTAGATCGCGTAAACTG
>JABSRH010000180.1 GCA_013215175.1 Parvularculaceae bacterium | reverse complement strand
GCAGCTGATGGCGGACACCATGCGTCTCTTCACCGATGCGCAGGAGCGGCGGAAGCAATTGTCCGCCTTCCGGCGATTGCTTCCAAGTCTACTGGGATCAGAGGATGCGGCGAAAGCCGCGGCTTTGTCCGTGCTGCGATTAATCGACGGAGAAGATCGCCGCGACCTCGACGGCGGCGCCGCGGGGTAGGGACGGCACGCCCACCGCCGTGCGGCAATGCTGACCGCGCTGGCAGAAGAGATCAGCCATCAAATCCGAGGCACCGTTCACGACTTCGGGATGGTCGGTGAAGTCCGGCGTGCACGCCACGAAGCCTTCAAGCTTCACAAGGTCACGGATCCGGCCAAAGTCGCCGTTCAGCGCCGCCTTGATTTGCGCCACGATCCCGAGCGCGCAGGCCTCGGCGGCCTTTGCGCCGTTCTCAACGCTCATGTTCTCACCGAGCCGACCCTGCACGATGTTGCCGTCCTGAAATGGCAGCTGGCCTGAGATAAAAATAAGGTTCCGGCTTTGGATGTAGGGAACATAGGAAGCGAGCGGCGGTGCAGCCTTAGGTAACGTCAGTCCGCGTTCTGCGAGCTTCTCATCAATGGTGGTCATGACTTTGTGGTTCTCCGATCCCTCATGGTGCCGATGACACCCTCTCCAAAGCGGTCTCGGAGGGTCTTTAAGGCGTCGTCCTTTTGTTTCAACCGAGTCAGCTGCTCAGGGTAGGCCAAATCAAAGGTAGCTGCATCGGCGGAGACCAGCTCACTGATGCCGATTCCCAGAAGGCGATAAGACGTATCCGGATGGTTCCGCAGTTCTTCGGTCAGCAAACTCGACCCTACTTCATAGAGGACGTCATTGAGATTGGTTGCCACGCCGAGCGTCTGTCGCCGGGTCATGGATTTAAAGCGATTGGTCTTGAGCTTGAGGGTCACCACGTGGCCAGCATAGCCCTTCTCATGGGCGCGCGCTGAAACCTTGCGGCACATGGCGTAGAGCTTGTCGAGCAGCGCCTTCCGGTCTGACAGATCGCGTTCGAAGGTGGTTTCACCCGATATGGATTTGGTCTCGCGGTCCACTTTAACGGGACGGGTGTCGCGACCTTGGGCAAGACCGTGCAGCCGCAGGCCGGCTTCGCCGTAGCGATCCACGAGGTCGCGCAGGTCGCGGCTCTGAAGGTCTCCGATCAAGCGGATGCCGTCACTCTCCAGCTTCTTGCCGAAGCTCTTCCCGACGCCCTGGATCGAGGTGACCGGTTTCGTCGCCAAGAAGTCCAGCGTCTCGGCTTGTCCGATCACAGCAAATCCCCGCGGCTTGTCGAGCTCGGATGCCATCTTCGCCAAGGCCTTGTTGTGACTGAGGCCGACCGAGACGGTGATCCCGACCTCATCTTCGATCTGCCGTTGCAGTCGCATCAAGCAGGCCGCTGGGCTGCGTCCGTGCAGCCGCTCTGTTCCGGAGAGGTCAAGATAGGCCTCATCGATCGACACCTGCTGCACCAGCGGCGTGAGGGCGTCCATCGCAGCTCTGACGGCGCGTGAGGCTTCTCGATAGGCGTCGAAGTTGGATTTCACGAAGACTGCCTCGGGGCACAGCTGCCGGGCCTTGAAGGACGGCATGGCCGACCGCACGCCGTAGCTGCGTGCTATGTAGCAGGCTGCTGCCACCACACCGCGGTCGCGGCCCCCCACGATCACCGGTTTGTGCTTAAGCTCGGGATGGTCACGTTTTTCCACGCTAGCGAAGAAGGCGTCGCAGTCCACGTGGGCGATGCTCAACTGCAATAATTCTGGATGAGCCATCACATTTTCGCCAGCGCAAACCTCTGCAGGGCAGTGGCCCGGCGGGTTCCCGCAGCCTCGGCAGAGTTGAGGTGTTTGATCGTTCACGGCGTCGTCAACCACGGGTTAAGTAGGTGAGTGCAAAGCAAAGTATGTTTGAGAGCCAAACCGCAACCTTGTCGCCTGAAGAACGGACAAAAGCCATGATGGACCGTGAGAAAACGATCCTCATCGTTGAAGATAACGAGCTGAATATGAAGCTCTTTCACGATCTTCTCGAGGTTCAGGGTTACCGCATTTTGCAAACGGGCAATGGCAATGAAGCCTTCCAGCTCGCTCTCCAACATAAGCCCGATCTGATTCTCATGGACATCCAGCTGCCGGAAAAATCGGGTTTGGAAGTCACACGAGAGATCAAAGCAGAGCCGACTCTTCGGTCAATTCCTGTTATAGCCGTGACAGCGTTTGCGATGAAGGACGACGAGGCACGGATACGTGCTGCAGGTTGTGATGATTATCTCGCTAAACCAATAAGTGTGACAGGCTTCCTTGAGAAAGTGAAAAGAGTTTTGCAGTAAGGGAGTCATCGACGGCCATGAAGGCCAGCGAGGATTGTTATGACTGCGCGTGTACTCGTGGTGGATGACCTAGAGCCCAACGTTAAGTTGCTCGAGGCCAAGCTACGCGCGGAATATTTTGAGGTGGTGACAGCTCTGTCTGGCCAAGAGGCCATTGAGCTGGCGGAAGCGCAACAGCCTGACATCATCCTGCTTGATGTGATGATGCCGGTGATGGACGGCTTTGAGACCTGTGAGCGTCTTAAGGCCAACGACAAGACTTGGCACATACCTGTGGTGATGGTGACGGCGTTGGATCAGCAGGCCGACCGCGTTGCCGGTTTGAATGCTGGGGCGGACGACTTCATCACCAAGCCCGTGCAAGACATGGCCTTGTTTAGCCGCGTTCGGAGTTTGACCCGCTTCAAGCAGATGACCGACGAGCTGCGCCATCGCCACCAGGCGGGTGAGCGCATGGGTGTCATCAGCCAAGCTGACCTGTCGAAATTTGATGAGCGGCCGTCAACGGTCCTCGCTGTCACCGATAGTGCCAGCATTGAAGAGCTTGATCAGGGCTCAGAGCATCTGCCGAAGAACATGAACCTCGTTTATGAGAACGACGCCCGGATGGCGCTCGATTCGATCCGACGCGGTGAACCGGACCTGGTGCTGATCGACCTTGGACTGAAGAGCTACGATCCTTTGCGGTTCTGCTCAGCGGTTCGCGCTTTCGACATGTCGCGTTTGGCGCCGATCCTGGCCATGGCGAGTGCTGACGAAACCCGTCACGTCCTTCGTGCCTTGGACCTTGGCGTCTCGGACTACATCCTGTCGCCGCTTGATACGGAAGAATTGGCGGCGCGCGTGCGCACGCAATTGCGCCGTATGCGGTACATCGAGCACCTGCGCGAGAGCTTTGACCAGACCTTTGAGATGGCGATTCTTGATCAGCTTACCGGTCTTTACAATCGCCGCTTCTTGTCGAGCCAAGGCGTTCGCCTGGTTGACGAAGCGCAGACAAAGCAAACGCCGATGGCCTGTTTGATGGTGGACATCGACCACTTCAAGAACGTCAACGATACCTACGGCCACGATGTGGGCGATGAGGTCTTGAAAGAGATTGCGGGTCGTCTGACCACGTCGGTTCGCGGTTCTGACCTTGCCTGCCGTACTGGTGGTGAGGAGTTTGCTGTCCTGATGCCGAAGACGCCTCGTTCTTCAGCACACGATATCGCCGACCGTGTCCTTCGCTCTGTATCGGATGAGCCTGTGGTGACCAGCGACGGCCGCTCTCTCGATATCACCGTGTCGATTGGCTGCTCGGTTCTAACCGAGGCTGACAATTTGGCGATGCTCATGAAGCGGGCTGATCAGGCGCTTTATCGGTCGAAGCAAAACGGCAGAAATCAGGTCACCGACGAAGCCGCCTGAAAGGATTGACCAGAAAAAAGCCGACGCGGCGTGAGGCCAGCGTCGGCTTTCTATTCTCTTAATCGTCCCTAAGCGGAGTAGTACATGTCAAACTCGACCGGGTGTGGCGTCGAGTTGTAGCGTGTGACTTCTTCCATTTTCAGATCGATGTAGGCGTCGATTTGGTCGTCGTTGAAGACGTCGCCGCGCTTCAGGAATTCGCGATCACGGCTGAGCTCTTCGAGCGCTTGCTGCAGCGAACGAGCCACGGTTGGAATGTCCTTCTGAGCCGCTTCGTCCATGGCGTAGAGGTCTTGGTCCAGGGCATCGCCAGGGTGGATCTTGTTCTCGATGCCGTCGAGGCCCGCCATCAGTAGCGCAGCGAACGTGTAGTACGGGTTGCCGCCAGCATCCGGGAAGCGAGTTTCGATGCGCTTCGCCTTTGGCGAGCTCACCCATGGAACCCGGATCGATGCGGAACGGTTGCGCGCCGAGTAGGCGAGAAGCACAGGCGCCTCAAAGCCAGGAACCAGACGCTTGTAGCTGTTCGTCGTGGCGTTGGCGAAAGCGTTGATGGCTTTCGCGTGTTTGATGATGCCGCCGATGTAGTAGAGGCATGTTTCCGACAGACCAGCATAGGCGTCGCCTGCGAACACCGGTTGCTCGTCTTTCCAGATCGACTGGTGAACGTGCATGCCCGAGCCGTTGTCGTTGTAGACAGGCTTCGGCATGAAGGTCGCCGTCTTGCCGTAGGTGTGAGCAACCTGCTGCACGATGTACTTATAGGCCTGCATATTGTCGGCCATCTGGGTCAGCGTGTCGAAACGCATGCCCAGCTCGTGCTGCGATGGAGCCACTTCGTGGTGGTGCTTCTCAGGACGCAGACCCAGCTGGCGCATGTAGCGGAGCATGTCGGAACGCATGTCCTGCTCGCTGTCCACCGGCGGCACAGGGAAGTAGCCGCCTTTTTCCCGCGGACGGTGACCGAGGTTACCGCCGTCCATGGGCGTGTCCATGTTGTACGGGCCTTCGCCGCTGTCGATCTGGAAGCCGATGCGGTCCTGGCTCGTGGAGATTAGGACGTCGTCGAAGATGAAGAACTCAGCTTCTGGGCCAAAGAACGCCGTGTCGCCGATGCCGCTCGACTTGAGATATTCTTCCGCCGCCTTGGCCGTGGTGCGTGGGTCCCGGTTGTAGGGCTTCATCGTCTCAGGCTCGAGGATGTCACAGGTGATCGCGAGGGTCTTCGCCTCGAAGAACGGATCGATCATCGCCGACGTGGCATCGGGCATGAGGACCATGTCGCTCTCGTTGATGGCTTTCCAGCCAGCGATGGACGAACCGTCGAACATCGAACCTTCAGCAAAGAAATCAGCGTCGACCATGTCACGGTCGAAGGTCACGTGCTGCCACTTACCCCGCGGGTCGGTGAAGCGGAGATCGACGAACTCAACGTTCTCGTCCTCGATCATTTTCAATACGTCAGCAGCAGTCATTGTAGAGTTATCCTTCTCACCTGGGGATGTGATGCAGCGCACATAAAGACAGACGGGGTGCGAACGCAAGTGGCCAAAGAAGGGCCGAACTCACTCACGCAGCCACCTTGGTACGCTATTTTGCTCCAATCCGAGGCTCGGAGCCGTCGATCAGCCGTGTGATGTTAGCACGGTGCCGATAGAAGATGAGCAGGCTCATGAACCCGCTACCGATCATGAAGGTAGGCTGGCCTGCGAAAAGGAACACCAACGGCACCACAATGGCGGTGACCAAAGCTGCTAACGAAGAAATTCGCATGACGAAGGCTACCAGAAGCCAGCTCGCTGCGGCGGCAAGAAAGGCGACCCACCAGAAAGCGAGCAGGGTGCCAAAATAGGTGGCCACGCCTTTGCCGCCTTTGAACTTGAGGAAAACGGGGAAGCAGTGGCCGAAAAACGCCAAGGACCCGGCCATAGCGATCAGCCCGGGATCTCCCGACAGCCACCTGGCGACGAAGGCGGCGATGGCCGCTTTGCCGCTGTCGAGGAGGAGGGTGGCGAGGGCCAGGTCTTTGCGGCCGGTGCGCAGAACGTTGGTGGCGCCGATATTGCCGGACCCGATATCGCTATTATGGCGCAAACCGGCTGCGCGGGTCAGTACCATGCCAAAGGG
>JABSRH010000018.1 GCA_013215175.1 Parvularculaceae bacterium | reverse complement strand
CCGACATGCTGAATGGTGCTTCACAGCTGTCGGCATTGATAGCGAACCGACACGGGGACATCGAAGAGGTGGAGTCGCCCAGTGAGGTTGATTTGGCGCCGACACCGATATTCCGCATTCCCCGCCGAACTCGAGCGGATGAAGGGACCACGCCACGCATCATTCAAACCCTTGAGGATACGCCCTTTTACAGCCGCTCGGTGATGGAAACCTCCCTCGGTGGCTTCACGCGGCAGGGCGTGCATGAATCCCTAGCCGGGCCGAACCTGAATAAACGATCGGTGCAGTTCATGCTGCCGTTCCGAATGCCTCGTCGGCCCTAAGCCAAGCTCAGTTCCCGGATCTTGGCTGCGCATGCGTCCGGCGCCTCTTCGTGGAGCAAGTGACCCTGCGCCGGCCAGCGGTGGAGGCCAATGCGAGGGTACGCGGCTCGAAGCTCTTCAGCTTCGCTCGGGCTGACGGCTTTGTCGTTGTCGCCCAAGAAGAGATGGACCGGCCCGTGATGGGCTTCAACATTGGCACGAACGGGATCCAAATTCCAGTGAGCCATCATGCCCAATGCACCCGCTACATGGCGGGATGAACTCAGTGCACGGTGGTACAGGCTGAGTTGTTCGTCATTGAGCATAGAGCCGGTTTGCTGGATGAGCTTCCGCACGCGCGCCTTGTCCGACAGGCCATTGGCGAAAACCAGAGACGTGAGCGGGTTGATATGCAGCGCCCGCGCCATCAGGGGCGCTAAACTTTTGCCCAGACCGCCAAAGGGCTTGAAGGCGCCGTTGACCGCGATCAGCGGCTTGTCCTGCCAACCGGCTTGCCGTGCGAGGGCCAAGGCGAGCGGTGCACCGGCGGAGTGTCCTAGAAGAACCTGAGGCTCGACATGCATCGACCGCATGAGGGCTTCTAGGTCGCCCGCGATGCGATCGATCGAAGCCTTATAGAACGGAGAAATGCGACTGAACCCATGCCCTGGCAGGTCAACCATGATGAGGCGGTAGTCCTGACGAAGGTGCTCCGCTAACGGCGCCAACGAATGGGTCGTGGCAGCTGTGCCGTGCAAGGCCAATATGATGGGCCCCTGCCCCACATCCTGCACATGCCATCGGACGTTCGCCGCGTCGACAAATTGTGAGTGCTCATGCAGCGGCCAGCTGGGCCCTTCTCGGTCCCAGTCTAAGCCCGGCAAGCCGAAGGGCATGCTCACCCTCCCGTCGCTGCCAGCGAGCGCCGTTCCGCCGTCACCGCCTGATTGACGCGATTGTTGTCCGCATACGGCAAAGCAATATAGGTTGCCCTTAAACCCTCACCGAGCGCCACGGCTCGTGGGCTCGGTCGTGGGCTCGTGTCGAAGAAGAGCGTGCTAATGCCTTCAGCCGCGATATGTTGCGCCATCTTGGCGGCGTCTTCGCGAGCCTGCGCGCGGCCTGCCATGCCATCGAGCCCGACATTGGCCTGTGCATCCGAGAACAGTACCAAAAGGGGTGTACGGCCAGCCGCCCGCTCCGTCAGGGCCGTCTGTACACCGAGCGCTAAGGCAGAAGCGAGGGGCGTGCCTCCACCACCAGGCAACCCTGCCATGGCCTTACGCGCTCGGGTGAGCGACCGGGACGGCGGCAGCGTGATGTCGGCCTGCGCACCCTTGAACGTGATCAGCCCAACGCTATCGCGACGCGCGTAGCACTCCGTTAGCAGTGCTTCGACGGCCCCTTTTGCCTCTCCCAACCGATTGAGAGCACTCGACCCCGATGCGTCGACCAGGAAGATGACGCTAGTAGCTGTTTTATGCGCATACTTACGAACGCGCAGATCAGACGGATACACACGCACGACACTTCCAGCTACTGGTGGAGGTCGCAGCTTTCGCCAGGGCGCGGCGGTGCGCAACGTCGCAAGCACATCCAAACGCCCGCCTGCGCGCGGGTCACCCGGTTCAGAGCCTATCGGGCGCCCCTCTTGCTGCGACCGAGCCGACGCACCAACGCGTCCTGCGGAGGAAGAGCGCTGGCGCTGGTCGCCGAGCTGGGCGGTCAGGCCTTGCATCGAGACGGCACCCGCCGCGACCGCTTCTGCGATGATGTCATCGAGAGGAATGTCGGCTTCGTCACCGTCGTCTTGGGCGTCGTCGCTGCCGTTCTCCGTTTGCTGCTCATCGGGGCTCGGCTGATCCGCCTCTTGTTCCTCAGACTGAGCTTGTTGCTCCGGTTCTTCAGCCTCGGGTATAGCTTGCGCTCGGGGACCTAACACTAGGCGGGCAACGACCTCGACATCCTCCGCGCCAACCGTCTCCCGACCGTAGAGCGCCGCCAGTGCCTTCGAGGCCCGCATACAGAATGACAGAACACGAACCGAGCCAATGCCCACCGCAAGGGCGGCAGCTGCAAACGATGCAAGGATGTCGTCACTGATGCTAACCCTCAGAAGCTGAGACCGGGCCCGGCTGATCTGAACTGGCGTGAATTCCACCATGGCCTCGGTGAGGCAGACGGAGGGAATGCCGTCCAAACGGACGCGAAACGCCAGACGATCAATGAGCTTCGCCGACGGGATCTCGTCTTCGAGACCTTCGTTGAGGAGCACGGTGAGAAATGACGTTTGGGCGATTTGGGAGAAGCCATCCCGCTCGATGCGGATGGCGCCCTGATCGAGAGCATCGGCCAATGCGTGCACCGCGGGTTGGCGCAGGCGCTCTGCCATCCGCACCAAGAGGACTTTGCCGTTTGCCTGCTCCAACACACCTCGGCTCACCACAGGTTTGCCATCGGCCAGCGTCGACACGAGATCGAGGCCACCTACCACGCGAGCCTCGTCAGCGTTTGCCGGCAACGACAAAAACTGTTGCGTTTGCTCAGTCAACGTCTGGAATTGCTGAAGCCAGGCATCGCGCGCTGGTCCTGGGCCCGCATCGATCACGACTCCTTTGAGGCCAGACGGGTCAGTGGCGATCATCGCGGCAATGAGCTGGCTATCATCCCACCGGTCAGCAGCCTCGGTGATGACGTTGACGGCATCATCCCGATACGGCTCGAGAGCGGGAGGGGCCGTGTTCACCCCAACACCTCGTCGACGGCACGCTCCACCCGCACCGCAGCATCGGTATCATCGAGCGGGTTTTTGCGAAGACGGTGACGCAAGGAAGGTATCGCGATCGCCTGCAGATGCTCAGCGGTCACCGCTTCATCCCCATTGTAGGCCGCCAAGGCCTGACAAGCACGGGACAATGTCAGCTCACCGCGCAAACCATCCGTGCCTAGAGCGATGCAGAGACCTGCGGCGCGTTCAAGCACATCGTCCGGCATGGTGAGAGACGCCAGGCGCTTGCGGGCAGCAACGATTTGGTCTCGCAACTCGAGATCGGCGGTTTGCCATTGATCGCAGAACGCTTGCGGGTCCGTATCAAAGGCCTCTCGCCGCTTGATCACGTCTAGCCTCTGCTGAATATCGGTCAGCGTTCGAACCTCAACGGCCAGGCCAAATCGATCGATCAATTGCGGGCGAAGGTCACCTTCCTCAGGGTTACCGCTACCTACCAAGACAAATCGCGCCGGGTGGCGAACGCTCAACCCTTCGCGCTCGATAACATTCTCGCCGGAAGCCGCCACGTCGAGCAGCACGTCGACGAGATGATCCTCCAGCAGATTAACCTCATCGATATAGAGAAACCCTTGGTGAGCGGCCGCGAGCAAACCGGGCTGGAATTTCTTCTCGCCACGGACCAAAGCCGCTTCGAGATCGAGGGCACCGACGATACGGTCTTCCGTCGCCCCTAGAGGCAGATCCACCACCGGCGCTGATTTCGTTGTGGCACCCTCTGGTGGGTTGGGATCTAATCGAGGGTCGTCCGTTACCGGAACTTCTGGTAGCAAGGCTGCGAGCGCACGGATGGTCGTCGACTTACCCGTCCCCCGATCGCCGAGCGCCAACACGCCCCCGAGCGCCGGATCGATGGCGGCTAGGATAAGGGCTTGCTTCAACGCCTCTTGGCCGACGATGGCCGAAAACGGAAAACTCACAACGCCAATGCACCTGTAGAAAGCTTACCTCTGAGTAGATAACGCGCGGCAGGCCCCCGCCCAGTGATGCGGAGAGATTCCTCGTTCGTCCGAAGTTTTGGCCACTTTCTACCGGCGAAAACGCCAGAGACACGCGACGTGCATAACGCCTGCGGCCAACAACAGAGGGCCGATCGCAGAGGACGGGCCGTCGCTCAAACCGACCCGCACGGCCCCCATCAGCGCTGCTCCCGATGCTAAGAAGAGCAACATCGCTGTAAGAAGGTGTTGGCGGTTGGATCGGATCAGCCACCAGCTGAGAACGGCTGCCTCGGTCAAAATACCGAACAGGATGAAATCAATTGTTGTCGGGCTGATCACGGGCTCAACACAGACCGAACGACGGGTTCAACTGGACGATCACCAGATTGAGATACCCAGCAAAGCCGACCCAAAAGAGATAGGGCAACGTCAGCAGCATGGCCGGCCGATCCTTTGCAGCAATGAAGACAACAATCGCCAAGATCGAAAGCCAGAGAAAGACGACCTCGACCAGGGCAAAATCTGGCCGCTTCACCGTGAAGAATAACCAAGACCAACTAATGTTCAGCACGAGGTTCAAGATCACGAGCGTGGCAAAAATCGCCTTGCCTGTGGTAGCGTGTACAGCATGCCAACCGCGCACACCCGCAATCACCAAGGCGATATAGATCAACGTCCAAGCAGGCCCGAACAACCAATCAGGCGGGTTCCAACTGGGCTTGTTCAACGCCTGATACCAAGTGCCGACATCCGTCAGTGCACCACCAGCGAAGGCGGCGAACACGGCGAGGCCGATGGAAACGGCATAGGGCAAAGTACGATGCGAGGTCACGACCTCGCGGACTTAATCCCCAACAGATGCGCCATGTCGAGTAGGAAAATCCGCACATGGGCAAGCGGGTTGGACCTCACAAGGCGCTTGTTCATGTAGGCCTCCCAGGTCAGATGCTGCACATCCTTGTCGCGGCAAATATTGACGAAGCGCTCTCGCCGTTTGTCGTTGCGGTACCAGAAGTGTTGCATCATCCCGAGGATGAAAAAGACTTTCCCGTGCTCACGCATGTAGCGTTTGCGAGCGCGCGCCATGGCTTTGGCATCGCCGGTCTCGAGCAATTCCTGCATGGCCTCGGCGGCCACACGGCCGCCCAGCATAGCATAGTAGATGCCCTCACCGGAGGCTGGTGCCACACAGCCCGCGGCATCGCCGGCGAGCATCACGTCCTTGCCATTATCCCACTTTTTCCGCGGCTTGAGCGGAATGGGGGCGCCCTCCTCACGGATGGTCTGCTGCCCGTCGAGGTCAGCCTCTCCACGCAGCTCAGCGACAGCGCCGCGAAGCGAGAAACCCTTCTGGGCACTGCCAACGCCCACGCTGGTGGTCTCGCCATGGGGGAAAATCCACGCGTAGAAGTCAGGTGAAAGCTGCCCCTGATAGTAGATATCGCACCGATCGCCTTCAAATTTCTGGTTCTCATTGGCTGCCGGTGAGCTAATGATTTCGTGGTAGGCGAAGACGCAAGGGAGGTGTTCGCCGTCGCCAATTTCTTGCTGCCCAACCTTGGACCGAGCACCGTCGGCGCCAATAATCGTACGGGCTAAGACTTTTCCTGGCGTACGGCTGCCGTCGGCATGCTTCTCAGTATACTCAACGATGGCGGTGCCATCAGCAGCCCGAGAAATCTTCTCAAAGTTTGCCTTGATACGAACCGCTCCAGCCGACGCCGCACGCACCCGTAGCCATTCGTCGAAGTGCTCGCGGTCGACCATGCCGACACAGCCGCCATTGATAGGCATGTCCACCTCTTCGCCAGCGGGGGAAATCATCCGTGCACTCTGCGCCCGCGCGACGATCTGTGAGTCGGGAATATCGAAGTCGCGAATGAGGCGCGGTGGAATAGCACCGCCGCAAGGTTTGATCCGGCCAGCTTTGTCCAGCAGCATCACCTTGCGTCCCTGCAGAGCCAGATCATGCGCTGCCGTCGCGCCGGCTGGACCGCCGCCCACCACGACACAGTCAAAAACCTCAAGATCACTCATGGCGCCCTCACCTGTTGTTGTACACCTACTCAGCCGTCCATTGCTCAGCAGGCAGAATGGGAATTGATTTGTGGTCAGCGTCGGTCGTCCCGACCCGGAGGCCTAGGAGGCCAGCCAAAATGAACGTGAGTGCCTCGGCAGAGAAAACCACAGCGAAAGACAAACCAATATCGGCGGTGACCGCGCGAACAAGGTCAATCGCGGTCGCGCCCGCCAAACCACCAAGCGCGAACGCAACGGCTTGGGAGGCGCCCCAAACACCCATTCGCATGCCTTCACGGCCTTCTCCGCCAGCGCTCGCCAAGGTCATCATCGAGCCGATCGCGGCCACCGCGAAGAGGCCGTTGCCGATGCCCAAAGTGAAGACGGCCCCCACCAGTGGGAAATCGCCGGTGGCAACTGATCCCATCGCCAGGACACCCAATGCAGCGGCCGATACGGCGCAGCCGAAGAGCGCCCACTTGCGCATGAACAGCGCACGGGAACGCCCCACGAGCGTGGCGATGATCGCGGTCGTGATCATGCCCAGCAAGACGCCCATATTCTGCATCGACGCGAGCCGCGTGGATTCGCCAGGGCTATAGCCGTGAAGCAGACCCGCGAAGGGCTCGAGAATGAGGTCTTGAGCGCTGTAGGCCAACATCGAGACGAAGATAAAAGTCGTGAACAAGCGCGTCTGCCGGTCAGCCCACACCTCTTTCAAGGTTACCCAAAAATCCGGCTTGGCAGACGCAGGCACTGCGTCCGCAGCACCGCGCGATGTGTCGGCCAAGTCGCCTAGGGCGATGATGCTCAACAGCACGGCAATAGCCCCGACGACAGCTGTCACAGTGACTAAGCGCCCCATTGAGAAAGGATCCAGGAAACCTCCGGCCACGCCGGTGGTGAGCACAAACCCCACGATCATCATGATCCAGACGATCGCCGCAGCTGCCGCTTTACGATCAGGGGGCGTGCGGATGGCAAGAAGTGCCAAGAGGTTGGTGCCGGCCGCACCAACGCCGCCGCCGATGATCGTGAAGGCTACAACCGCTGCACCAATACCGAGCATGGGATTGAAAGCGAATAGCGCGGCCGAACCAGACGCAGCCAACGCACCCAGCGCGAGTGCTATCATGCCACCGATAATCCAGCGCCCTCGCCGGCCCCCGGCATCGGCGCCGTGGCCCCAGCGAGGCCGCGACATTTGAACGGCATAGTGCCAACCTACCAGGAGGCCTGGCAGAGACGCAGGCAAAGCGAGCTCGACCACCATCACCCGATTGATGGTGCTGGTGGTCAGGACGACGATCCCGCCGAGCGCCATCTGCACCAGACCGAGCCGAAAGACCTGGAACCAACCGAAAGGGATCAGGCCTGAGGACATCACGCCAGTCCCCAGCCACGAACGGCCACAGCGGCAACCATCATGCCGGAGACAAACATCAGAACACCGGTGCCGTTGTACCAAGGCGCTAGTTTCTCGGGGTCCGTCAGCAAACGTCGCATCAGCACCGCCTGCCCGACCATCAAAGCGACGATGATCATGCCGGGAACAAACATTCCGCCAGCGATCAACAGTAGAGTGACGGCGACTTGGGGGAGCAGCATGACAATACACGCCCAACGCGCCGCGCGCTCCGGTCCCAGTTGGACCGGCAGGGTTCGGATGTTCATCCGGATATCGCCTTCAATCGCCTTGAAATCGTTGAGCGTCATGATCCCATGAGCGCCGATAGAATAAAGCAGCGCCAGCACAACAATCGGCCAGGCCGGAGCGCCGGAAACAAAAATGGCCGCGCCTGTAAACCAAGCGAGCCCCTCATAAGACACGCCCACGGCCGCGTTACCGTACCAGCCGTTCAGCTTCAGCCGAAGGGGCGGCATGCTGTACGCCCAGGCTAAAAAGACGGCCAGCACGGTGGCCCAAAAGGCCCAAACACCTAAGCTGGCTCCCAGCAGAAGCGATATCGCTGACCACGCGATGGCGATGTAGAGGCCCCAATGACCAGGAATTCGGCCGGACGGAATGGGCCGATTGGGTTCGTTGATCGCATCGACTTCTCGATCGAACCAATCGTTCGCAGCCTGACTAGCCGCGCAAACCATTGGGCCCACGAGAAGGACGCCAATGAACAACGTCCACCAACGGCCATCCAATGCCTGTCCTGAAGAGATGACCCCACAAGTAAAGGCCCACATGGGCGCAAACCAAGTGACGGGCTTGAACAACTCGAGGACGGCCGACGGTTCAGGCCACAAGCGCCTCGGGGCGGATGACGACGTTACAGACACGCCAAGGAAGTAGATGCGGCGGCCATGCCGTCAACGTCATTTGCGGAACAATCCTCCACCGCTCTATCTAGCCACAAACACTGAGCGTTGGGGTGCTAGGGAACATTCGTATCCCACTCATTTGACCTCGGGCTTCGCCGATTTACCTCTCTCTTTAAAGAAGAACGGCGGCGTTGGTGCGTGGTGTAGGTGTTCGCCACAATCCCTTGGGATGGCCAACACGTAGAAACTGAGTTGCGGTAGGGACTATGCTTTATACGGAGGAGCAACGCCGCATTCGCGACGGCTCCAAGTGGACGTTGGTTCAGGGCATTCTTGCTCCGCTCCAGTTCATTGTGTTCCTCGTTAGCCTAGTCTTGGTACTGAGGTACCTGGCATCGGGCGACGGGTACGTTGCAGCTAACCTTTCGGTCATCCTGAAAACGCTTGTTCTCTATACAATAATGGTCACCGGCTCGATCTGGGAAAAGGAAGTCTTCGGTCAATATTTGTTCGCTGGACCGTTCTTCTGGGACGACGTCGTGTCCATGGGCGTCTTGGCATTGCATACCGCCTACTTGGCAGGACTCGCGTTGGGGTGGGACGAACGCACACTGATGGTCACGGCCCTCGCCGCCTACGCTAGCTACGTCATCAATGCCGCCCAATTCCTGTGGAAGCTAAGGCTTGCCAAGCGCGAGAGCTCCGCCCCTACCCCGCAACAGGAGCTGCCAGCATGAGCACGACCCTCATTTCGTCACCTCCGGCTGGACGAGACATCTTGCGAGAGCGCGGCCAACGTGAGGTTTTTTGTGGCCTCACAGGTATCGTATGGCTGCATCGGTCCATCCAAGACGCTTTCTTCCTCATTGTCGGTTCACGGACATGCGCCCACCTCATGCAATCGGCCGCCGGCGTGATGATCTTTGCAGAGCCGCGGTTCGCCACAGCCATTCTAGAAGACAAAGACTTAGCCGGATTGGCAGACCCAAACGACGAACTCGATAAGACCGTGGACAGGCTGTTGGCTCGCCGGCCCGATATCAAGCTTCTGTTTCTCGTGGGGTCGTGCCCATCGGAAGTAATCAAACTCGACTTAAGCAAGGCGGCAACGCGCCTCTCTGCGCGCCACAACCCTAATGTTCGGGTCTTGAGCTATTCAGGAAGCGGTATCGAGACAACCTTCACGCAAGGCGAAGACGCCTGCTTAGCCTCCATGGTTGAAGGGCTGGCCACTGGCACCAAACCGGCCGCGTCACTGCTCGTGGTTGGCGCTCTCGCCGACGTGGTGCGCGATCAATTCGAGCGCCTACTGACCAAAATTGGCATCCCGGATGTGCAGTTCCTGCCGCCAAAGAACGCGTCTGAAATGCCCAATATCGACGGGGACACGCAGTACATTCTCGCCCAGCCATTCTTGCGCGACACAAGCTTGGCGCTGGAAAAACGTGGCGCACAACACATCGCTGCATCATACCCGCTCGGTGTCGACGGGACCACGGCATGGCTGCGCGCTGCGGCGCAGGCCTTCGATATCCATGATAGCCAGGTCAACAGCGTCACAGAACTGCCCGCCGCACGAGGCCGGAAGGCGCTCGAGCGGTATCGCGATAAGCTTAAAGACAAAACGGTCTTCTTCTTCCCCGACTCCCAGCTGGAGATTCCTCTGGCTCGTTTCCTGACCAAAGAAGTGGGCATGACGGCCTTAGAAGTCGGGACACCTTACCTTCACAAAGATTACCTGGCTGACGATCTCACTCAGTTGTCAGCCGAGGTCGTGATCAGTGAAGGCCAGGACGTGGAGAAGCAACTCGACCGCTGTCGGGAGGCCAAGCCCGACATCACTGTCTGCGGGTTAGGTCTCGCCAACCCTCTCGAAGACGAAGGCTTCACCACCAAATGGTCCATCGAGCTGATCTTCACTCCGATCCAAGGGTACGATCAGGCCGGTGACTTGGCTGAGCTCTTCGCCCGTCCCCTTCATCGCAAAACGAGGCTCGCTGTCTGATGCAACTAGCTGTCTGGACCTACGAAGGCCCACCTCACGTCGGCGCAATGCGCGTTGCGACGGCGATGACCGATGTCCATTTCGTGATGCATGCACCTCAGGGCGATACGTATGCTGATCTCCTTTTCACAATGATTGAAAGGCGAAACAAACGCCCGCCAGTCACGTACACCACCTTCGAAGCGCGCGACCTTGGGTCGGACACGGCAGAGATTTTCAAGGACTCCGTCCGCGACGCTTACGAGCGCTTCAAGCCTGGGGCGTTGCTCATTGGCGAGTCCTGCACAGCGGAACTGTTGCAGGACAATCCATCCGGTCTCGCGAAGGGCCTGAACCTCCCTGTTCCCACCGTTGGCGTGGATCTACCGGCCTATCAGCGCAAGGAGCATTGGGGAGCGTCAGAGACGTTCTACCAACTCGTTCGCCACCTCGCTCGCCGCGACCTTCAAAAGCTATCTGCCGATACCGGGCGACCATCCTGCAATCTCTTAGGCCCTACGGCGCTTGGCTTCCGTCACCGCGATGATGTGAAAGAGCTTGCAAAGCTGATGGAAGACTTTGGGATCGACGTGAACATCGTTGCTCCCTTGAATTGTAGCGCCGCCGAATTGGCAACCGTTGGCCAAGCCGACTTTAATATTGTTCTCTACCCAGAGGTTGCTGAAACGGCGGCAAGATGGCTTGAGCGCGAATTCGGCCAGCCCTTCACGAAAACTGTGCCGCTGGGCATCACTGGAACGCGTGCTCTCGTTCGTGAAGTGAGCGATATCGTCGGTCGGGAATTGTCCGAAGACGACATTGCCTGCAACATGCCGTGGTGGTCTCGTTCCATCGATTCCACCTACCTTACGGATAAGCGTGTCTTCGTTTTTGGCGAGGGATACCGCGCCGCTGCAGCGGCCAAGGTGGCGTCGTCAGAGCTTGGTTTCCAAGTGGTTGGGCTCGGCTGCTACAACCGCGAGGGTGCGCGCGCCGTCCGCGAAACAGCGAAAGAGCTAGGGATCGAACCCCTGATCACTGACGATTACCTCGCGGTGGAAGAGGCTCTCTCCGAAGTTCAGCCTGAATTGGTGCTCGGTACGCAGATGGAGCGCCATATCGCCAAGCGACTTGGCTTGCCTTGCACGGTGATTTCCTCACCCGTGCACGTCCAGGACTTCCCCGCCGGTTATTCGCCGCAATATGGGCCCGAAGGTGCCAATCAACTCTTCGATACGTGGGTGCATCCGTTGGTGATGGGCCTCGAAGAACACCTCTTGGGCATGTTCCGCGAGGACTTCGAGTTCAACGACGACGCTGGCGCCTCACACCTCGGCGGCCACGGTGCTCGGCCACAACAAGCCGCAGCATCCGAAATTGTCGCCAATCCTCAGCCCACAAATCACGAAACGGCCACCGTCAGCGGAGAACCAGAGTCCGCTGATTTCACCTGGGAGGCGGATGCAGAGAAGGAGCTCAAGAAGATTCCCTTCTTCGTACGTGGCAAAGCCCGACGGAACACGGAGCGTTACGCTGTCCAGCACAATGTCGCGCAGATCACCGTTGAAACGCTCTACGAGGCGAAGGCGCATTATGGCCGCTGATCAAAATATCCCTCAAAGCGCCGTTGCTCTACCCTCCATGCACGTCGTGGTGTTGTCGATGGACGCTCACCTGGAGGGGCCAGTCCGCTTTGCCGAGCGAGACTTGCGGCGCGCCATCCCGGGCCTGAAGATTTCACTCTTTCCAGCCTCCGAATGGGAGAAACCCGGCCCCTCGCAAGACCGGGTCATGAATGCCATCGCCACGGCCAACCTCCTGGTGGTCGGCATGCTGTTCTTGGAGGATCAGGTGAAACCGATTCTTCCGGCGCTGATGGCTCGCGCACCCGAAGCGGATGCGTTCGTCGGCATCCTATCGACGCCAGACGTCGTGCAGCGGACACGGCTGGGTAAGTTCCGCATGGATAAGCCGGACAACGGCGCCATCAAGCTACTCAAGCGGCTCCGCGGCAAACCTAGCTCAAGTTCCAATGGCGAGGGCCAGGCGAAGATCTTGCGCCGCCTGCCTAAGATCCTGAAATTCATTCCGGGTACGGCACAAGACGTACGGTCTTACTTCCTTGCCATGCAGTACTGGCTCGGCGGCTCGAACGACAATGTTCGCAATCTCGTTGCGTACCTTATTGATAAATATGCCGACGGACCGCGTTCAGTGCTTCGCGGAAAAGCGCGCGTGGGCGAGCCCGTCGTCTACCCTGACACGGGCCTTTACCATCCGAAAATGTCGCCGACGATTGCCGAGGACCTGTCCAAGCTCCCGGCGCGTTCGGGCCAACGCCCGAAGGTCGGTCTTCTCATCCTAAGGTCCTACGCACTGAGCGCTGATACTGCGCATTATGATGGCGTCATCCAAGCGATGGAGGATCACGGTCTCGACGTCGTGCCCGCCTTCGCAAGCGGCCTGGATGCCCGTCCCGCCATCGACAAGTACTTTCGCCGAAATGGTCAAACCACTGTCGAGGCCATTGTGTCCCTGACGGGCTTTTCGCTGGTAGGCGGGCCAGCATACAACGACGCCAAGGCCGCGTCAGAAGTCCTGCAGGACCTCGACGTGCCCTACCTTTCGGCCCACTCGCTCGAGTTCCAGAGTCTGGCGGACTGGGGCGAAAGCCGGCAGGGCCTTTCACCAGTCGAAGCCACCATCATGGTGGCGATCCCAGAGCTCGACGGCGCCACCGCACCCACCGTCTTTGGCGGCCGGGCTTCTAACAAAGAAGGCCCTTGCCCCGGTTGCGCTCGTGCCTGCCGGTTCGATACGCCAACGGATCATCGGAAGATGCAAGCCTGTCCAGAGCGTGCCGATGCCTTGGCAGCAAGGGTTCGAAAGATGGTCCGTCTGCGGGCCAAGGAACGCCAAGACCGCAATGTGGCGGTGGTCCTTTTTAACTTCCCCCCCAATAGCGGCGCTACGGGAACAGCTGCGTACCTCGCTGTGTACGAGTCCCTGATGAACCTCCTTATCGAGATGAAATCAGAGGGTTATGACGTCGAACTACCGCGCGACACCGATGATTTGCGTACGCGTCTGACCGAGGGCAACGCTATCCAATACGGCGCCGATGGGAATGTGCACCATCGCATCCCCACCAACACGCACGTTCGGCGCGAGCAGCGTCTAAGCGAGCTTGAGGCCCAATGGGGCCCAGCGCCGGGCCGTCAACAAGCTGACGGTGAGAGCATCCACGTGCTCGGCGCGCGATTTGGCAAGGTATTTGTCGGCCTGCAGCCGACCTTCGGCTACGAGGGCGATCCTATGCGCCTCCTGTTCGAGGACGGCTTCGCGCCCACCCATGCCTTCTGTGCCTTCTACAGTTACCTCAAAAACGACTTCGACGCCGACGCCGTCATCCATTTCGGCACCCACGGTGCCTTGGAGTTCATGCCCGGCAAACAGGCGGCTCTGTCAGCTGACTGTTGGCCGAGCTATCTCATCGGCGACCTGCCAAACTTTTATTTCTACGCCGCCAACAACCCTTCCGAAGCCGCGCTGGCGAAGCGGCGGAGTGCGGCAACGACGATCAGTTACCTGACTGGCTCCGTCACGAAGGCAGACCTCTATCGCTCGCTTGCCGACCTCAAGGGCACCGTCGAGCGCTGGCGTGCTCTCCCACCGGAAGAGGCCAGCCAGCGACGCTCCCTCGCCGTGCTGGCCCAGGCTCAAGCCACGAGCCTCGACTTAGCGGACGGTGAACCTCCGTGGGAGGAAGACACCGAGGAGCAAATGCTGAGTTTGCTCGAGCGCCTATCCGACTACGAGGAGGCCCTTATCCCGGATGGCCTGCACGTTGCCGGTGTGCCGATGGATATGGCGGCGCGAACCGATCTTCTTCTCGCAATGGCCGGAGAAGGCTCACCCGATCCACTACCGGACGTTGTTATTCGTGACGTGGTCGCAGGCCTACCGATTGATCGGGTGGCGCAAGACCACGGGCTCGACAAGGCGCGCGAACGACTGACCGAGTTGCGGCGGGTTGATCTGTGCCTTCAGCAAGATACGGAGCTTACCGGCCTCATCAAAGCTTTGGACGGCCGCTTCATCGAGCCCGCGCCAGGCGGTGACGTCGTCAGTTCGACCGAAGTCCTACCCACCGGGCGCAACATTCACGGCTTCGATCCGTTCCGACTACCGAGTGCATGGGCTGTGCGTGACGGGGCCGAACAAGCTCAGCGGCTGCTAGATCGTCACCTCGCTGATGAAGGCAAGTTGCCAGAGACCGTGGCCATCGTGTTGTGGGGTGCAGATAATCTGAAGTCAGAGGGTGCCCAAATTGCCCAAGCCCTTGCCCTCATGGGGGCGAAGCCGCGTTTCGATCACTACGGACGCCTCGCCGGGGCGGAGCTCGTGCCACTTGATGAACTCGATCGCCCACGGATCGATGTTATGGCGACCTTGTCCGGGATTTTCCGCGACCTCCTGCCGATGCAAACGAAGCTCCTCGCTGGCGCGGCATTGGCGGCTGCCGAGGCGGATGAGCCTGAGCATCAGAACTATATCCGTAAGCACGCGCTCGCCTATCAGCGTGAGCATGGATGTGATCTCGCCACCGCAGCCCTTCGCGTGTTCTCCAACGCTGATGGGGCTTACGGCGCCAACGTGAACCAGCTCGTGGATGCGGGGTGTTGGAGCGATGAGAGCGATCTCGCCGAAGCCTATACGGCGCGGAAATGCTTCGCCTACGGCGTTGATGGTCAGCCCCAGAAGAAAGCCGAACTACTCAACAGTATCCTAGGTGACGTGGATCTGGCCTACCAAAACCTCGAGTCGGTGGAACTTGGTGTCACCACGATCGATCACTATTTCGATACGCTCGGTGGCATCGGGCGCGCGGTGAAATCCGCCAAGCAAGTGGATCTTCCCGTCTATATCGGTGACCAAACCCGAGGCAACGGCACCGTTCGGACACTGAAGGAACAGGTTGCGCTGGAGTCGCGCACACGCACGCTGAACCCTAAATGGTATGAGGGGATGCTCAAACACGGCTACGAAGGCGTGAGACAGATCGAGGCACAAGTTGCCAACACTGTAGGTTGGTCGGCCACCACCGGTGAGGTGGCACCTTGGGTCTACGAAGAGATCACCGAGACCTTCGTCCTCGACAAGGCGCTCCGCAATAGGATGGCTGCCCTCAACCCTAAGGCCTGCGCTCGTGTCGCCAATCGCCTGATCGAGGCATCAGACCGCGACTACTGGCGACCTGACCCCGCCACCCTGCAGGCGCTGCAAGACATAGGCGAAGAACTAGAAGACCGCGTGGAAGGCCTCGTGCCGACTGAAGGACTGTAAACGGATGAGAGGTGTTCGATGACCCTGTTAACGCTTGACCGGCCGGGCGCTCGAACCGACGGCGAAGGCAGCACGCAAGTGATGCTCGACCCGCGCGACGAGATCACCAGTGCCAAGGTTTTTGCCGTATACGGCAAAGGTGGTATCGGTAAATCCACAACGTCTTCCAACTTGTCGGTGGCGTTTTCAAAGCTCGGCAAACGGGTGTTGCAAATCGGCTGCGACCCCAAACACGACAGCACCTTCACGCTGACCAAGCGCCTCGCGCCTACGGTGATCGACGTGCTAGAGACCGTTGATTTCCACAGCGAAGAACTCAGACCAGAGGACTTCGTTTTCGAGGGCTATAACGGTGTCATGTGCGTTGAGGCAGGCGGCCCGCCCGCCGGCACTGGCTGTGGCGGCTACGTCGTAGGACAAACGGTGAAACTTCTGAAGGAACATCACCTTCTAGAAGATACCGACGTCGTCATTTTCGACGTTCTCGGCGACGTGGTGTGCGGAGGCTTTGCTTCACCTCTTCAGCATGCAGAACGTGCGGTCATAGTTACAGCCAACGACTTTGACTCCATCTTTGCTATGAACCGGATCGTCTCCGCCATCCAGGCGAAGGCTAAGAACTACGATGTTCGCCTTGCCGGTTGCATCGCCAACCGCTCCGCAGCCACGGACGAAATCGATCGATACAACGCCGCAACAGGCATGGACCGGCTGGCGCACTTCCCTGACCTCGATGTCATCCGTCGATCACGACTGAAAAAATCGACGCTCTTCGAGATGCCCGAGTCGCCAGAGCTCGCAGCTGTTCAGCAGGAATACCTTCAGCTCGCGGCGAAACTCTGGGCTGGCACCACACCTCTCACGTCGGTGCCAATGAAGGACCGGGACATTTTCGACTTTCTAGGATTCGATTGATGAGCAGTTCACAGAGTTATGTCAGCCGGCGCGGAGAACTGGAGACCTATTTCGACCGCACAGCATCTGATGCTTGGGCGAAGCTTACCTCAGACGCCCCCGTCAGCAAGATTAGGGCGACTGTTCGCGCGGGTCGAGATGCAATCCGCCAGCAGGTTTTAGACTGGTTGCCAAAAGATTTGTCGGGTGCGCGCCTGCTCGACGCTGGATGTGGTCCGGGTCAGTTCTCGTTAGAGGCCGCACGTCGCGGTGCAGACATTCTTGCAGTCGACTTATCACCCACCCTACTGGGCCTCGCGCAACAGCGCGCCGAAGCCATGGGCCTTGGCCAACGCGTGCGCTTCCTCGCTGGCGACATGCTCGATCCCCATCACGGCGATTTTGACTATGTCGTCGCGATGGATTCACTGATCCACTACAGGGCTGGTGACGTTGTCAAGAGCCTTAGTCAGTTTGCTGATCGAACATCCACCGGCATCATCTGCACCATCGCACCGAAAACAGCCCTCCTCGCGACGATGCACGCGGTGGGACAATTCTTCCCCAAAGCTGACAAAGCGCCCGCCATCCAACCGCTAGCGCCAAAGCGGTTATACCGAGGCATGGCGACCGATCCGATTTTGTCGAAATGGGAGGTTCGCCAGACTCGCCGCGTCGCTTCGACGTTCTACATCTCAGAGGCCATGGAGATTCGACCCGCGTGAGTGATCAGGGAGAGCTGAGCGCACGCCGAAAGGCAACCATGCGCTATTTGCCGTTCGCAGACATTGCGAGCGATAAACTCCCCCTGCAACGAATACTCCGCCTGTCGCTGTTTCAAGTATCGGTCGGCATGGCTGCGGTTCTCCTCACCGGTACCCTCAACCGCGTCATGATTGTTGAGCTATCCATGCCGGCCTGGATCGTCTCTCTCATGGTTGCTTTGCCGTTGGTCTTTGCGCCGCTGAGAGCACTCATCGGCCATCGTTCCGACAGGCACGTCTCTGTCTTTGGCTGGCGCCGAGGACCGTACATTTGGTTCGGTTCTTTATTTCAATTCGGTGGCTTAGCCATCATGCCGTTCGCCTTGTTGGTGATGTCGGGGATGGGCGAAGTTGGCGGGGAGTGGATCGGCTTCGCCTGCGCTGCGGCGGCATTCTTGTTGGTCGGCGCCGGTATGCATACGGTGCAAACAGCCGGGTTGGCGCTCGCAACCGACATTGCGCCCCAAGAGGTTCGCCCACGCGTCGTGGCGCTGCTGTACGTGATGTTGCTGGTGGGTATGGCCATCAGCTCTCTGATTTTCGGTCTGCTGCTCACTAACTTCAGCCAATTTAAGCTCATTCAGCTGATACAAAGTGCTGCGGTTGTGACGATGGTGCTCAACACGGTTGCGCTTTGGAAGCAGGAAGGGCGAGGCAGCAACAGCCACCAAGAACCCCTGCCTGAAGCCGACTTTTGGCAAACCGCCAAACAGCATCTACAGCAGCCTGGCGTAAAACGCCTCATGGCGGCCACAGGCCTCGGCGCAGCTGCCTTCTCAATGCAGGATATCTTACTCGAGCCGTACGGCGGCGAAATTTTAGGCATGTCCGTTAGCGGAACAACTATGCTGACGGCTATCTTCGCCGTGGGCTCAATCCTAGGATTTACACTACCCACGCGCCTGTTGGCCAACCATGGCGAACCCCATCGCATAGCCGGCTTGGGTGCTCTCGCGGGGGTCATAGGCTTTAGCCTGATCGTGCTCTCCAGCCTTTTTAGCTGGACCTATCTTTTCATCTCTGGGGTCGGCGTTGTCGGCATCGGCGGTGGCTTGTTCGCCGTCTGTACCCTGATCGCAGGCATGGCCTACGCCGAACAGACCGATAGCGGCATCGCATTGGGCGTGTGGGGAGCGGTTCAGGCCAGTTGCGCCGGGATAGCTATCGCATTGGGCGGCGTCATCCGGGACGTTGTCTCGTTGCTAGGCAACCAAGGATGGCTAGGAAAGGCCGCCGTTGGCCCCTTGTCGGGATACGTAACGGTCTACACCCTCGAAGTTTTTCTCTTATTCGCCGCGCTGATTGCTATCGGGCCACTGGCCAAGCATGCGCTCCGCTCCACATCACCCAAGATGGAACGCTTGGAAATCCAAGCGTTCCCCAACTGATCATAGAAAGAGGAGACACCAATGATCTTCAGCGGTGAGTTTGCACCAGGCATTGATCTGGTCGATGTGTGTCTGTGGTTGTTCACGTTGTTCTTCGTTGGCCTTATTTTCTGGCTAGATCGTGAGAGTCATCGCGAGGGATTTCCTCCTGTTTCGGATGAAACAGGCGAAGTCGAAAACGGCGGGGTCGTCTTTATGCCGACCGCCAAAACGTACATTCTGTCTCACGGTCGTGAAAACGTGACTGTTCCTCCCGGCGAGGGTGACCAGCGAGAAATTGCGCTGCGGCGTCTGGCACCGTGGGCAGGAACACCTTACGAGCCCACTGGTGACCCGATGGCGGATGGTGTCGGACCTGCATCCTATGCGGAACGCCAAGACGTACCGGACATCCTTGCCAACGGTGACACTCGGATCATTCCGTACTCCACTGACGCAGCTTACAGCGTTGCGCCAAACGACCTTGACCCCCGAGGTCTGGATGTCATCGGCGCTGATGGAGAAAAGGGTGGCGTGGTTGTCGACCTCTGGGTCGACCGGGCCGAAGCCATCATTCGGTACTACGAGGTCAACGCCGGTACGGACGAAGTGCCCCATCATGTGCTGCTCCCCGTTCCCTTTGCAGATGTGAAGAAGAAGGAGCGCCAAGTACACGTCGACGCCCTGTTCGGTCACCATTTTGCCAAAGTGCCCACCACAAAGAACCCGACCAGCGTTACGCGCCTAGAAGAAGACAAGATCACGGGCTTCTACGGCGGTGGCAAGTTCTATGCCGAAGCGTCGCGGCACGAGCCTTACATTTAATCGTACCGTATAAGGAGTGAGTAGCGTGTCAGCGAATCATCATCATGACCACCATCATGAACACGAGCCGATTGAAGGACTGCCCCAAAACTTGCCAGAGGGAGAAGACTTACTCTGGCAAGGTAAGCCCAATCCGGTAATGCTCGCAGTACACGCTTTTCACATTCGATCCATCGCGATCTATTTCGGACTGCTAGTGCTGTTACGTATTGTGCTTTCAGTCCGCGCTGGAGACGCCGCTGCCACTACAGTTTCGGGAGCAATGGTTACCGTCAGCATGGCGCTGATCTGCCTTGCGATCCTGTACGGCATGGCTGCTCTGATGGCTAAGAATGCCATCTTCTCAATCACATCGCGTCGCATCGTAGTGAGGCACGGTGTTGGTATCCGAAAGTACATCAACCTCCCGTTCCAAAATGTTGGCGGTGTTGCGCTCAAGGTTCATCCGTCCGGACACGGTGACATCGCTCTGACGATGGAGAAGGGGCGCCGTATCCCGTTCCTTCACCTTTGGCCCTTCACAAGACCCTTGCGCTTGGGGCATCCCGTTCCCCTCCTACGCGCCGTTCCAAACGCCCGCAGCGTTAGCTCCACACTGGCAGAAGCTATGAACGCATGGGCTCCGAACCGGATTTCACTGGCCGACAGCTCCGGTGTGCGGGCTGGCTCCACTGACACGCCTTCGTTCCAGCCCCACGGCTTAACAGCACCTGCCGAGGGAGGTTAGACCCGATGTCTCAGAACAACGTTCGGCACCTAAATCCTTCTGACCAGAAGGGCCTAATCAGTTTAGGAATCTTGCTGGCCATCGTACTCGTCATGGTCTTCCTGACTGGACCGGCAGAAGATGACGGCTTTGGTACGACTTTGGTTGAAAGTCGTTCCTTGATTTTCGAAGAAAGCCGAGCGGTTTCAGGAAGCGTCAACGTCATCAACGCTGATACCATGGAGCCCCTGCTGACTTTGACCTCCGGCGAAGGCGGATTCACCCGAACCGCGTTGCGGGCGCTTGCGTATAATCGGCGCCTTCACGACGTAGCACCAAACGTTCCTCTCATTCTGGGCAAGACTGACAAGGGCCGGATCTTCATCATCGATCCCTCAACGGATAAATCGATCGCGGTCAGCTCATTTGGCCAATCGAATGCCGACCAGCTACAAAGCCTCTTATCCGCACCAAACACGAGTTCGTAATTATGCGTTGGTTCTCCCATCATCGAATCGAAACCATGTGCACAGTAAGTGTCATGCACACGGATGAAACGCTCGAAGCTCACGTTGATCTCGATCAAGATCTTCTTCCCGCTGCCGGTGATAAGGTGACCATCTTCGGTGACCCTGTGAAGGTCGATTATGGCTCGACGATTAAGGTTAGGCGTCGAGCGGAGTTGGTAAGGGGAACTCTCCTGGACAAACTCTGGGTGCGGTTCCGTTCGATGTTTGAACTCACAGAGCTCTATGAAGTCAGTTTTTCACCAGGGAAGTTAGCATGAGCACCACCAGTCTCCCACCGTTTGCCCAGGCCCCCGACGCTCAGCGTGCTGACCTTGGTTTGACCGACTTCAACTCGACCGAGGCGGCTGTCGAATCCACAATGCTGAGCCCCCGCTTCTATACCACTGACTTCGCCGAGATTGATCGGATGGACGTATCGTCGGTACGGGAAGAGTGGGACGAGCTGATCTCCGAGATGGAGTCCGACCCTAATAAAGGTCACTTCAAGCGCACAGATGAATTCGATGATGTCTTAGGCAAACTGCCCCCCGATCTTCGCGCAGAGTTCATCGACTTTCTCGTCAGCTCTCTGACTTCCGAATTTTCTGGCTGCGTGCTGTATAAAGAGATCGTCAAGCAAGTCGAAAATCCGGACATGAAGGCCTTGTTCAAGTATATGAGCCGTGACGAAGCGCGGCATGCGGGCTTCATCAATTTCGTTCTGCGTGACTTTGGTATTGGCGTAGACTTGGGCTTTTTGACAAAGACGAAGAAGTACACGTTCTTCAAGCCGAAATATATCTTCTACAGCGTCTACCTCTCTGAAAAGATCGGCTATGCTCGATACATTACCATCTTCCGGCAATTAGAGAAGCACCCGGAGCTTCGCTTCCACCCCATCTTCAAGTGGTTTGAAGAGTGGTGTAATGATGAATTTCGTCATGGCGAGGCTTTCGCTCTCCTGATGAAGGCCAACCCTCAATTGCTCAGGGGCGGGAACAAGTTGTGGATCCGCTTCTTCTTGCTCGCGGTATTCGCCACGATGTACATTCGCGATCACCGTCGACCTGTCTTCCACGCTGCTCTCGGCGTAGATCCGAAGGAATACGACTACGAAGTGTTCCGCGTCACCACAGAAATATCGCGCCAGATTTTTCCGGTCGAATTGGATCTGGACAACCCGAAATTCAAAGAGCGGCTTGAAAAGCTTCGGCATGTCGCTGACCGCTTGGAGGACGTCAATGCCCAAAAAGGTATCTTGGCAACGCTAAGGAAGGGCCAACTCGCCTTACAAGCCGGGCTCGGATTCATCGGTCTCTACCTGATGAAACCCAAGCGGAATGAGCTGCCTGCACAAACAAGGCTGCATCCGATTTGGTAGGGAGACCGACACTCAGGTGACCCACGCGGCCCCTATCCTCACCACGGTTTTTCTCTGGTGGAGCTCGACATTACTGATCTTGTGGCTAGCCAATCGATCAGAACGTCAGCATGCGATGATAACAGGGGTCGCTACCTGCATCATGTTGGCTGCCATGCTAGCGGCCATAGGCCTACGAAGTAACGCGAGCACAGCAGGTGCCTATTGGGGATTTCTCACGGGTCTAACCATTTGGGCCTGGCACGAGCTTATATTCCTTGTCGGGTACGTCTGTGGGCCGCGAAAGGCGCCTTGCCCACCGGGCCTTTCTACGCGCGAGCGATTTTGGGTTTCAACTCAAGCCATCTTGCACCACGAGTTATCATTGGCAGCTCACGGGCTGATACTAGCTTTGATCAGCGTCAATGCTGCCAACGCTGTGGCCGGATTCACCTTCCTCACGCTGTGGGTCCTGAGACTATTGGCTAAGCTGATGGTCTTCTTCGGCGCACCGAACATTGATACTGATTTTTTGCCGAAACCTATCCAGCACCTATCGTCGTATTTCCGCACAACAAGTCATCGAACTGCGTCTTGGATTGGATTGACGCTCATCTCCCTGATGGCGATGGCGCTGATCGGAGCCGCTGTCAGTGCCAGCCCAGGAAGCTTTGATCACGCCTATTTGGTCATGCTTTCCACCCTTGTTGGGCTCGCTTTTTTCGAAGTTTCTGCCCTCGTTATCAAAATACCTGACCGATACCTGTGGTCGTGGGCGCTGCGCGCCCCAAGTCAACAAACAAACCATAACGTAGCATCTAACGGGACGGGGCAATGAACTACGACGCCATCTTCGACCAGCACTTGGAAAGCCTCCGCGAAGAAGGCAATTATCGGTTTTTTGCCGACATCAAGCGGCGTGCCGGTCTCTTCCCCAGCGCTGAACACTTTGGTGAGGAAGGCCCCTCTGAGGTCAAAGTTTGGTGCTCGAACGATTATCTTGGTATGGGTCAGCACCCGTCCGTACTCGACGCGATGCACCAAGCACTTGATGAGTGTGGCGCTGGCGCTGGCGGTACACGGAATATTTCAGGAACGAACCACTACCACGTGTTATTGGAGCAGGAGCTGGCAGAACTTCACGGTAAAGAGGCTGCCTTACTCTTTACCTCCGGGTACGTCTCCAATTGGGCTAGCCTAGGCACCCTTGCGTCCCGCATTCCGGACTGTGTGGTGCTTTCCGACAGCCTCAATCACGCGTCCATGATTGAGGGTATTCGGCACGCCCGCTGTGAGAAGCAGATCTTCAAACACAACGACCCTGAGGATCTCGCGGCCCGCTTGTCGGCCATCGATCCCGCACGTCCCAAGCTGGTGGCGTTCGAGAGCGTTTATTCGATGGACGGCGACATCGCGCCGATTGCCGAAATCTGCGATGTCGCTGAGGCGCATGGCGCAATGACATACTTAGACGAGGTTCACGCCGTGGGTCTCTACGGCCCGCGCGGCGGCGGTATCGCGGAACGCGAGGGCCTCATGGATCGCCTGACCGTAATTGAAGGCACGCTGGGCAAGGCCTTTGGCGTGCTCGGCGGCTATATCGCAGCTTCGAAGTCACTCTGCGATTTCGTACGTAGCTTCGCATCCGGCTTTATCTTCACTACCGCCCTGCCGCCGGCGATCGCTGCCGGTGCGTTAGCAAGCGTCAGGCATCTCAAAGAAAGCCAGCACGAGCGGCAACAACATCGCGAGAAAGTTGCGATGGTTCGCGCACGGCTCAATGCCATCGGCATCCCTACTTTGGATAATCCCAGCCACATCGTCCCGGTGATGGTTCGCGACCCGAAAAAGTGCCGGTTCATTAGTGATTGGCTGATGCAGAACCACGGTATCTACGTGCAGCCGATCAACTACCCGACGGTGCCTCGCGGCACAGAGCGCCTACGGATTACGCCTTCGCCGGTGCACACGCCAGCCGATATCGATCACTTGGCCAGTGCTCTGAGTGAGATTTGGTCGCAATGCGAGTTGGCGCGCGCTGTTGCCTAAAAGGTCGCTTTCCTGCGCTGCCATGCCCCTTGTTGCTTTCGACTTAAGCGGTCAACACAGACACGTTTGACAACCAAGCCGTGACGAGGATGAGCATGGAAGGCCCAGTGGCGAGTGACAACAACCGTCCTATTGGTTCCGACAGATCCGATATCCTAATAGCTGGCGGTGGCCTGTCGGGCAGCCTGATCGCTTGGCGCCTGAGCCAAGTACGCCCTGATCTGACTGTGACCGTCATCGAGCAAGGACAATCCCTCGGCGGAAATCACACTTGGTCATTTCACTCAACCGATGTGCCCGTGTCTGCACACGAGTGGATTAGTCCCCTCATCAAGCATCGGTGGTCGGACCAAGAGATCCGTTTCCCCGCTTATCGCCGACCGCTCGGCACGGGGTATGGCTCGATACCATCCAGTGTGCTTGATGAGGTCGTGCGACCTGATCTAGATGAGCAAAGGTTGGTCCAGGGCACCATATCCGAACTCAACTCAAATTCGGTCACGTTGGCAGATGGGCGGCGTTTTCATGCCCACGCGGTGATCGATGCAAGAGGCCAACGCGGCTTTGAGCACCTGATCTTGGGCTACCAAAAGTTTGTGGGCTGTGTATTTCGGTT
>JABSRH010000179.1 GCA_013215175.1 Parvularculaceae bacterium | reverse complement strand
GTCTTGGCCAAAGAGCTCGACCAGGGTGAGCTGCCAAGTTGGGATCGCACCGCTCGCGTTCGACAGGAAGACAACTCCCTCGCCGGACTCAGGCCAAACGATCGCCAGGGAACGAACACCAGGATCGGCACCGCTGTGTTGCAGAACCGTACCGCTCGGTAGGCGTAGGATCGACCACCCCAAACCAAAATCGATTTCCCCTGACTGCTGAGTTTGGGTCGTGATCATATCTTGAGCAAGCGCATCATTAAGACCACCGCCATGTGCCACAAAAACCAAGAACCGGCCGTAGTCCTCCGCCGTCGTGATGAGGTTGGCAGCAGCGTTCGCCTGGGTATGCGGTGTTATCTCAATCTGATCGCCGACCTCATCATATCGGCTTGCTACGCGGTCTTCATCACCGGTTGGATAGAGATACGATGTCGACGTCATACCAGCAGGCGTGAAGACGAGTTCCTGCGCCAGATCTTCTAGAGAGCGGCCTGTTCGCGCCTCCACCGCGCGGCGCAACCACTCAAACCCTTCACCCGAATACTCAAAGCGCTCTCCCGGTTCGAACAGCAACGACAGCTCCCCACTTTCTGTAAGATACCGCCAATTTGGAAGACCAGACGTATGCGATAGAATATGTCGGGTCGTCACGACCTGTGCGCGTGGGTCCTCTTTGAGGACATCTTCGAGGGCGTACTGAGCAATTGGCTCATCGAGGTTCCATCTTCCAGCATCGACGAGCCGCAGAACCGTCATTGCTGTTATCGGCTTCGCTAGCGAAGCGACATTATAGAGCGTGTCCATGGATACGGGCGTGTTGGCGTCTTGGCGGCCGAAGTTCCGAACTTCAGCCAGCGCGCCGTCGCGCAGCACGGCGATCGATTGAGCCTTAACGTTGTGTGCGGCCAAAAGAGCTTCGATCGCAAATTGTTGGTCAAATCCCGCGCTTAGAACATCAGCGTCCATCGGGTGGTTTTCTGATGGATCAAGATGATCGAAGGAGTATGTGCGCTGAACTTTCAACCCGTTAGGTGTTGAATGCCATTCGGTCACAAATCGAGCGGTGCTCGTCAAAAAAGGCTCTTTGTTCGGCTCCTGAAGGAAGAAGGAGTGTAAGCCGAACTGAAGCGCACCGTATACCTCACCATCGTCATACAACGGAACAATACGAGTTGCATTCGGATCCAGACGCCGGATCGGTTTCATGGAGCGGTCGCCGCAGATGTTCTTGCGAACGAGGTCGATAAACTCATCCCTTCCGCGAACCGTACCGATCTGATCGTGGATCATCACCACATCGTCTTGAAGAACCTCGCGAAGTTGACGGTATTGGCACCGATCATATCCTTGATCAAAAGCCTTTCATCGCCTTGAAGAACGGCGCTGCGCAGCTGCTGCAACGCTTCTGATCCTTTGGGGGCGAGTGCCGTCGCACAGGATGGTGTAACTTGTACGGATAGAAATAGTGAGGCAACTACGCGCCACCAAGACCTCGAGATCCACTGCATCGTCGGTACCTTTCGTTCCGAGCAGGGAAGAGTTCTTCAAAGCGCTGGCCGCTCGTTTAGCTCGAGAAACAGATAGAGATCTGTGCGCAGATCCTCCTCGGCAACCTCTTCGGGGTCATCGAGGTAATGAAAGAGCAGAGGCTCATCGGCGAGCTGAACCTCTGGTATCGCTATGGCGGACAGGTAGAGGTGATCGACTGTGTCGAGCAATTGTTCGTACACACCTCGATGACGCATCATAATCGCAACACCGCCAGGTATGCGTCTGGCAGAATATCCAGTTAGTGGTTTTTTGATATCTGTACTGACCTTAAGTGAGCAGATAAATTCGATGTCTCCCCCCTCAATGTCATCGAAAGGTTGACCCAGTATCGCCTCAACCTTCTCCGGCGCGCCGACGACGTCAAAGAGCCCCCAATAGACATCATTGAGTTTGGGATATTGACCATCTGTATAGCGAGCAATGGCCGAGAAAGGCTCGAAGTTGGCAATCTCGACGCTCAGCTGAGGTGTTTCTGTAGGTTCAGTGTGGCTCGGGACAGACAGTTTAGCCACGACATCGGCAAGGCAGTCAGTGTCTTCGCGAATGCTGGATGCCGTCATGGAGAGCTCTCTCTTCACAGCCTTTGCGAAAGCTTGGCTTGATCCAAATCCTACTGCGTGAGCCGCTTCTGTGATGGTGGTGGCGGGCCGTTTCAGCTGCTCTGTAGCGCGAGCCTGTAGGCCCGATGGAAATGGTACTTCGAGAGGCCACAGGCTTTCGCTATATCCGCCAGCACCGGCTCCCGTCCTGAACCGACTTGCTCCGTGATAAAGTCCACAGCGCGTTCGATGCATGCCAACGTATAAGAAGACTGTGCCATTCAAAACTCCCCATTCCGGTCGATCTTGCCCGTTCGTAGCAGCCTTCGCGTTTCCCGGATTGCGCATTGATCACCCCGGCCAACACGGAGAAACACCGACATGATGGTCGACCAATCACTTCAAAGTGAACGTTGGGCGGACGCCATGCCTCGGCAGTTACGCGGCGCCTTCGATGTCGACCCTTCTGCCCTCCACACGCGCACGAATGCCGTAAACATCGAGGAGTCGATCAGCCGTCAATATATCCGTAAGCGGACCATCGACCACGATCTTGCCGTCTTTCATAAAGATCAACCGTGAGGCATACCGGGCTGCGAGCTGAACATCATGCAGGACGACGAGAGCGCCACCTCCTGCTGCGACGAACTGAGCGACGAGATCTATGATCCGAATTTGATGGCGCGGATCGAGCGCGGTGACAGGCTCATCGGCAATCAGCAGAGGGGCTTCAGCCGCAAACGCCCGGGCGCAGTGAACGCGCGCCAGCTCGCCGCCAGACAGCGTGTCCGTCCTACGGCCTGCAAGATCAGTCAGATCGCAGGCGTCTAATGCTCGCGACACGGCCGATTCATCAGCGGCGTTCAAACGGCCAAGAGCCACACCGTGGCTAAACCGGCCAAGCGATACGACGTCCCTCACCAAGTTGGGCCAGGCGAGCGGTCTGGTTTGCGGTAGGTAGGAAACCATCCGCGCCCGTTTCATCGGAGAAAGATCCGCTGTCGGAAGGCCACCGAGGGTTGCCTCGCCCTCCTCCAGCTCCGCCAAACCCAGCGTCGCCCGGATGAGGCTCGTCTTTCCGGCTCCGTTGGGACCAAGAAGGGCCACCAGTTCGCCGGGCTTGAGTGAAAAGCTGGCGTCCCGGACGAGGACCGCATTTGGCGCCTTCACCGTGATGCCGCTGGCCACCAGATCAGTCATGGCTACCTCGTCGTTGCATCGCAATCCATGCGAAAGCCGGTGCACCGATGAGTGCGGCCACAACGCCAAGCTTCAGCTCATTGGTGGTGGGAATGAGCCGAACGGCAATGTCGGCGAGCACGAGCATCAGACCTCCCAGGAGGCCAGCGGGAATGAGAGACCGTGCCGGATCATGGCCGACCCAGGGCCTCACTAGGTGGGGCGCGACAATACCAACAAAGCCGATCGCTCCCGCAAGAGCCACCGATGCACCTGTAAGTAGTCCAGCCCCCAAAACTGTCAGAATACGTTGCCGTCGCAAATCCAAGCCAACGCCACTGGCGGCTTCCTCACCTAGCGTCAATGCCGACAAACCGCGTCGTGTCAGGAACAAGATGGCTGCGCCCGCCGTCAGGAACGGTGCTGCACAGCCGATTTCCTCGAAGCTTCGATTGGCCACGGAACCTAGAGTCCAGTTGATCATATCGGACAGGTAGAAAGGGTTGGGCGCCAGGTTCATCAAGAGCGACATGGCTGCGCCGGCAAAGCTGGATAAGCCGACGCCGATCAAGATCAGGGTGACGACCGACCGTACACGAATGGCACTCACAGAAATCACCGCCGTCGCCGCCAAAGCTCCGATGATGGCAGAAATAGGCAAGAACCAAGCGCTCACGGCGACGAGCCCGTAATAGAGTGAAAACGTAGCGGCCAGCGCGGTGCTCGCCGACACGCCGAGAACCCCTGGCTCAGCAAGCGGGTTGCGGAGCAGGCCCTGAAGCGAGGCCCCACTCATGCCGAGTGCGGCGCCCACCAAGAAAGCCGCTAAGGCCCTCGGTAGACGGATCGACCACACAACCAATCGGTCGCCCACGTCACCGCCACCCGCCATTGCCGCAAAGACTTGCCCTAGAGAGAGCGGCGTCGACCCGAGGAAACAGGCCGCGAACAACGCACAGATGGACGCTAAGATCAGTATCGGGATGAGAGGAAGGTTCTTCATTCGATGTCTTCTGCCGCCATCGCTTCCACAGCTTCCACGAGATACCATCCACCGCAAGACGTCCATGACCCGTCCAGTGCGACCACGGGGCGATCGCGCAACTGCGCCCGCGCCACCGGATGCTTCATCGGGCTCCAGGCGTCGGGCGAGTTGGCCAACGTGTCGAAAAAGGACGCCGCCACTCGGTCGGGTTGCTCGTAAGCCAAACGCTCAAGCGGGATCGGATTCCAACCAGCTTCCCTTTGAAAATTTTGCCGGCCTGATGCTTCGATCAACTCGTGAACGAGCGTGCCGGGACCAGTCGTGACACCACCTGGCGTCATGTAGAGGATGTTGCCGTCCGCTTGGGCCAGAGCGTCTAGGCGCTGCTTCATATTAGCAACGACGCGGCGCCCCTCTTCTTCTGCTCCCAGCGCCATCGCGGTGCTCTCGACATTGGCCATCACCGACGGGATGTCAGCGGCCCAACTGCTAAGGTTCAGGACAGGGATCCCTGCTCGTTCGAAGAACGCCACCGCATTAGGGCCTCCTCCATACGAACGCACCACGAGGTCTGGTTTAAGGACGAGAACATCCTCCGCCTGCGGACGCACGGTGGGCAAGTCTCGCGCAGCTTCACGCATGTAGGAGAATTTTTCATCCGCATCAGGAGAGATCGCAAGGATTCGGCTCCTGTCGACGAATTTCAGCAGATATTGATCAGCGCAATAGTCAAGACTAACGATCCGTGATGGCTGGCCGGTCGCATGAACAGCACGGTCCGCACCCTGCCCACAGGCCGTAAGCAGAGCGAGTGCCATGAAACCAACCAGCCGCCACATAGGATCAGTATGTCAGCCGCAGGCCGACAGACCCCGATAAGCCTGGAGTACCGTAGCCTAAGATCTGCTGATAATCCTCGTCGAACAGATTCTCCACGCGCCCAAAGAGCTCCACGCTGTCATTGACAGCATACCGAGCTGTCACGTCGACTCGTGTCCAGCCGTCTAGCGTCGTTCCATCGGTGTTCATCTCTTCCCCATTGTACCGTACAATGACAGCACCTGAAAGTGGCCCTTCGGGGTTGAGAGAGGCGCGCACCTCACCTGTGTGTTCCGGCAGGCGGGGCAACTCGTTGCCATTGCCGTCGTCGGCGTCGAGGAATGTGTAGTTCCCCTGGATAGTGAACCACGAAGTCAGCTGATATCCGGCCATGGCCTCAATGCCGCTGGTCTCAGCCAAGCGAACATTGCGGTAGCCCTCGGTGGTGAAGTTGATCAGATTTTCAATATCTTGGTTGAACAAGGTCACTCCGACAAAGGCCGTACCGTCGTTCCTACGCCATTCTGCGCCGACATCGTAACCTTCCGACGTTTCGGGCTGCAAATCAGGGTTCGGTGCCACGAAACCGCCGCCCGACAACTGGAACAGGGTAGGCGCTTTGAAGCCCTGGCCCCAATTGGCTCGGACGGTAACAGTCTCTGTCGGGTTATAGGCCGCAGCCAATCGCCCGGTGGTTTCCGAACCAAACGTCTCGTGATCGTCCAGCCGTAGACCGCCTGTCAGCGTTAACGACGACAGAGGCTTCAATTCGTAGAGCGCAAAAAAACCATCGATGGTGATGTCTTCGCCATCGACACTGGTCTCGTCACGCTCCGCGCCAAATGCAATCGTGTTCCAAGAGTTGACTTCAACCGTACCTTGATAACGCAAGATGGTCCGCTCACCCTCGGCGCCAAAGCTTGGCGCGCCGTTCAGGAGATTCTGGCGATCGATATCCGAATAGCCGACCAACACCACATTCTGTAAACGACCGTTCAACAGTGGTGCACGGAGCGTGGCATTG
>JABSRH010000178.1 GCA_013215175.1 Parvularculaceae bacterium | reverse complement strand
TCCGTGATCATAGCCGCGTAACCGCGGCTTGAGGGGCGTAATCACGAAAGCTAAGGCTCGAATTTTCTTGGAAATCTAACATTCTGATCAAACGGAGGCGCATCACTTACTCTGCCGGGCCAGGTTGCATGGCAGCTTCTAGCTTGCGCGCGACATCGCCTGGTGAACCCGTGCGCCGGGCGAAGAGGTTGTAGGCGATGGGGATCATCACCAGGGTCACCAGCACCGCGGCCACCACGCCAAATCCGATGACCACACCGATGGCCTGACGCGTCTCGGCGCCCGCGCCTGACGAGAGTAACAGCGGCAAGGTCCCTGCGGCCGTGGTCAATCCCGTCATCAAGATGGGCCTCAGTCGCGCGAGCGCTGCCTCGCGCAAAGCCTCGTCGAAGTCTTGGCCTTCGTCTCGCAGCTGGTTTGCGAACTCGACGATCAGGATACCGTTCTTAGCCGCCAAGCCGACGAGCATGATCAACCCGATCTGGGTGTAGATATTGAGGGTCTCACCGGTAACCCAAAGGCCCAACAAACCGCCACCCAAGGTGGCCGGAACGCACAGCATGATGATCAAGGGGTGGACCCAGCTTTCAAACTGAGCAGCAAGCACCAGGAAGACGATCAGCACCCCGATCAAGAAAACAAAGGCGATGGAGCTACCGGAAGTTTGGTAATCTAAAGAGGTGCCTTTGAAATCGATCGTGGCCTCTTCGGGCAGCACCTCACTCGCGAGGCGCTGCATGTCATCGAGCACCGTGCCCAAAGGTGCGCCCGGCGCCAGGCCTGCCTCAATGGTGATGGCACGCACACGGTTATAACGATTGAGGCTAGCGCTATCGGCGATCTCGCGCACTGTCACGACACTCGACAGGGGGATGAGGGCCGAGGTTCGAGCAGAGCGGACATAAATGTTCTCGATGTCGTTGGGTGAAGACTGTTCGTTGCGCAAACCTTCGATGATGACATCGTATTCCTCACCGCGATCCAGGAAGGTCGTCACGCGCCGTGAGCCCAGCATCGTCTGCAGTGTACTGCCGATTTCATCGACAGTCACGCCGAGGTCGGCAGCGCGATCGTAGTCGATCTCCACGCGGAACTGCGGCTGGGTTTCCTTATAGTCCCAATCGATGTCGATCAGCCCAAGATCACTGTCCTCAAGGGCCGCCACAAACGTATCGCGCCATTCGGTCAGCTGCTCGTAATCCGGTCCTCCGATGACGAACTGAACCGGCTTGCCGGTTCCGCCACCAAGACCTTGGCGCATTCGGGCGAACCCTCTGACACCGGGGAGGTCCGAGAGGTCCCGATTGATCTCGGCCATGATCTCGGTTGCCGGACGCCGCTCGCTCCAATCGGCCAAAACCGAGATCACAAAGGCCTCGTTGAAGGATGAACTGCCGAAGCCGGGCGCACGAACGAGCAAGCGCCGCATCTCACCAGACTCGGTGTACGGCATCAGCCGACGCTCAATTTCATCCGCATACCGCTCCATGAATTCGAAAGACGCGCCTTCAGGCCCGCGCACAAAGACAAAAAACGCGCCGCGATCTTCCTGCGGAACATATTCTTCCTCCACAGCATTGAAGAGACCCCACGTGCCCGCAACACTGGCGACCAAGGCAACAATCAGGATCAACGGCTGGCGAACCGTCTTGGCCAAAAGCCAGCCATACCAGGCGCGCAAACGCTCAAAGGTGCGATCGACGAGCCGCGGCAACACCGTCAAGACGCCCTTGCCCTTATCGTTCTTCAGCAGCTTTGAGGCGAGCATCGGCGACAAGGTCAGAGCGACGATGCTGGAGAAGGCCACAGCGGCGGCCATTGTCACCGCAAACTCCGTGAACAGACGTCCAACATCACCCTCCAAGAACGTGATCGGCACAAACACCGCGATGAGAACAAGGGTTGTCGCGACCACCGCGAAGCCAACCTGGCGGGCACCACGGAATGAAGCCACCAGCGCGTTCTCGCCATACTCATCCATCCGGCGTCGGATGTTTTCGAGAACGACAATGGCATCATCCACCACAAGGCCGATGGCCAAGACGAGAGCCAGCAGCGTCAACAGGTTCACCGACAAGCCGAGCGCGTAGAGGACGGTGAATGTCGCTGTAATGGAAATCGGGACGGTGATCGCCGGGATCAGCGTCGAACGAGCATCGCCCAGGAATAGAAAAATCACCAGCGTGACCAAGATCACCGCGATGATGAGCGTGATATAGACCTCGCGGATCGACGCCTGGATGAAGACGGAAGTGTCAAAGCTCTGGTAAATCCTTACGCCGTCAGGCAGCCCCTTGTTGAGACGTGTACCGAGTTCTCGAGCCTCGCGTGCCACGTCCACCGTGTTGGCTGTCGACTGTTTCACGATGCCAAGTCCCACCATCGGGATGCCATTGCCGCGGAACAGGTTGCGATCTTCCACCGTGCCGAGCTGCACGCGAGCCACATCACCGAGGCGCACGAGGTAACCGTCAGGGCCTTCTGCCAGCACGAGGTCAGCAAAGTCCTCCGTGGTCAGAAAGGGCCGGTCGATGCGAACGGTGTAGGTGCGTCGGGACGATTCAATGCTGCCCGCGGGAGCTTCGATGTTTTCACGACGCAGTGCTTGCTCAACGTCGGTCACCGTGAGGTCCCTCGCCGCTAAGGCCTGTCGGTCGATCCAGATCCGCATTGCATAGTCGCGAGCCCCGCCGACCACCACGCGCGCCACGCCATCGACCGCGGAGAAACGATCAACCAGGAAGCGGTTGGCGTAATCCGACAGCTCCGGCGTGGTCATGGTCTCCGACGCCAGGTTCAGCCACATGATCACGTCATCGTTGGAGTCAGCTTTCTCGATCTCAGGCGGGTCTGCTTCTGGCGGCATTTGGTCGAGTACAGAGGAAACCCGATCGCGCACGTCATTCGCCGCTGCGTCGATGTCGCGATTGATGTCGAACTCGATCGACGTCTGAGAACGTCCATCCATGGACGTAGAGTCGATGAAACGGATGCCCTCAACGCCAGCGATCCGGTCCTCGATGATCTGGGTGATACGGGTTTCGACCACCGACGCGGAGGCACCCGGATAGCGCACGTCCACCGTGACGATGGGGGCGTCGATGTCCGGGTATTCTCGTAGAGGCAGGCGATCAAATGACACCATGCCAAAGACAACGAGCAACAGAGCGAAGACGGAGGCTAACACGGGCCGCTTCACCGAGACATCGGAAACGATCATCGGGTCAACGTCCGCCAGCTGAGAGTACGGATTCTGTTGAGCGTGAGGCCGCACCGGTGCGAGGCGGCGTCCGCCGAATGGTCTCGATGATCCGTACGGGTTGGCCATCGCGTGCCCGGATCAAACCCTCCGTGATCACGCGGTCGCCTTGCGTCAATCCTTCGAGCACCTCCACCAAACCATTGTAGCGGGCGCCGATCTGCACCTCCTGCCGTCGCGCGACATCCTCACCGTCTACGACGAAGACGTAGCTGCGGGGTCCGACGGGTTGGATCGCCTCCTCGGGTATTGCTAGCGCTTGGCGTTGGTCGGCTTCGACGACAACGCGCATGAACATGCCCGCCTTCAAGGATCGGTCTTGGTTGGGCAAGATGGCCCGCACACGAACGGATCGCGTCGCTGGGTCGATAGTGTTGTCGAGGGTCGTAACCTCGCCGCGGAACACCTCGTCCGGCATGCTATCGGTCTGCGCCAAGATGGGCGTGCCACTGCTGACCGACGACAAACGCGTCGCGGGCACAGCGAAGTCGAGCCGCATGACGCTATCGTCAATCAGCGTGGTGACGACGTCGCCTGGTTGGACGTAGGATCCGATACTGACTTCGCGAAAGCCGAGCAGGCCACTGAATGGAGCGACCAACACCCGGTCACGCAGCCGCGATTGGACTTGTCGCAACTCTGCCCGAGAGGTGTCGACGTCGCGCTGAGCCGCATCGGCGTCAGCCAGCGAGCCAGCATCGTACTCAACGAGACCATCGAGTCGCTTGAGCCTGGCACTTGCCTCTCGCAGGCGCGCCTCGGCCGCCTCAACTTGCGCCAGTTGCTCTCGCTGGACGAGGGCCACAAGCGTCCGCCCCGCCTCGACCCGCTCACCGTCCTCGAAATAGACGGCGGTGACCCGATCCGCGGCGTTGAGGGTCAGCTCTGCCATCTCATTAGGCAGCAGTGTTCCAAGAGCCTCGATGCGCTGAGAAAAAAGATGAGCTGATGCGGTGTCGACAATGACGGCCGGGGCCTGCCGAGGCTGGGCTGAAACGCTGGCGAGACCAACGAAAAGCATGGAGCACAGGACCGTTATCGCGCGGATCTTCATAGGAACCATTCCGGGTTTAGCAGGTTCGATACGCAAACCGACAGCTCTGGAGCGAGGATAATATAGCGCGAGGGCGGTACAATCACCTCACGATTTCGTCTGAAACCCGTGCCGACAACGCGGGGCCACGGGCAAGGCCACAAATGAGCACAGTTCGGCCTAAGATTTGGGGCACAACAGCGCTCAAGGCGGCGGTTAGCTGCAAGTGCCCCTCGGCCGCCTATCGAATTCGTTGTTTTCACTTCCATTTGAAGCGAGCCACGATCTGGCAATACGGCTCGCTAGCCATTGGCCTAGGCCGGAAAATCAGCCAAGTGGCAAAAAGATATACCAGGAGGAAATTCGGACGTGAGTGAGAATATCGAGAACAAGGTTGTCGTCATCACCGGGGGAAGTAGCGGGCTGGGCGAGGCGATGGCGCGCCACTTGGCCAAACTCGGGGCGAAGGTCGTCCTGGGTGCTCGCCGAGAGGATAACCTCAAGAAGATCGTCGCCGACATCCAAAGTGAAGGCGGCGAAGCAGCCTACGCGGTCTGTGACGTCACGGTCCGCGAAGACGTCGACGCCCTCGTCCAGAAGGCGATCAGCAGCTTCGGTGGCCTCGATGTCATGGTGAACAATGCTGGCCTCATGGCCATCGCTCCGGTGAGCGCGCTGCGTGTCGAAGAGTGGGACCGCATGATCGACATCAACGTAAAGGGCGTCCTCTACGGCGTGGCAGCTGCCCTCCCGATCTTCCGTGAACAGAAGAGCGGGCACATCATCAACATCTCGTCCACGGCCGGCCTGAAGGTGTTCCGCGGCGGTGCCGTCTATTGCGGAACAAAGTTTGCCGTCCGCGCTATCGGTGAAGGCGTACGAATGGAAGCCGGTAAAGACGTCCGTGTCACAACGATCGAGCCGGGCATGGTGGATACGGAATTGGTACAAGGAACGACCCACTCCAAAAGTGCCTCGGCCATGGGTGACATGTACGGGGCAGTTGCCATCGGCGCTGACTCCATCGCACGAGCCGTGGCCTACGCCATCGAGCAACCAAGCGATGTGGACGTCAACGAAATGGTAATCCGGCCCACAGCTCAAGAAATGTAGCTGAGCGGTCAACGCCACCACTGATAATATCCGGGTGAGCACGCATTCCCCCTGCCTCACCCGGATGCCTATCGCGGCAATGATGAAGGTCGGCACACAGACTGACCAACGATCCGGAGGACAACATGCACACCACAGGCCAACCCTATCGTAAGCATAAGGGTATCGAGGGCAGTTTTGATACCATTGTCGTGGGCTCCGGCATGGGGGGCATGACAGCCGCTGTCATGCTGGCCAAGCAGGGCCGAAGCGTTCTTCTCCTTGAACAGAATAGCGTCGTGGGTGGCCTGACGCAGAGCTATTCACGCGGCGGCTATCGTTGGAACACTGGCCTTCATTATATCGGTGATGTTGGCGACCCCAACCGTGTCACTCACCGGCTTTTTAGTTACCTTACGGATGATGCCATTCAGTGGGCACCCTTGCCTCAAGTTTACAATAAGATGGCCATCGCGGATCGTGTTTACGACATCCCCGCAGGCAAAAATGCTTTCGGTGAGGCACTCAAGACCTGGTTTCCCAACGAGGCGGAAGCCATTGAAACCTATTTGGATCTCGTTTCCAACGTAAATCGAACTTCGAATACGTTCTTTGCCCAGAAGGCTTTACCAGAGAAGGTAGCTGTCCAGTTCCTCGATCAAGCTGCGGCTCCTTTTTTCGAGCATGCCAACAAGCTGACCATCGATGCACTTCACGAACTGACCCAGGACAA